>NZ_CAJPGY010000002.1:0-314355 GCF_905339915.1 Burkholderia sp. BCC1985
GTGCGAAGCGCGGGCTGGCGTCGCTGTGCATCGGCGGCGGGATGGGTGTTGCGCTCGCGGTCGAGCGCGGTTGAACACGGTCTGACGATAGTGCACGCGTGCGGCGCCGGCCAGCGCCGCACACAGATGCAGCAAACTTCGCGCGCAACAAGCTGCCAATAACAAGCGTGATGTTCCGGTGCGCGCCACGTCCGCCCTGCGGGCGCCAGCGCATCGCAGCGGCGGGGCGGCAGCATGTGCCATGCCGTCGCCCCGCACCTTTGACTACTTTTCTTGTCGGTAACTCATAGGATGACTAAGCGAATTGCAGTTGTGACGGGTGGGATGGGCGGTCTCGGTGAAGCGATCAGCATCCGGTTGAACGATGCGGGCTACCAGGTCGTCGTCACGTATTCGCCGAACAACACCGGCGCCGATCGCTGGCTGACCGAGATGCACGCGGCCGGTCGCGAATTCCACGCGTATCCGGTGGACGTGGCCGATTACGATTCGTGCCAGCAATGCGTCGAGAAAATCGTCCGGGACGTCGGCCCGGTCGACATCCTGGTGAACAACGCGGGCATCACGCGCGACATGACGCTGCGCAAGCTCGACAAGGTCAACTGGGATGCGGTGATCCGCACCAACCTCGATTCCGTGTTCAACATGACGAAGCCGGTCTGCGACGGGATGGTCGAGCGCGGCTGGGGACGCATCGTCAACATCGCGTCGGTCAACGGCTCGAAGGGCTCGGTCGGCCAGACCAACTACGCGGCCGCGAAGGCCGGCATGCACGGTTTCACGAAATCGCTCGCGCTCGAGACCGCGCGCAAGGGCGTGACGGTGAACACGGTGTCGCCGGGCTACCTCGCGACGAAGATGGTGACGGCGATCCCGCAGGACATCCTCGATACCAAGATCCTTCCGCAGATTCCGGCGGGACGGCTCGGGAAACCCGAGGAAGTCGCGGCGCTGGTCGCCTATCTGTGCTCGGAAGAGGCCGGTTTCGTAACGGGCTCGAACATCGCGATCAACGGCGGCCAGCACATGCATTGACGCGCGGCGGCCCGGGCGGCGTTCGCGCGCGTGTCCGGGCCGTGCTCCCGCTGTATCCAGCGCCGGGGCGGCGCGCACGCGCGCGGTGACGGAACACGGACGCAGGTTCGCCGCGCATGCGGCGGGCCGGGTGCGCCCGCGCCGGCTACCGCGTCACGGCACGCACGCCGCACCGGCCTCGCATTCCGGAGGAGGCATGGGTGACACCTGGATGGGACTCGCGATCGGCGGCTTCGCGCTGGCCGTCGCGCTGACGATGGCGATCGCGCTTCACTGGCTCGAGCGGCGCCGCGCGCGGCTGCTGCGCAACTTCGATCATCGCGATTGCTGGCTGGTCGCGTACGGCAAGTGCTTCGCGCGCGGGCCGGCGCGTCGCACGCGCGGCGGCGCGCGCTGACGGCGGCGGTGCGGCACCGCCGCGTTCACGCGTCGTGCCGCGTCCCGCGCATCCGTCTGCGGTGCGCGGGACGTTCGCACTCAATCGCTCGTTCGCGCGCCTTCGCCTGAATTGTTCTTGTGGAAGATCCGCTTCGTCGTGCGCTTGGTCGCATCCCAGCCTTCGCGCGACGCGTGCGCGATGCCGTGGCCGACCGTCTTCGCGGCGCTCGCGGTCGCGTGGCCGAAACTGCGCGCGGCCTCGCCGGTCTTGTGCGCGGCTTCCTTCGAATCGCGCTTGATGTCCTGCTTCACTTCCGACATGTCCGCGTGCGCGATCGGGCTGATCAGCGCGAGAACGAACGCGGTGCAAATGAACTGACGTGCTTTCACGGCCTGGTTTCCTTGGGGCTGGTTCATCTAGGGTCCGCGCGGCCCGCGGGCGGCGCAACACGTATGCCGGCTGCCGATGCATCGAGCATCACCGCGGCGCGGCCGCCGAGCAACACGCGCTCCCCGCAGCGCAGCGTGAAGCCGTACAGCACGGAGCGGTCGTCGCCGCCGATGCGTTCGGCATCGACGATCAGCGGCAGGTCGAACGTGTCGAGCCGGTCGACGAACGCGTCGACGTTGCGCACGCTCGCGAGATAGCCGGCGCGCGGCCGCGCGGGTTCCGCCTGCGCCTGCTGCGCACTGAGCAGCGCGCCGTGCACGGCCATTGCCTGTGCCGCATATTCGATCCCGCAGACCGACGCGAGCCGGCCGCGCGAGCGCAGCGGGTTGTGCGGGTCGCGGTGGCTCGTCGCGCTGCAGCGGATGCGCGCGGCGTCCCACGCTTCGACCCGATCGAGCAAGCACATCGCGCCGTCGTGCGGAATGTGCGCGGCGATCCATGCGCGATCGAGCGTGGCCGGCGCCGGCGCAGGCATCGGCGTCGAAACGGGCGTCGTCATCGCGCGTGCCCCGCCGCGGCGCTCGGCAGTGCGATATCGACCTGCACGCGCGTATCTTCCAGATAGTCGAGCACGACGCTTGCCGTGCGCCGCGCCGCGAGCGCGTCGAGCAGCGGCAGCGCGCGCGCGGCCGGATTGCCGGTGCGCAGCGCGTCGAGTTCGGGGTTCGCGAGCGTCGTCGCCGGCGCGTCGGTGAGCCGCACGTCGATGCGCGCGAGCGTGCGTTCGCTCGCGTCGGGCGCGAGCACGAGCGCGACGCCGAATGCGTCGACGATCGGCCGCACCGCGTGCAGCGGCTCCGGATAGTCGGTGTCGTAGGCGATCAGCAGGCTCGGCACGCGATCGACCATGACCTGGCACACGCTTTCGAGCAGGCCCGCGGCGAAGCTGCCGTCGTGCGCGCACAGCACGTTCGACGTCGCCATCGCGCGGGTCGCGATGCTCCAGTAGCCGGCCGGCGCGTTGTGCACGGAGTTGTGAAAGCGCGTGGGCGACAGGTGGCGATCGTCGCCGGTGAGGGTCTCGCAGATCGCGTGGCAGTTCTGGCCGTCGCCGCCGGACGCGCTGAACACGGTCGCGAGCGTGGCCGCATCGCGCCCGCTCGCGGCTGCCGCTTCGAGGCCGACCGCGAGCGCGACGCGCACGACGGGGCCGGTGCGGCGGCGCTCCGCCGGCGGCAGGCCGGCAGGCGGCGGCAGCACGGTGCGCGCGCTCGCATAGGCCGCGCGGCCCGCGAGCACGTCGGCCGCGTGCGGCCAGTCGTTCAGTCCCGGCCCGACGAGGCCGACACTTTCGATGAAGGCGGTGACGGTCATGTCGGCTCCCGGCGGCTCGCATGCCCGGCGCGGCCGAGGATCAGGCTGCAGTTCGTGCCGCCGAAGCCGAACGAATTCGACAGGACCGCACGCACGCGCGCATCGCGGCTCGCGAGCACGTAGTCGGCGGCCAGCGCCGGGTCGGGTTGCGTCGTGTTGACGCCGGCCGGCACGAACTGTTCGCGCAGCGCCAGCGCGGCAACGACCGCTTCGAGGGCGCCGGCCGCCCCGAGCGTGTGACCGGTCGCGCCCTTCGTCGAACTGCACGGCGTGCGCGCGAGCAGCGCGCCCACCGCGCGGCTTTCGGCGGCATCGTTGCTGGGCGTCGCGGTGCCGTGCAGGTTCACGTAGTCGATGTCGCTTGCAGCGAGGCCGGCCGACGCGAGCGCCTGTTCGATCGCGATGCGCGCACCGAGCCCTTCCGGATGCGGCGACGACATGTGATGCGCATCGCTCGATTCGCCGATGCCGAGCAGCAGGATCGCGTCGCCGTCGAGCGTGGCGGGCGCATCGGGCACGCGTTCGAGCAGCGCGAACGCCGCCGCTTCGCCGATCGAGATGCCGTCGCGCGCGACGTCGAACGGGCGGCACGGCCGGCGCGACAGCAGTTCGAGCGAATTGAAGCCGTACAGCGTCGTCAGGCACAGCGAATCGACGCCGCCGACGACGGCCGCATCGATCAGCCCCGCTTCGATCATCCGGCGCGCGGAGCCGAACACCTTCGCGCCGGACGAGCACGCGGACGAGATCGCCATTGCCGGTCCGCGCAGCGCGAAATACGCGCGCACGAACGCAGCCGGCGAATACGGGTTGTGCGTGTGCGCGTAGCGGAATCCGGCGGGCAGTGCGCCGCTGGCCGGATCGCGCTGCTCGTACGCGCGCTCGGTCTCGAGGATGCCGGACGTGCTCGTGCCGACGAACACGCCGACGCGCGCGGCGCCATGGCGCGACACGGCCGCCGCGACGCGCGCGTCGAAGCCGTCCTGGACGAGGCCGAGTTGCGCGAGGCGGTTGTTGCGGCAGTCGAATTCGGCGAGATCCGCGCGCACGGGCTGCGCATCGACGCCGTCCACGGCGCCGATCCAGGTGTCGAGATCGGCGCGTTCGAAGTCGCACGGCGTGAGCCCGCCGCGCGCGTGGCGCAGCGCGTCGACGGTCGCGTCGAGGCCGCGGCCGATGCAGCTGGTGGCGGTGAAGTGCGAGAGCAGGAGAGGTTTCACGAGGGTCGTATCCGGTGGCCGGAACGGGCGCCGCAGCGGGGCTGGCGGGCGCGCCGGGCGTGGTCAGATTTTATCAAACGGGGGGGCCGGCGTGCCCGGCCCGGCGGGCGGATCGGACGGTTCGGGGGCGAGCGCGGCGCGCAGCGTGGTCCAGTGCAACTGCGCATCGGCGGCCGCGTGCAGCAGCGCGGGCAGCACGTCGAGCACGACCGGTTCGCCACGCGTGTCGCGCGCCGCGTGGCCGTCGTGCACGAGCAGGATGTCGCGTGCAGCCAGGCCGTTCAGCAGGCGGTGCGTGACGGTATCCGCATCGCGCGCGCGGGTGTCGAAGCCGCGGCGCGTCCAGCTGGCGAGCTGCAGGCCGAACTCGCACAGCACCGGCTCGAGAAACGGATTGCGCAGGCCGGCCGGCGCGCGGAAGAAGCGCGGGCGCGTGCCGGCGATCTCGGTCAGCGTCTGCTGCGCGGCCGCGATTTCACGGCGCAGCGCGGCGGGGCCCGACAGCGAGAACGTATGCCGGTGCCGTTGGCTGTGGTTCTCGACCGCGTGGCCGCGCGCGACGATCGCTTCGATCCACTGCGGATGGCGGCGCGCGAGATCGCCGATGCAGAAGAACGTCGCGCGCGCGTCGTGGCGATCGAGCAGGTCGAGCACGCGCGGCGTGACGTCGGGGTCCGGGCCGTCGTCGATCGTCAGCGCGATCCGGCGGCCGGCGCCGGCCGGCAGGCGCGTCCAGTTCGGCCCGAGCAGCGCGCTGCGCGGCCACAGGCCGGCGGCGGTCAGCGCGAGATGCGACGCGACCACGCCACCGGCGGCCCACGGCCATGCGGCCGGTTGCACGACGACGGCCGCGAGCGCGCCCGCGTGCAGCGCGGCCGTGCCCGCGATCAGCGGCGTCGGTTTCCAGCGGCGCGCATCGCCGGGCTGGCGAGGCGGAACGGACGACGGCGCGTTCATGCGTGACCTCCTGTCGGCTCACGATCAAGGCTGCCCGCGGCCGCCGCCGCCGCGCGCGGCGCGAGAATCGCGGCGAACGCGAGCGCGAGCATCGCGCCGGGGCCGACGGTCAACCCGAAGGTTTCGAGCAGCGGCACCCGCGACAGCGCGAGCAGGCCGAAGCCGGCGACCGTCGCGAGGTTCGCGATCAGCAGCGACACGAGCGTGTGCGGCGTGACCGGTTGCGCGTCGTCGCGCTTGCAGAAGAACAGCGCATAGTTCGAGCCGACCGCGACGATCAGCAGCATCCCGACGAGGTGCAGGATCGTCAGCGGCACGCCGGCGAGTGCGAAGCCGGCCGTCACCACCAGCACGGCCGCGACCAGCGGCGCGAGCGCGCGTACGACGCGGCGCGGCGAGCGCAGCGCGATCAGCAGCAGCACGGCGATCGCCGCGAAACCCGCGAGCGACAGCCGGATGTCCTCGTGCACGTAGTTCACGTACAGGCGGTCGGCCTCGGCCTTCATGTCGACGAACAGCGCGTCGGGCACGCCGGCGCGCGCGACGGCCGCGCGAATCGGCGCGGCATCGAGCGCCGGAGCGGCCGGACCGGTGCGTGCGACGTCCGGCGCGCGCAGCGGCAGCATCGCGCGCCAGCGGCCCGCGCGCTCGGTCAGCAGCGCGTCGACGGCGAGCGCCATCGACGTGCCGCGCAGGTCCGCGCGCGTGAGCAGCGGCGCGTGGCGTGCGGCCTCGACATCGGCGATGAACGGGGCGAACAGCTCGGGCCTGACCGGGATCGGCTGGTTCGCGACGGCCGCGCGCATGCGTGCGGCAAGCGTGTCCGCGTCCGGCAGGCTCGCCTGGCGCGCGCGCTGCGCGGCGTCGCTCGGCAGGTAGCGCGCGGGACTTTCGAAGCCCGCGAGCGCGCCGCGCTCGACGAGCGGCTGCAATTGCGCGGCGACCCGTTCCGCGCGTTCGAGCGCGGCCTGTTCGGTCGGCGCGGAAATCACGACGAGATAGCGCACGTCCGGCGCGCCGAGATCGGCGCGCAGGCGTGCGTCGAGTGCCTGCGCGCGAGCGGGCACGGGGCTCAGTGCCGCGAGTTCGCGGCTCCACAGGCCGTCGCGATGCAGCGTGAGCGTCCCGCACGCGGCGAGCACGAGCGCGGCGAGCGGCCAGCGCAGCCGCGGCGCGGCAGCGGCCGCCCGCGCGAGCACCGCGCCGACGCGCGACACGTCGCGAATCGCGACGTGCTCGCCGCGCAGGTGCGGCAGCATGAAGCGCGTGACGAGCGCGGCGGCCGTCAGCCCGGCGATCGAGTAGAGCCCAAGCTGCACGAGGCCCGGAAAGCCGGAGAACAGCATCGACGCGAAGCCGCACACGGATGTCAGCACGCCGAGCCGGATCGTCGGCCAATAAGCGGCGATCCATGCCCGCGTCGCGTCGGCGGGCCGCGTGGCGCCGCGCGCGCCGGCCTGCGCCGATTGCACGAACAGGTAGATCGAATAGTCGACGGCTTCGCCGATCAGCGTCGTGCCGAAGCCGAGCGTCAGCCCGTGGACCGTGCCGAACGCGATGCCGACCGTCGCGACGCCGGCGGCGATGCCCGTCAGCACCGGCAGCAGCCCCAGCGCGAGCGTGCGCGGCGAGCGGTACAGCGTCAGCAGCAGCGCGACGATCAGCACGACGCTCGCCGTCGACAGCCGCTCGACGTCGTGCCGGATCGTGTCGCGCGTGTCGACCGAGAACACGCCTGGGCCGGTCATCGCGAGCGTGTACGCGGCCGGGTTCGGCAGCGCCTGCGTCGCGGCGGAGAACGCGCGGCGCACCGCGTCGATCGCGCGTGCCTGCGCATCGGTGTCGGAGCCGGGCGCGGCCGTCTGCACGACGAGCACCGCGCGCGTGCCGTCGCGCGACGCCCATACACCGTCGCGACTGGCGGGCTGCGCGCCGCTGTCGAGCTGATCGACGAGCGCCGTCACTTCGCCGGTCGGGTCGCGCGGCAGCAGCGCCTTCGCGACGAGCCCCGCCGACGAACTCAACAGGTCGAGGCTGTCGCCGAGCGCCTGGTGCAGGCCGTCCGCGCTGAAGCGCTGCGGCGCGACGGCCGGGCTCAGCAGGTAGCGATGGTCGAACACGAACTGCCGGTCGTGTGTGTCGTCGACGGCTTCGCCGTTGTTGATCGAGGAGAATTGCCGGTCGGCGCGCAGCGTGCCGGCGACGCGCCGCGACAGCGCGGCACGCGTGGCCGCATCGCCGCCGTCGATCGCGACGAGGATCAGCCGCGACACGATGCCGTCGCGCAGTTGATCGACGAGCACGCGCTGCCCCGCACTCGGTGCGCGCGGCAGGAATGCGGACAGGTCGGCCGTGAAGTTCGCGCGGGCGATCGCGATTCCGCATGCGACGAGCGCGAGCAGCCACACGAGCACCGCGCGTTGCCGCCACGCGGGCAGGCGGTGCGTGACGGGGGCGGGCGGCCGGGTGCGATCGTCCATCAGTTCGCCGGGACGGGTTGCAGGCGCATCGTCGAACGGTCGCCGTCGGCCTGCCGGATCGCGACGCTGCGCAACACGTCGCGCGAGCCTTCGAGCGTGATCGTGCTGACGACCTTCAGCATCCGCGAGTCGAGCGGCGTGAGCGTCAGCGTCCAGTCGTCGCCGCGACCGGCGAGCGCGACCTTGTAGACCTGCTCGAGCGCATAGCGGTTGCCGGCGAGCGTCGCGCGGATGCTGTCGATGAACGCGCCGAGCTCCGGATAGCGCGCGAGCGCGAGCGTGTACTTGCGGTTGTTGCGCTCGACGGTGAGCATGTCGCCGTCGACCACGAGATGTTCGGGCTTCGGGTTCAGCGTGTGCTTCTCGAGATGGTCGGGTGCGACGAACACGAGCTCGCCCGACGATTCGAGCGGCTGCGTGGTGATCGACAGCGTCTTCGTCTCGGTGAACGTCGCGCGCCCCGACTTGTGCTGCGCGAGCGTCGACATCAGCCGGTCGAGGGTCCATGCCGAACCGGTGTCGGCCGCGTGCGCGGGCAGGGCGAGCGCGACGGCGGCCGTGACGGCGAACGTGCGTGCTGCTCGGCGCAGCGCGCGGTGCGGCAGCGGGAACATCGGCAGCGACATCGGCGGAAAGCGGCGAACGGCGGTCATGCGTCGGAATCCCTCGTGGCGGACAGGCCGGCGCACGCGTGCGCCGCGTCGCGGCGCGCGGCGGCCGTGCCGGTCTGCCAGAAATCGAAATAGTTGAACCAGTTGTACGGCGCCGCGCGACAGTACTGGTCGAGCAGCGCGACGTAGCGCGCGAGCGCCGCGTCGACGGCCGCCGCGCGTGTGTCGCGGCGCACGTCGGAAAAATCGGCGAGCGTCTCGAAGTGCACATCGTAGCGGTTGCCGTCGCGATAGAGGCCCGTCATGAACAGCACCGGACGCCGCAGCATCGCGGCCATGTACAGCGGCCCGAGCGGGAATGCCGCCGGCGCGCCGAGCAGCGGCAGCCACCGCAGCGACGCGGTCGCGTCGTCGAGCAGCGTGCGGTCGGCGAGCATCCCGACCATGCAGTTCGCGTCGAGGCGTTCGCGCACCTTCAGCATCGAGTCGACCTGCCCGAGCGGAATCACTTCCGGCTTCGCGGCCGGGTTGACGGCGGCGAGCGTCGCGTTGATCTTGCGCGCGTTCTCTTCGAACATCGTGACGACGACGCGCAGGTCCGGGCGCGTGCGGCCGATCGCGCGCACGACTTCGAAGCTGCCGAGATGCGCGCCCATCAGGAATGCGCCGCGCCCGCCGGCGAGCGCGGCGTCGACCCGCGTTTCGCCGTGCAGCCGTATGTCGAACAGGTCGAAGCGGCCGTTCATCAGGTAGATGCGGTCGTGGATCGTCGCCGCGAACGTGAACACGTGCCGGTACACGTCGCGCCAGCGCGCGGGACGGCCGAGCACGCGGCGCAGGTAGTCGCGCGACGCGGCGCACGCGACCGGCGAGAACAGCACGAAATAAGTCGCGACGGCATGCAGCACGATGCGCGACGGCCGCCGGCCGAAACGCAGCGAGATCCAGGTCATCGCGCGCAGCAACCCGGCGTTGCTGCGTTCCTGGCGCTCGGCCCATGCGGTGCGCTTCATGGCTGCGCGCCGTCCTGCGCGGCCGGCGGCGCGGACAGCACGCCGGTCGCGACGTCGCGCGCACCCGCGCGCAGCGTGAAGCGGATCGCGCCGCCGGCCGCAGCATCGAACGCGAGATCGAGCGCCTCGCCCGGCGCGACCGGGCTCAGGAATTTCGCGGAAGCCAGCCGCCACGTATCGAGCGGGCGATTCAGCGATGCGCCGAGTGCGGCGATCGCGTGATCGAGCAGCACGACGCCCGGCACGATCGGACGACCGGGGAAATGGCCGGGCAGCGCCGGATGATCGGCGGGAATCGTGAACGCGAGCGGCGCGTCGGGCGCGTCCGTCGCGGCGCGCTCGCGCACGTCGGCCCCGGCGGCGCGCGTGTGCCGTGCGACGAGCGCGGCGAGCACGTCGCGCGGCAGCTTGCCCGTTTCGTTGCGCGGCAATGCGTCGACGAACACGAGCGGGCGCGGCATGAACGCCGGATCGATCCGTTCGCGCAGCGCGCGCTGCAGGTCGGCCGCGGCGAGCGTCGGCGCGACCACGAGCGCGACGAGGCGCGTGACCGGTTCGCGGGTCGCATCGGCGTCGGCCGGCGCGATGTCGTCCGGCATGAAGAACACGCCGTCGACGACGTCGGCAATCGCGTTCAGCTGATGGTTCAGGTAGGCGAGCGACGTGCGCTTGCCGGCGATGTTGACGAGGTCCGCCTTGCGGCCGTGCAGCAGGAACCGGCCGTCGCCGAGTAGCTCGAGCGCGTCGCCCATCGGCACCGGGGTTTCGACGTGTCCGCCCGACACCCACACGGTCGGGCCGCTGTCGTCGCCGGCGGCGTCGTGGTCCGACACATCGTGCGCGGCGCGCGCGTCGAGCCGGATGTCCGGGAACGGTTGCCACGCGGCGCCCTGCGACGTGCGGCGCGTCGCGATCTGGCCGGTTTCGGTGCTGCCGTAGATCTCGACGAGCGGCGCCTCGAGCGCGGCTTCGGCTTCGCACGCGAGTTTTTCCGACAGCGGCGCGGTGGCCGACAGCACGAGCGCGGCCTGCGGCAGCGCATCGCCGGCCGACAGCAGCGCGCGCAGGTGGATCGGCGACGTGACGAGCACGCGCGGCTGCGGGATCGCGGCGAGTTCGTCGCGAATGTCGACCGGGTAGAACGGCTGGCGGTTGCTGAACGCGAGGCCGCCGATCAGCGCGAGCAGCACCGTCGATTCGAAGCCGTACATGTGCTGCGCGGGCACGGTGCCGATCAGCGTGGCCGCGCGGCCGTCGAGCAGGCCGAGGCGCTCGGCCGCCGCGCGCACGCAGCCGACCAGGAAGCCCCAGGTCTTGCGGTGCGGCACCGGCGCGCCGGTCGAGCCGGACGTGAACACGTACGCCATGATCCGCGACGCGTCGATCTGCGGCACCACGCACGGTGCGTCGTCGGGGAGTTCGCCGGGTGCGGCGTCCGGATACGCGAAGCGCGGCAGGTCGATCGTGCAGTCCGGCGCGTCGTGCAGGCAGAACGCGTCCGGTGCGAACGACGCGAGCTGGCGCACCATCTCCGGCGTGTGCGTCGACGGCAGCAGGCTGATCCTGCCGGTGACGAGCGCCGCGCACAGGCTGACCGCGAAGCGGTAGCGGTCGCGGCACACGTTGAACACGTGGCGGCCGGCGGGCAGTGCGGCGGCCACGCGCGCGACGTCGGCGACGAACGTGCGGACGGTGACGGGCGTGCCGTCGCGCCAGGCGATCGTCTGGTCCGGCGAGGAATGGAATACCAGCGGGTGAGTCGGCATAAATCGGTCAAAGCGGAAGGCAGTCACCGGCGCGGCCGCGATGCGGCGCCGCGCCGGCCATGAATTCATCGTGACGGCTGCGTCGACGCGCGGTACGCGCGCACCGCGTCGACCATCCGCGGCCGCGCGTCGTGCGGCAGCGCGAAGCGCCGGCACGCATGCTCGGCGGCGAACATCACGGCGACGAGCGGCAGCGACAGGTAGTTCGCGAATGTCGACCACGCGACGATCGGCGCGGTCGCGAACAGCAGCGTCGACACGGCGGCGATCGCAACGAAGAACAGCGTCCATGCGAGCGTGATGTGCCGCGTGTAGCGCGCGACGGCCGGCGTGATCGAGTCGTGGATCAGCGTCGCGAAGCGCGTGCACAGCGGCACCTGGCCGGCCGCGAGGGTGCGGCCGAACAGCAGCGCCATCGCGAGGTTGAAGCTCGCGTGCTCCAGATACAGGCCCCATTCGAAATGGCGCGCGAGCGGGATGCGCACGGCCCACAGCGCGACGGCGGCCAGCAGCCACGCCGGCACGAGCCAGGCGCGCCGCGGCGAGCGCAGTGCCGCGCCGAGCGCGAGCAGCAGTGGCGGCACGAGCGCCATCGCGAGGCCGAAGCCGTGCGCGCCGGGCGTCGCGGCCGCGTAGTGCGCGCCGATCTGGTACGCCGCCACCGCGGCGACCGCGCCGGCGCCGCGTGCGATCCCGAGCGGCGTGCTCATCGCGGCGCTCCGGGCGCGCGGCGCGGGTGCGCGTTGCCGCCGGCTGCCGCGGCACGGCGGCAAACGGACGGACAAACTAGCGGACAAACCGGAGCGAGGGGAGCGGACGGGCGCGGCATGGTTGCTGGAAACATCGGGCGGATCGGGGCCGGACGCGTGCGTCGGGCCGTCAAACATCATATGAATGGCGGCCGGGACGCTAGTCCGGGCCGGCTGTCGTGCACGCACATTTTAGGGCCGCGGCGCGGCGGTTCGAGGCAGGTGCAGCCGGGTTTTGTAACCGAATGTATGGCAGCGCACTGAAGCTTTTGCGGCGACGATCCATTTCCATCCGAAGCGGCTCAAGCGTCTGCTGCGATCGGGTCCCGAAACCGGCCGCGGCGGGAGCCCTTCAGTCTGTAACCATTCCCCGTATACGTGCCGATACCCATCGTCTAGAATCCGCGTAACTTTTACAAACGATCCCCAATAACGCAGGCGGGGAAGCCGGCAGACGCCGGAGGGACGGAGATTCGCGCGCCTCGCACCGCGCCGGGCGTGCACGACGGTTGCCGTTTTCCGGGCGCCTCCCGCTGCCATGGGCCGCCTGCCCGCAAGCATGATGAACGCACTGGAACAAGAGCTCGCCACGCTGATCATCGGCGAACTGAATCTCGAAGACGTCCCGCTCGAAACGGTGACGGCCGGGACCCCGCTGTACGGCGAGGGCTTCGGGCTCGACTCCATCGACATCCTGGAAATCGCGCTGCTGATCTCGAAGAAGTACGGCTTCGAGCTGCGCTCGGACAATCCGGACAACCAGAAGATCTTCGCGACGCTCGGCGCGCTTGCCGCGTATGTCGCCGCGCATCGCACGAAGTGACGGCGGCGCGCGCGGGCGCGACGCGGCACGCAGAGGATGACGGCACGCGGCGGCGGTGGCTGGATGCACCGCCGCCGCGTCGATCGAGGAGGAACGCGATGAACGGAGCAATTCGATGCGGGCGCTCGTAACGGGCGGCAGCGGCGCACTTGGGCAGGCGATCTGCACGACGCTCGCGCAGGCCGGCCACGAAGTCTGGGTACACGCGAACCGGAATCTCGCGCAGGCGCAAGCCGTCGCGCAGCAGATCGTCGCGGCCGGCGGCATCGCGCATGCGATCGCATTCGACGTGACCGACGCGGATGCGACGCTCGCCGCGCTCGCACCGTTCGTCGACGACGCGCCGGTGCAGATCCTCGTCAACAACGCGGGCATTCACGACGACGCGCCGATGGCCGGCATGTCGCGCCGGCAATGGCACAGCGTGATCGACGTGACGCTCAACGGTTTTTTCAACGTGACGCAACCGCTCCTGCTGCCGATGATCCGCACGCGGCGCGGCCGGATCGTCAACATCGCGTCGGTCGCCGGCGTGACCGGCAACCGCGGACAGGTCAACTACGCGGCCGCGAAGGCGGGGCTGATCGGCGCGACGAAGTCGCTGTCGCTGGAGCTCGCGTCGCGCGGCATTACCGTGAACGCGGTCGCGCCCGGCATCATCGAGTCGCCGATGGCGGAACATGCGTTTCCCGCCGAACGGATCAAGCAGCTCGTGCCCGCGCAGCGCGCCGGCCGGCCCGACGAAGTCGCGGCGATGGTCGCGTATCTGGTATCCGATGCGGCTGCCTATGTGACGGGGCAAGTGCTGTCCGTCAACGGCGGCCTCGCATGACGACGCGCGCGGCGTCGGCTTGACGCGTAGCAACGGCGCGCAACGCGGCGCGTGGCCACGATGCCGCGAGCCCGCGCCGCATAGTGAGGAAATCGAAGTGTCAGTGCATCCAGTCGACGCCGAACGGCGAGCGTGTTCCCCGTCGTCCGCCACGCGCGCGGTCGCACACGGACCCGTGGCGGCCGCGTCCACCGCGAACGGCGGCAATCGTGCGTTGCGGCTCGTCCAGATCGATCAGGCACGGCTGGCTGCGCTGCTGCACGATGCGCAGCAGCGGGGCGACGCATTCGACCGCGTGTTTCCCGGTGCGCTGGGCGCGGTCTGCATCGGTGCGGCCGGGTCGCCGGCCGATGCGATGGCCCGCATGCTCGCCGCTGCTGCGCCCGACCTGCCGCTCGCACCGGTGCAGATGGCGCTGCTCGATGCCGGGAGCCACGCACGCGCCGATGCGGTCTGCGAAATCTGGCAGTGCGACGCGCGCGACCTCCGCAGCGAGCGACGCGGCGCGCTGCAGTACCGCTACAGCGCAACGGCGGGGCTCGTGTTCGGCAGCATCGTCGTGCAGGAAGCGCAGGCAGCGCATGAAGCTCGGGAATCGGCCGATGCGGATCGCGACGGCGGCACGCCGCTCGAGCGCGCGACCTACGACGCGTACCGCGCGCTGTTCGACGTGCTCGATACGCTCGGCATCCCGCATCCGCTGCGGATCTGGAACACCGTGCCGGCGATCAACGTGCAGCAGTTCGGGATCGAACGCTATCGTCAGTTCAATATCGGCAGGCAGCGCGCGTTCGACGCGTGCCGCCGCGCGCTGACGGGCGGCGTGCCGGCCGCCTGCGCGCTCGGATCGGTCGTGCCGGTCGCGGGTGATACGCCGCCGGCCGCGCCGCTCGCGATCCATTTCATCGCGAGCCGTGCGCCGGCCGATCCGGTCGAGAACCCGCGCCAGGTCAGCGCGTATCACTACCCGGCCGAGTACGGCCCGCGTGCGCCGACGTTCGCGCGCGCGGCCGCATGGCCCGGCGCCGCTGCCGCGCCGCTGCTGTTCGTGTCGGGCACCGCCAGCATCGTCGGGCATCGCACCGTGCATCACGGCGACGTCGTCGCGCAAACGCGCGAGACGCTCGCGAACCTGGCCGCCGTGCTCGAGCAGGCCGCGCGGCAGGGGCACGGCCCGTTCACGCTCGCCGACCTGAGCTACCGCGTCTACGTGCGCGACGCCGGCGATGCCGCGGCGCTCGCCGCGATCGAACGCGCGTTGCGCGATGCGGCCGGCCCCGGCGTGCGGCCGCTGTTCGTCCATGCGGACGTGTGCCGCGACGATCTGCTGGTCGAGATCGAGGCGAGCGCCGGCCATCCGCTGGAGCACCTGTCGTGAAGCGCGCGGGCCTGTCGCTGCGCGAACCGTCGCCGCACGCGGGCGGCGTCGACGAAGCCTGTCGGCCGTCGCCTGCAGGTCATAAACTTTTGTCAGGATCCTCGTCTTCGCAATCGGCCGTTCCCATGTCCACGCTGCAGGCCTCGTCCACCCATCTCGTACTGATTCCGAGCTACAACCCGGGCGTCAAGGTCGACACGACCGTGCGCAACGCCCGCGCGCAGTGGAATCCGGTGTGGGTCGTCGTCGACGGCAGCACCGACGGCAGCGCCGAGCGCCTGCAGGCGATGGCCGGGCGCGACCCCGGGCTGCGCGTGATCGTGCTGCCGGCGAACCGCGGCAAGGGCGCCGCGGTGCTGGCCGGGCTCGACGCGGCGGCCGCGAGCGGCTTCACGCACGTGCTGACGATGGATTCCGACGGCCAGCATCCGGCCGACCTGATTCCCGAATTCATGGCCGCGTCGCAGGCGGCGCCGGATGCGATGGTGCTGGGCCTGCCGAAGTTCGACGCGAGCGCGCCGCAGCTGCGCGTGCAGGGCCGGCGGCTGTCGAACGGATGGGCCGACCTCGAGACGCTGTGGGCCGGGATCGGCGATTCGCTGTACGGCTTTCGCGTGTACCCGGTCGCGCCGCTCGCCGCGATCATGCATCGCCAGCCGTGGATGCGCGGCTTCGACTTCGATCCGGAAGCCGCCGTGCGGCTGTGCTGGGCCGGGGTGCGGCCGATTCGCATCGAAGCGCCGGTGCGCTACTTCGGCGCGCACGAGGGCGGCGTGTCGCATTTCCACTACGGCCGCGACAACGCGCTGCTCGCGTGGATGCACCTGAGGCTGTTCGCCGGTTTCGTGGTGCGGCTGCCGATGCTGATCGCGCGGCGGCTGACGCGCCGGTCGCGTTCCGCGTTCGGCCGGTCGTCCGGCCGCGGCGATTGATGGCCCGATTGTCATCAATCGACTGAGCAATCGCGCCGTTCATTCCGTATTTGTCAGTAATCAAGCTGTCATTCGATGTAAACATCTGGTAATTTTCTGCCGGATTATGCAAAATCGCCGCTCCCAAATACAACTACCGAGGGATCCGGGATGCATATCAAGAAAGCGGCGGCCGCGTGCGGCATGGTTTTCCTGTTGAGCGCATGCGGCGGCGTGCAGAGTCTCGACGCGAACAGCCTGACGTCGGCGGGGACCAACCTGGTCAAGGCGGCGACGCTGTCGGACAGCGACATCGCGGCACTGTCGAACGACTCGTGCAAGGCGAGCGACGCCGAATCGAAGATCGCCGCGCCGAACAGCGCGTACGCGAAGCGCCTGACGAAGGTGATGAAGGGCTTCGGCGACATGACGCTGAACGGCCAGAAGATCAACTACAAGGTCTACATGACCAAGGACGTCAACGCGTGGGCGATGGGCAACGGCTGCGTGCGCGTGTACAGCGGCCTGATGGACATGATGAACGACGACGAGCTGCGCGGCGTGATCGGCCATGAAATGGGCCACGTCGCGCTGGGTCACTCGAAGAAGGCGATGCAGACTGCCTACGCGGTCAGCGCGGCACGCACGGCGGCCGGCGCGGCATCGCCGGGCGTCGCGGCCCTGACGAGCTCGCAGCTCGGCGACATCACCGAGAAGTTCATCAACGCGCAGTTCTCGCAGACGCAGGAAAGCGCGGCCGACGACTACTCGTTCGACCTGATGAAGCAGAAGAACATGAACCAGAAGGGCCTCGTCACCGCGTTCCAGAAGCTCGCGCAGCTCGATGGCGGCAAGAGCTCGATGATGAGCTCGCACCCGTCGTCGACGAGCCGGGCGCAGCACATCCAGGATCGCATCGCGAAGGGCAGCTGAGCGCCGCCTGATGGCGCCGGTCTCGTCCGGCGCCCGGGATGAACGAAACCCCACGCTCTTGCGGGCGTGGGGTTTTTGTTTTCCGGGGAAGCGGAAAGGGGCCGGAAATCCGCCGGAAAGCGGCCGCGCCGCGTGCTTACGGCACCATCCCCGGCAGCACGTACGCCTGCACGAGCGTGATCAGGCCGACGATCACCGCGAACAGCAGGCTGTGGCGCACGGTGAAGCGGAACAGCTCCGATTCCTTGCCGACCAGCCCCGTTGCCGCGCATGCCACCGCGATCGACTGCGGCGAGATCATCTTCGCGGTCACGCCGCCCGTCGTGTTCGCGGCGACCGCGAGCGTCTCGGGCACGCCGAGCTGGTGCGCGGTCGCTTGCTGCAGCGAGCAGAACAGCGCGTTCGACGACGTGTCCGAGCCGGTCAGGAACACGCCGAGCCAGCCGAGGAACGGCGAGAAGAACGGAAACGCGGCGCCGGTCGCGGCCAGCATCAGCGCGAGCGTCGACGACATCCCCGAGTAGTTCGCGACGAACGCGAACGCGAGCACGAGGCCGATCGACAGGATCGGGCGCGTGAGCTCCTTCAGCGTTTCGCCGAACGTGACGAGCGCGTCGCGCGGTTTCATCCGCAGCAGCGCCATCGAGATCAGCGCGGTCACGAGGATCGCGCTGCCCACCGCCGACACGAGATCGAGCTTCAGCACCGCGTCGAGCGCCTTCGGCGTCGCGGCGATCGGCGCGGTCTTCACGACGAGCTGGTCGAGCCCGGCTACGTGGAACTTGAGGACGGTCGACGCGAGCGCGCCGTGCGCGGCGAACAGCGCCTTGAACGGCGCGATGCTCCACACGGTGACGACGGCCGTCAGGATCAGGAACGGCGACCACGCGCGCACGGTCTGCGCGAGCGTGTACGGCGACGCCTGGCGGCTCGCTCCCGCACCGTTGCCGCCCGCCCCGAACCCCGCGAGCGCCGCGCCGCCGCCCGACGCGACGAGGCCGCCGGCTGTCTGCTTCGCGCTGCTCGGTTGCCAGACCTTCAGGAACGCGGCGAGCGACACGAGGCTGACGAGCGACGACGTGATGTCCGGCAGCTCGGGCCCGATATGGTTCGACGTGAAGTACTGCGTGATCGCGAAGCTGCCGCCGGCGACGAGCGCGGCCGGCCAGGTCTGCCGTACGCCGCGCAGCCCGTCCATCATGAACACGAGCCAGAACGGCACCGCGAGCGACAGCAGCGGCAGCTGGCGGCCGGCCATCGCGCCGATGTGGAACGCGTCGATGCCGGTCACCTGTCCGGCGACGATGATCGGGATGCCCATCGCGCCGAACGCGACCGGCGCGGTGTTTGCAATCAGACACAATCCTGCCGCGTGCAGCGGCTTGAAGCCGAGGCCGACGAGCAGCGCGGCCGTGATCGCGACGGGCGCGCCGAAGCCGGCGGCGCCTTCGAGGAACGCGCCGAACGAGAAGCCGATCAGCAGCATCTGCAGCCGCTGGTCGTCGGTGATCGACAGCACCGACGCGCGGATGATCTCGAACTGGCCGGTCTTCACGACGATCTTGTACAGGAACACCGCCGCGACGATGATCCACGCGATCGGCCACAGGCCGTACGCGAAGCCGAAGCCGGCTGCGGCGAGCGCCTGCGGCACGGGCATGCCGTACGCGAGGATCGCGACGCCGAGCGCCAGCAGCAGCGTGATCGCGGCGGCGACGTGCCCCTTCATCCGCAGTGCGGCGAGCGCGACGAAAAAGAAGATGATCGGGATCGCGGCGACGAACGCCGACAGCCCGAGGCTGCCGAGCGGGGTGTAGATCTGATGCCAAACCTGCATGGTTGTCTCCTCCATGGATTTCTATCGGTACGGGTTTGAAAGCGGGGTGGTCTATTCGGGCTGGCCGCGTGCGCGCAGCAGGTCGGACAGGCTGCGCGGCGCCGGCTCGAGCGGCGTGCGATGCTGGGTCCAGCCCATCTGCTTCGCGGGCGTCAGCGCGCGCAGCCGCGTCGCGCTCCAGCGGAACGCGCGATACGCGCGCGGATGCGCGAACGCGCCGGACCAGAAGCGCCACACGAGGTCTTCCGCGCGGTTGTAGTTCGCGCCCTGGCCGCGCAGCGGATGCGCGACGGGTTCGTCGGGCTTGCGGTTCGCCTCGGTGCGCAGCCGCACCAGCAATTGCGGGATCGGAATCCGGACCGGGCACACCTCGCCGCACGCGCCGCACAGCGTCGATGCGGTCGGCAGGTCGGCCGTGGCGTCGAGGCCGAGCAGGTGCGGCGAGATGATCTTGCCGATCGGGCCCGGGTAGGTCGTGCCGTATGCGTGGCCGCCGATCCGCGTATAGACGGGGCAGTGGTTCATGCACGCGCCGCAGCGGATGCACTGCAGCGTCGCGCGCAGCTGCTCGTCGGCGTAGGCCTGCGTGCGGCCGTTGTCGAGCAGCACGAGATGCAGCTCGCGCGGGCCGTCGCGTTCGCCGTCGCGGCGCGGGCCCGAGATCAGGTTGAAGTAGGTCGTGATCGGCTGGCCGGTGGCCGAGCGTGTGAGCAGGCTCGACAGCGGCACGATGTGCTCGAGTTTCTCGACGACCTTCTCGATCCCCATGATCGCGACGTGCGTGTCGGGCACGGTGGTCGACAGCCGGCCGTTGCCCTCGTTCTCGACGAGCCACAGCGTGCCCGTGTCGGCCGCCGCGAAGTTCACGCCGGACAGGCCGATGTCGGCTTCCGCGAACGCGCGGCGCAGCGCGCGCCGGCCGGTCTGGATCAGCTCGTCGACGTCCTCCGTGTAACGCGTGCCCGGGATGTGTTCCTCGAACAGCTCGGCGATGTCGCCGCGCGTCTTGTGGATCGCCGGCATCACGATGTGCGACGGCTTTTCGCCCGCGAGCTGCACGATGAACTCGCCCATGTCGGACTCGATGCAGTCGACGCCGTGATCCGCGAGGTAATGGTTCAGCTCGATTTCCTCGCTCGCCATCGACTTGCCCTTGATCACGCGGCGCGCCTTCTTCGCCTGCGCGATGCCGAGCACGATCGCGTTCGCGTCGGCGGCCGTCTCGGCCCAGTGCACGTGCACGCCGGCCGCGGTGAGCTTCGCCTCCAGCCGCTCGAGCAGCGCGGGCAGTTGCGCGAGCGCGTGCTGGCGCACCGCTTCGCCGAGATCGCGCAGCTGCTGCAGCTCGGTGTCGTCGGGGAACTGGGTCGCGCGCTTGCCTTGCAGGAAGTCCATCGCGCCGCGGAAGCTGCGGCGCAGCGCGGGATCGCCGAGCGCGGCGCGCGCGCGGGCCTTGAAGTCGCCGGGGGCGACGAATTGCAGCGGTTGGTCGCTCATCGCGGCAGGTCCTGGCAGGCGGTTGCGGTCGGTTCGGTGACGATCACGACCCAGAGGTTGCGTGGGCCGTGTGCGCCATACGCGAGGGTCTGCTGGATGTCGGAGGTCTTCGACGGGCCCGACACCAGCACGACGTTGGTCGGCATGCCGGCGTGCCAGCGCTCCGCGTGCGCGGCCGCGTGAAGGTCCGCGTGCAGCGTGTTCGCATGCACGAGCGCGACGTGCAGCGGCGGCACCAGCGACACCGTGCGCGGCGTGCCGGGATCGGGCGCGAGCACGACCGTGCCGGTCGCCGCGATGCCCGAGCGCGCGACCGTGAAGCCCGCGTCGATCGTGTCGAACAGCTCGGCTTTCCATGCGTCGATCGGCCGGTCGAACGGCACCGGCGCGACCGCGTCGGGCAGCGCACGCGCGAGGGCCGCGGCTTCGGGGCGGGCCGGGGCGAGCAGCAGGCGGCGCACGCCGGCCTCGGCCAGGCGCGCGGCCAGCTGCGCGGGCCATGCGTCGGCGGTGGCGCACCAGACTTCGGCGTGCGACGCGGCGAGCGCGGCCTGCATCGTCTGCGCGAGGGCATCCGGATCGGGCGCGACTGCCGCGCGCCGCGCCGCGTAATGCATGTCGATGCGCGCGTCGAGCGCGGGCGCGGCGTTCACGGCGACGCCGGGGGCGGCGGCGCGCAGGCGCGCGAGGATGGCGTCGCGCGCGCTCATTGCGTGTCTCCGCGCAGCGAGCCGGCACCGGCCGTGCGGCGCCACAGGAAGCTCGCGAGATGCTCGACGGGCAGCGCCGCGCCGGCTTTGGCCGCAGCGTGGCCGATGTTCAGCAGGCAGCCGCAGTCCGCCGACACGAGCCGGTCGCAGCCCGTCGCGCAGGCCGATGCGACCTTGTCGCGCACCATCGCGCCGGAGATGTCGGGATGCTTCAGCGAGAACGTGCCGCCGAAGCCGCAGCATTCCGATTCGCGTTCATGTTCGATGCGGGTGACGCCCGGCAGCGCGTCGACGAGCGCGACGCCATGCACGCGCGTGCCCATCTCGCGGCGGGCCGCGCACGACGTGTGCAGCACGACGCGCTCGTCCGGGCCGGCGTTGGCGGTGACGGCGTCGAGCCGCACGTCGAGCACATGGACGAGGAATTCGGCGAGTTCGTAGGTGCGCTCAGCGATTGCGCGAGCCTTCGGGCCGTGCACGGGATCGTCGGCGAACAGGGCGGGCCAATGGTGCCGGATCATGCCCGCGCACGAGCCGGACGGCACGATCACGGGCCACGGCTCGGCGAACAGGTCGAGCTGCGCGGCCGCGACGCGGCGCGCTTCGTCCGGATTGCCGCTGCTGTAGGCCGGCTGCCCGCAGCAGCTCTGGCCGCGCGGATAGTGGACGGTCAGGCCTTCGCGTTCCAGCAGGCGGACCGCGTCGAGCCCGGCTTCGGGGACGAACAGGTCGACCAGGCAGGTCGCGAACAGATAGACGTGCGCGGCGGCGGCGGCGGGGTAGTGCCTTTCGTTCATGTCTCGCTCCAGGGGTGCCGGCCCGGCATGCGAATGCGGGACGACGATTTCGCTGCATAATTCCCGCGACGGCGCCGCAGCTCAAATTGGTTGGGCCAATCGGCGTGACGGGTATTCCGGATGGGGAGACGGCGATGGCGGCGATGACGGCACGGGGCCGGACCGAAGTGGTGATGCGCAAGATCGAGACGGCGCTGCTCGACGGCACGTGGCCGGCCGGCGCGCGGCTGCCGGCCGAGCGCGTGCTCGCGCAACAGTACGGCGTCGCGCGCAATACGGTGCGCGAGGCGACCCAGCGGCTCGTCGCGCGCGGGCTGCTGCAGAGCCGGCGCGGCGCGGGCGTCTACGTGACGGACCAGTTGCGCGCGGGCATCGCGTCGCCGTGGGGCCAACTGGTTGCCGACCATCCGGCGCTGCGCGACGACATACTCGAGTTTCGCCGCGTGCTCGAAGGCGCGACCGCGTATTTCGCCGCGCTGCGCGCCGACGCGCACGACCGGCGCCGGATCCGCGCGCTGCTGCGCGAGCTCGAGACCGCGCACGCGAACGACGACGCGGCCCTCGAGGCGTCGGCCGACGCGAAGCTGCACGAGGCGATCGCGCTCGCGTCGCACAACACGATGTTCCTGCACCTGCACACGAGCGTGCTCGGGATGCTGCGCGAGCACATCTCGATCAACGTCGCGGGGATGACCACGCACGACGAGCAGGCATCGGAGTTGCTGCTGCAGCAGCACCGGGTGGTCTGCGACGCGATCTGCGCGCACCGGCCCGAGGAGGCGCGCACGGCGATGCAGACCCATATCGACTACGTGCGCAGCCACTTCGAGCGAAGCGACGACGCGCCGTGAAATTGGTTGGACCATGGGCGCGGCGGGTCCGCCTGGCGGTTGAATCCGAGGACGCCCGCCGGCCGCGGTCCCGGGCCGCGCAGGGCCGCGGCCGCGCGCGGCGCGCGTGGCGGCTCGGCGCCGCATGCGCCGGGCGCGCGATTGACCGGTTCATCGGGCGCCCCCTAGAATCGATTGAACCCGCCCGTCAGCCGCGCGCCGCGGCGATTGCGGACCCGTTGATCCGCCTGTCGAGGGAGTTTCCGTGCTCACGTCCTTGATCCGGTGCGCGCCGGCCGCGCTGTCGTGGCGCGCCGTCGGCCGCCCGGCCTGCGCGCTCGCCGTGTGCGCGCTGCTGTCGCTGGCCACCGCCTGCGCGACGCATCCGCCCGCCACCACGCTCGATCGTCCCGTCTCGCACGCGTTGCCGACCGATACCGCGACGCCGCTGCGCGCCGCGCTGGCCGCGCCGGAAGCCGCGCATCCGGGGCAGTCGGGCTTCCGGCTGCTGCCCGACGGCGCGACCGCGCTGCAGATGCGCATCGCGCTCGCGCGCGCGGCGACGAAGACGCTCGACATGCAGTACTACATCGCGACCGAGGACACGACCGGCAAGCTGCTGCTGGGCGCGGCGCTGTATGCGGCCGATCGCGGCGTGCGCGTGCGGATGCTGGTCGACGACCTGAACTTCCACGACATCGATCGCGTCATGGCCGCGCTGAACACGCACACGAACATCGAGATTCGCGTGTTCAATCCGTTCGGCGCGTCGCAATACGGGATGGTCGAGCGCACGGCCAACTACTTCACGCGGATCGACAGCTTCACGCGGCGGATGCACAACAAGGCGATGATCGCGGACAACCAGCTCGCGATCGTCGGCGGCCGCAATCTCGGCGACGAATACTTCAGTGCGAGCCCGACGTTGCAGTTTCGCGATCTCGACGTGCTCGCCGCAGGCCCCGTGACGAACGATGTCTCGAAGAGCTTCGACGGCTACTGGGCGAGCGCGAGCAGCTATCCGTTGCGCGTGCTGAATCATCAGACGTTCGCTCCGAAGGATCTCGACGCGATGCGCGACGAGCTGCGCGACCACTGGCGCAAGAATGCCGACCCGTACAACGCGAAGCCGCTGAACGCGACACCGCTCGCGCAGCAGATCACGCGCGACGAGCTCGCGCTCGTGTGGGCGCCGGCCGAATTCAAGGTCGATGCGCCGACCAAGGTCGCGCAGCCGACCGACGCATACGTGAGCCCGCCGATGCAGCGCCTCGTCGAACTGATGCGCGGCGCGCAGAAGGAATTCCTCGCGTTTTCGCCGTACTTCGTGCCGCACGATGCCGGCGTGAAGATCCTCGGCGACACGGTCGGGCGCGGCGTGCGCGTCGCGATCGTCACGAATTCGCTCGCGGCGACCGATGCGGTCGCGGTGCAGGCCGGCTACGCGCCGTACCGCGTGCCGTTGCTCGAGCGCGGCGTCGAGTTGTACGAGTTCAAGGCACAGCCGGGCCAGCAGCCCACGCGCCTGTTCGGCTCGCGCTCGCGTGCGAGCCTGCATGCGAAGGCGTACGTGATCGACCGGCACATCCTGGTGATCGGCTCGCTGAATCTCGACCCGCGCTCGGCGCACCTGAACACCGAGCTCGCGCTCGTGATCCACAGCCCGGTGCTCGCGCAGCAGGCCGCGGAGATCTTCGCACGGGTGACGCAGCCTGATGAAAGCTATCGCGTCACGCTCGTGAAGCAAATGGACGGCGGGCCGCCGGCACTCGAATGGACGGGCGTCGACGGCGGCCAGTCGACCCTCTATCACGTCGATCCGCATGCTGGGCTGCTGCGCAACGTGATGACCGGCCTTTTCATGCTGCTGCCGGTCGACGACCAGTTGTAAGGGCCGGAACGGCTCGGGCCAAACCCGCGATACCGGTGCGCGGGGAAAGGTGATATGGTTGTGCGCGCAACGATATGCGTATCGTGAAGGGTGCCGCCGGACGGCTCGCGCAATGCGGGCCGCAGCGGTACCGAACGACGCGCCGCACGCGCCATGTGCGCCAAGCACGCCGCGTGCGCCGCCAGGAGACGAAGGACGATACGCGCGCCGCCCGCGCGGCCGCGCAAGCCCGCAACCGGAGTGCCCCATGCAACGTGTACCCAACCAGCCGTTCACGCGTCCCGCCCGTTTTTCCGAAGCCGAGTGGCAGGCGCGCGTGCAGCTCGCGGCCGCCTACCGGATCTTCGACCATCTCGGCTGGACCGAGCTGATCTACAACCATATCTCGCTGCGCGTGCCGGGCGAGGACGGTCATTTCCTGATCAATCCGTTCGGGCTCCATTACCGCGAGGTGTGCGCGTCGAACCTCGTGAAGATCGACCTCGACGGCAACGTGATCGGCCATTCCGACTGGCCGATCAATCCGGCCGGCTTCACCTTCCACAGCGCGATCCATGCGGCGCTGCCCGACGCGCACTGCGTGATGCACGTGCATACGACGCCCACGATGGCCGTGTGCTGCTCGCGCGACGGGCTGTCGTTCTCGAACTTCTATTCGGCGCAGCTGTACGGGAAGATCGCGTATCACGATTTCGAGGGCATCACCGTGCATCTCGAGGAAGGGCGGCGCATCGTCGAGAGCGCCGGCGGGCGGCCCGTGCTGCTGCTGCGCAACCACGGGCCCGTGACGATCGGCGCGACGCTCGCGCAGACCTTCTCGTTGATGTGGCTGCTCAATCGCGCGTGCGAGGTGCAGGTCGCGACCCATGCGATCGGCGATGCACTGCCGATCGCGCCGCCGGTGCTCGAGGGCTGCGTGCGCGATTCGCTGAATTTCGATCCGAGGCACGGCGCGGGGCAGGACGCGTTCGACGCGTTGCAGCGCATCGTCGATCGCATCGATCCCGGCTATCGCGCGTGAGGCGCGGTGCCGGCGCGATGCCGGGCTCGACCGCCGCGGCGAGATCGATTCGTGATGCCTGATGGTGAGCGCAGCGGAATGTGCCGGACGATGCCCTTATGCCGTGCGGCACGGGCAAAAAAAACGCGGCCGGATGGCCGCGTGAATACTCGCAGACTCCTTCGGACGAAGGAAACAAGCAACTGTGAGACGAAGTGTAGCGAAAGGCCGCGCGCGGATTCAGGGCGCCCGCTGCAAAGGTCTCTTCCAGGTTCCGTCAGGCTGGCGCGCGACGCACGGGGTGCCGGATCGGCGGCGATCGACTACCATCATGGAGCGTCCCCGGCCGGGTGGCGTACCACGTCGTGCAAGGAGAATTCATGCCGAAGCTGCGTTTGCTCCAGGTGGCGTTGCTCGCGGGCGTGCTGGCCGCCGGCAGCGCCGCTGCCGAAACGGTGCGCCTGTCCGCCAACCTGCAGCCGTCGAGCGAAGTGCCGCCCACCGCGACCAAGGGCGCCGGCGCCGTCGATGCGACCTACGACACGGCCAGCCACCTGCTGCAGTGGACGGTGACTTACGAACACCTCACGGGGCCGGCGACCGCCGCGCACTTCCACGGGCCCGCGCCGGTCGGCCAGAACGCCGGCGTGCAGGTGCCGATCCCGAAGGACGAGCTCGCAAGCCCGATCAAGGGATCGAAGGCGCTCACCGACGCGCAGGTGACCGACCTGATGGGCGGCAAGTGGTACTTCAACGTGCACACGAAGGAGCATCCGGCCGGCGAGATCCGCGGCCAGGTGATGCCGACGAACTGAGGCCGGCAAACCGCGGCCGGCAAACCGGCCCCGGCGTTTGATGTAGAGGCTCCCGTCGAGCGGCGCGGCAACGATCGCACGTACCATCGTGACACTGCGATGACGGAGTCTGTTCGATGAGTTGGCAAAGCAAGTTCGCGTGCTGGCTGCTGCGTTGGCAGTTTCGTCCCGAGACCGCGCGCCCGGTGCTCGACCCCGCCCGTGCGCGGCGCTTCACCGACCTGAGAATGGTCGTGCCGCGTCGCGCGCCGTCGGGCTACCGGCTGCGCGAATGCTACCGTCCCGGCGACGCGCCGCTGCGCGGCGAATGGCTCGAACGCACCGATGCGGTCGGCGCGCGCGGGCCCGGCCGCACGCTGCTGTACTTCCACGGCGGCGGCTACTACTTCTGTTCGACGAAAACCCATCGGCCGCTCGTGTTCGGCCTCACCAAGCGCGCGGGCGTGCGCTCGTTCTCGCTCGATTACCGGCTCGCACCCGAGAACCGCTTCCCGGCTGCGCTCGACGACGCGCTGGCCGCGTACCGGCAATTGCTCGCGCTCGGCACGCCGCCCGAGTCGATCGTGTTCGGCGGCGATTCGGCGGGCGGCGGCCTCGCGCTCGCGACGCTCGTCGCGCTGCGCGATCGCGGCGAACCGTTGCCGGCCGGCGCGATCCTGTTCTCGCCGTGGACCGACCTGGCCGGCACCGGCGCCACGATGCGCAGCAACGACGGCCTCGACCCGATGTTCGCGGCCGCGGCGCTGCCGAAGGCGGCGAAGCTGTATCTGGGCGACGCATCGGCGACGCATCCGTACGCGTCGCCGCTCTATGCGGACTTGACCGGGCTGCCGCCGCTCTTCATCCAGGCCGGCAGCACCGAGGTGCTGCTCGACGACGCGCGCCGCGTCGCCGACAGCGCGAAAGCGGCCGGCGTGCCGGTGGAGATCGAGGTGTGGCCCGACATGCCGCACGTGTGGCAGCTGTACACGCCGATGGTGCCGGAGTCGCGCGACGCGCTCGACCGCGCGGCCGCATTCCTGCGCCGCGTCGCGGTCGAGCGGGCGGTTCAGCGCGCGGGCGAGCCGTCGATCGCCTGATACGCGGCCTGCACCGCCACCGAGCCGTACTTGCGCTCGAGCCGGCGCACGGTGAAATGGCCGTGCGCCATCTGCTGGAAGTGGTCGATGAACAGCGTGTTGACGGTCGCGCCGAGCACCGCGCCGATCGCCGGGATCGACTTCGCGGCCATCTGCTCGGTGACCTGCACCGAGAAGCGTGATGCCACCGTCTGCACGAGCTTGAACACCGCCGCCGAGCTGTGCGCGGCGATCCCTTTCGTCGTGATGTCCGACGATGCCTTCGAAATCGCCTGCGCGAGCGCGCCGCGCAGCACGAAATAGCCGAGATCGGCGTCCTCTTCCTGCTTGTCCGGGTTGCCGCCCATGCCGAGCACGGCCAGGCACTGCAGCTGCGTATCCACCGAGCCCAGGTCCTCGCCCTCGCTGCGCGCGATGTCGCATACCGAGCGGAAGATCAGCGTGGTCGTGACCGGCAGCTCGACCGGCAGCGCGAGGAAGCCGAACGCGCCGCCCGCCGCGCCGGTGGTCGCGACCGCGAGCTTGTGCAGCAGGTTGCTCGGCTTGTCCGGCTCGGCATCGGGTGTCTGCGGCTTGCCGAGGGTGCGCAGCGCGATGTTCAGGCACTTGCGCAGCGCGAGCTGCGTCGCGTCGTTGATCTTGCCGGTCGCGAAGTCCGGCAGCCGCGCGATCATCTTCTCGACCGGCGCGCCCAGCACGCCCGTCAGCTTCATCGTCAGCGACGGGCTTTCCAGCACCTGTTTCGCGCGTCGCAGCGCGTCCTGGTCTTCCGGCGACAGCGTCGCGGCAGGCGTGATTGAAATCGGTTCCATCTTTCTCCTTGGCGGTGGGGAACAGGCCCCGCACCCTCGCCAGCCTAGATTACTCCGGCGTGCTAGAATTTTGAGATTGTTTGACTCGTCAAAAGTTGCATCAACAAAAAATGGCCGTCCATACTGCCGCCCACCATTCGAGCGGGCAAGTCCTGCCGTTCCGCGAATCGCTGCTGGCGATGATCGGGATCTCGTTCGTCACCATGCTCGTCGCGCTCGACCAGACGGTCGTCGGCACCGCGTTGCCGACCATCGTCGCCGAGTTGAGGGGCTTCGACCTGTACGCGTGGGTCGCGACCTCGTACCTGCTCAGTTCCGTGATCACCGTGCCGATCTTCGGCCGCCTTGGCGACTACTACGGCCGCAAGCCGTTCGTGATCGCGTCGATCGTCGTGTTCACCGGCGCGTCGGTGCTGTGCGGGATGGCCAACGACATGCTGTTCCTGGTGCTCGCGCGCGGCCTGCAGGGGATCGGCGGCGGGATGCTGGTCGGTACTGCGTTCGCGTGCATTCCCGACCTGTTCCCCGATTCCGTCGTGCGGTTGCGCTGGCAGGTGCTGATGAGCTCCGCGTTCGGCATCGCGAACGCGGTCGGGCCGTCGCTCGGCGGGATCCTGACCCAGTCGTTCGGCTGGCGCTCGGTGTTCTACGTCAACCTGCCGGTCGGCCTGCTGTCGCTGTTCTTCGTGTGGCGCTACCTGCCGCACCTGCGGCACGTCGAGCACGACCGCAAGATGCGGCTCGACTGGCCCGGCGCGCTCCTGATCGCGCTGTCGCTCGGCGCGCTGCAGCTGTTCGTCGAATGGATGCCGAAGTACGGCGTGATGAGCTGGGCCTCGCTGCTGCTGGTCGTCGCGGTCGGCGCCGGCATCGGCTTGTGGCATTGGGAAAAGCGCTGCGCGCAGCCGATTCTGCCGTTCGACATGTTCGGCAACCGCGCGCTGTCGGCGCTGTTCGTGCTCGCGATCCTCGCCGGCTTCTCGATGTTCTCGCTGCTGTTCTACGCGCCGCTGCTGTTCCAGGGCGGCTTCGGGATGTCGCCGAAGGCGGCGGGGCTCGTGATCACGCCGCTCGTCGTGTTCATCACGATCGGCAGCATCATGAACGGCCGCGTCGTCACGCGCATCCGCAATCCGAACGCGATGCTGCACGTCGGTTTCGTGCTGTTCGCGATCGCGTGCGCGGGCATCGTCGTGTCGACGCACACGACGCCGACCTGGATGCTGATGGCGCTGATGGTCGCGGGCGGCATCGGCCTTGGCTTCGTGCTGCCGAACCTCACCGTGTTCGCGCAGCAGACGGCCGGCCGCGAGCACCTCGGCATCGCGACCGCGCTGCTGCAGTCGCTGCGAATGGTCGGCGGGATGATCGGCACCGCGCTCACGGGCACGCTGGTCAACCAGATGTATTCGAGCGGCGTGCGCGACGCGCTGTCGGGCGAGCACGCGCTGCAGTGGCGCGCGCAGCTCGCCGATCCGCAGATCCTGATCGACCGCGCCGCACAAGGCGGTCTGGTCGCGGAGCTGACCCGCGCCGGGCATAATGGCGCGCTGCTGCTGGAAACGGCCCGCGAATCGCTGGTCGGCGCGATTCACCTGGGTGTCGCGATGGCGGCCGTCGTCGCCGTGGTGTCGGTGTGGCAGTCCCGCCGCGTGCCGCCGATCGCGCTGCGGCACAAGATCGAGCCGCATGTCGCGGCCGATTGAACGATTCACCGATTGAACGAGTAGGCCTCAGCGCATGGAAGAACAGGACCGCGTCGCGATCTTGCAGCAATTCGGACGCACGTATCGCGCGTTCATGACCGCGTTCGAAACGCACGTCGGGCAGCCGATGCCGCGCTGGCGCATCATGGTCGCGCTGCACACGATGGACGGGCATTCGTCGCAGAAGAAGCTCGTCGAGGTGCTGCGCATCGATCCGGGCGCGCTCACGCGCCAGTTGAAGTCGCTCGACGCGCTCGGCTGGATCGAGCGCGCGTCCGATGCGCGCGACAACCGCGTGACCAACGTCACGCTGACCGCCGAGGGCCGCGCCGCGTTCGACGCGTGCCTGCCGCGCCGCAAGGCGTTCCTCGACCAGACGATGGCGCAACTGCCGGACGACGTGCTGACCGCCCTGTCGGGCGCGCTGGCGATGCTGGAGTCGCGGATTGCGGATGTCGGCTCGACGCCGGCATCGCGCTGAAGGGCGGGGCGGAAGCGGCGCGACGGGATGCGCCCCGTCGGCCGGTCTTGATCGGCACGGCATGCGGGCTGCGCGAACCCGCCGCCGGCCGGCATTTCACTTCAATTCATTCCACTTCGTTCACAGCTCGATGCGCGTGCCGAGCAGCGCGAGGAACTGCGCGAGCCAGGCCGGATGCGCGGGCCACGCGGGCGCGGTGACGAACGGCGCGTCGGTCACGGCCGCGTCGACCGGGATGTCCGCATATTCGCCGCCCGCGAGCTTCACTTCGGGCGCGCAGGCCGGGTAGGCCGAGATGCGCTTGCCGCGGATCACGTCGGCGGCCGCGAGCAGCTGCGCCGCATGGCAGATCGCGGCGATCGGCTTGCCGGCTTCCGCGAACGCGCGCACCAGCGCGATCACCTTCGCGTCGAGACGCAGGTATTCCGGCGCGCGGCCGCCCGCGATCGCGAGCGCGTCGTAGCCCGCCGCATCGACGTCGTCGAACGTCGCGTTCAGCGTGAAGTTGTGGCCGGGCTTCTCGGTGTAGGTCTGGTCGCCCTCGAAATCGTGGATCGCGGTCTTGACCTTGTCGCCCGCGCGCTTGCCCGGGCAGACTGCATCGACGTGATGGCCGACGGCCTGCAGCGCCTGGAACGGCACCATCGTTTCGTAGTCTTCGGCGAAATCACCGGTCAGGAACAGGATCTTCTTCGCGGCCATGGCTTTCTCCATTGAACAGCGTTGAGGGGCCGTTCGCGCCGGGCGCGGCAGGCATGCGCTGCGGCGGCGAAGCAGCCCCGAGGACGAAAGCGCAGTGTACTCCGGCAGATTGAAGCGCGCGTGACGGCCGCCCCGCGCGGCGGTGGGGCGGCGAGGCGGCGCGATGGCGCGCCAGGCGTCAGAAGAAGGTTTCGACGACTTCCGTCACGCGGAACTGCGGATCGAGCACGAGCAGCTGGCGCCACTTGTCGAACGTCAGGCACGGATGCGAGATATCGAACGCGACCATGTCGCCGACCTTCACGTCCGCGCCCGGCGGGATCTGCAGGTACGCGTGCTGGTCCATCATCCCGGTGACGGCCCAGCCTTCGCTCGCGGCGACATCGCGCGGCGCGCTGTCGCGACCCGGGCGGAAGTGGCGCGCCGGCTCGGGCAGGCCCGCGTCGAACGCCGCGTCGCGCTTGCCGAGCGCGATGATCGCGCGGTCGGCTTCCGGCACCGACTGCACGTACGCCCACAGCTGCAGCGCCGGCAGCAGCCCTTCGCCCATCCTGCGGGCGATCGGGTTGCGCGCGAACACGTCGGTCTGTGCCTTCTTGTAGATGCCGACATCGTGCGTCAGGTAGCAGCCCGGACGCAGCACGACTTCCGCGAAACCGTCATCGGACGCCTTCGCGAATTCCTCCGCGACCACGTCGTACCACGCCGAGCCGGCACCCGACAGGATCGCCGGCGTGCGCGCGAAGCGGCCGGCTTCGGCCAGCTCGCGCGTGAACGCGACCGCGTCCTGCAGGAACGCGCGGATCTCGCCTTCCTCCTTCAGCACGCCTTCGTAGAGTTCGATGCCGGCCAGCTTCAGCGTGTCCGGATAGCGCGCGATCGCGTCGAGCACGGCGGTGCGCTGCGCGGCGTCGCGCACGCCCGCGCGGCCGCCCGGCACGCCGAGTTCGATCAGCACGTTCAGCGTTTTCTTCGCGTCGCCGAAGAAGCGGCCGAGCTGGTCGACGCTGTCGGCCGAATCGACGAGGCAGAAGAATTCGAAGTCGGGATCGGACAGCAGCCCCGCGATGATCGTCATGTTCTGGCGGCCGACCAGCTGGTTCGCGAGCAGCACGCGGCGCACGCCGCCGTGATACGCGGCCTGCGTCTGGTGCGCGGTCGCGAGCGTGATGCCCCACGCGCCGGCGGCGAGCTGGCGGCGGAACAGTTGCGGCGCCATCGTCGTCTTGCCGTGCGGCGCGAACTGCGCGCCGTACTGCTGGACGAACGCCTGCATCCAGTTCAGATTGTGTTCGATGCGATCCTCGTACAGCACCGCTGCCGGCAGGCTGACGTCTTCCGCGAGCAGGTTCCACTCGAGGCGGCCTGCGTCGTCGAGCGGCACGCTCGCGCTCGGCAGGTTGCCGAGGCCCTTGCCCAACGGATTGATTGTCGGTTCCTGATAGTTTGTAACTTTCATGTCATCCCGCTCCATCATCACTATGCATTGCACTGAAGTTGACATGCAGATGGTACAGAAAGTAGCATCGGCGCGGTGATGTTATTTAGTAACATAAAGCGCCACACCCTTTTCAGCAGATGAATTCGTCCGCCACCCCGTCCGTTCCGTTCACCGCCGAGCAACCGGTTGCCCAGCCGGTCCTCGACATCGTCGCGCGGATCGCCGAATGCGCGCCCGAGCTGCGCGAGGCCGAACGCAAGGTCGCGGCCTTCATCCTCGCCGATCTCGCGCGCGCCGCGCATGCGAGCATCGGCGCGCTCGCGCGCGACGCGGAGGTCAGCGTCGCGACGGTCACGCGGTTCGCGAAGGCCGTCGGCTGCCGCGACGTGCGCGAACTGAAAGTGCTCGTCGCGCAGGCGGCGGCGGTCGGCCAGCGCTTTCTCGTGCCGTCCGGCGAGCCTGCGGAAGTGGACGCGAGCCCGGCATCGGTCGTCTACGACGAGATCCGCGTCGCGCTCGCGCACAACCACCAGCTGCTGCGCAACACGTCGTTCGATGCCGCGGCCGATCTCCTCGCCGGCGCGAAGATGGTCTACGTGTACGGGCAGGGCGGCGGCTCGACCGCGCTCGCCGATGAACTGCGCTTCCGGCTCGTGCGCTTCGGCCGGCCGGTCGCGAGCTACCAGGACAGCCTGCTGCAGCGGATGGTATCGGCGACGCTGTCGCGCGACACCGTGGTCGTCGCGCTGTCGGTGAGCGGGCGCGTGCCCGAACTGCTCGAGAGCTGCCGCCTCGCGAAGCGCTACGGCGCGAAGCTGATCGCGATCACCGCGCCGGCTTCGCCGCTCGCGAAGCTCGCCGACCACCTGATCCCGGTCGTCGCGTTCGAAACCGATTTCATCTACAAGCCTTCGACATCGCGCTACGCGATGATGATGGCGATCGACGTGCTCGTCACCGGAGTCGCGCTGCGGCTCGGCGATGCGGGCCGAGAATCGCTGCGCCGCATCAAGCATGCGCTCGATGCGCACCGCGGCGGCGGAGACCGTCAACCGGTAGGAGACTGACCATGCATTCGCATCCCGAAGCCGCCGATACGCTGATCGTCGGCGCGCAGCTGTACGACGGCACGGGCGCACCGCCCGTCACGCGCGACGTCGCGATCCGCAACGGCGTGATCGCGGCGATCGGCAACCTGTCGAACTGGCTTGCCGAGACCGTCGTCGATGCGAACGGCCGCGCGCTCGCGCCGGGCTTCGTCGACGTCCACACGCACGACGACACGCACGTGATCCGCGCGCCGCAGATGCTGCCGAAGATCTCGCAAGGCGTGACGACCGTGATCGTCGGCAACTGCGGGATCAGCGCGTCGCCGGTGACGCTCGCGGGCGATCCGCCCGACCCGATGAACCTGCTCGGCGATCGCGACGCGTTCCGCTATCCGACCTTCGCTGCCTACGTCGCGGCGGTGAACGACGCGCGTCCGGCCGTGAACGTCGCGGCGCTCGTCGGGCACACCGCGCTGCGCAACAACCAGATGGACCGCCTCGACCGCGCGGCGACCGACGGCGAAATCGCCGGGATGCGCACGCAACTCGAGGAAGCGCTCGCGAACGGCGCGCTCGGGCTGTCGTCGGGCCTTGCGTACGGCTCCGCGTTCGCGGCGCCGGCCGAGGAAGTGATGGCGCTTGCCGAGCCGCTCGCGAACGCGGGCGCGCTCTACACGACGCACATGCGCACCGAATTCGACGCGATCCTCGACGCGATGGACGAGGCGTACCGCGTCGGCCGCCACGCGCAGGTGCCGGTCGTGATCTCGCACCTGAAGTGCGCGGGCCCGTCGAACTGGGGGCGCAGCACCGAGGTGCTCGCGTCGCTCGAAGGCGCGCGCCGCTACCAGCCGGTCGGCTGCGACTGCTATCCGTACAGCCGCAGCTCGTCGACGCTCGACCTGAAGCAGGTGACGGGCGACATCGACATCACGATCACGTGGTCGGAGCCGCATCCGGAAGTCGCCGGCAAGCTGCTGAAGGCGATCGCGGCCGACTGGGGCGTGACCGAGCAGGAAGCCGCGCAGCGGATCCGCCCGGCCGGCGCCGTGTATCACAACATGTCCGAGGACGACGTGCGCCGCATCCTGTCGCATCCGGCGACGATGGTCGGCTCGGACGGCCTGCCGAACGATCCGCTGCCGCATCCGCGGCTGTGGGGCGCGTTCCCGCGCGTGCTCGGCCATTACGTGCGCGACACGAACCTGCTGCCGCTCGAGGAGGCGATCCGCAAGATGACGTCGCTGTCCGCGCGCCGCTACGGGATCGCGCGGCGCGGCGAAGTGCACGTCGGCTACCACGCGGATCTCGTGCTGTTCGATCCCGCGCGCGTGATCGATGCCGCGACGTTCGAGAAGCCGCAACAGCCCGCGCACGGGATCGACGCGGTGTGGGTGAACGGCGTGCTGACCTACGAGAACGGCCAGCCGACCGGCGAGCGCGCCGGCGGTTTCGTCGCGCGCGGCGAGCGCGTGCCGGCGAGTGCCGACGCCGCGTTCTGAACGCGGTCCTGATCCGATTTGCCGCGTGCGCCATGCCGGCGCGCGCATCCGCAACCGTGCGTTGCATGGGGCGGGAGCAGGCGCCGATGCGCCGGCTCCGGCCGACCAACAAGGAGTGAAACGATGAAGCGATATGGCGTAGGCGAAGCGAAGGGTACCGGCGGGCAGGTGATGCCGTTTGCACGCGCGGTCGAGGCCGACGGCTGGCTGTACGTGTCGGGCCAGACGCCGATGGTGAACGGCGAGGTCGTCGAAGGCGGGATCGTCACGCAGTCGAAGCAGACGATCGAGAACGTGATCGCGATCCTGAAGGAAGCCGGCTACGGCCTGGAACACGTCGTGCGTTGCGGCGTGTGGCTCGACGACGCACGCGATTTCGCGTCGTTCAACAAGGTGTTCGTGTCGTACTTCGGCGAGCATCCGCCGGCACGCGCGTGCGTGCAGTCGAGCATGGTCATCGATTGCAAGGTCGAGGTCGATTGCATCGCTTACAAGCCGCCGGTGAAGTAACGCGGGCGGGCGAATTGTCGTGTCACAGGGCCGGCGCAGTAACATGCGCCGGCCTCGTTGCGTTTTGGCGGAATAGAAGTGTCGCGGGCGGTTGGTATCGGGAGCACTTGTCTTCTGGCAAGCGCAATAATCCGGTGGGGAACGCAATCATGAGTGACCTGAGTAGCGCCGAATTTTTACACTCTGAATGAAATCCTTGTGACTCGAGCGTGACTCGATATGCCGCGTCTGGCGGGCGGCTCCGGTAATGGACGCGCAATACGCCAGCGGCGTCGATGAATCTCGATAGAGCAAATTGGGTGGATCGCTGGGTATGGTCGTCATTCCAATCAACGATTTCGTGAAATCGAATCATGACGAGCACTACATACCGCTATGGCGTTCATTCGGATCTCACGCCCGCCGAACTTTTCTTTTTCGTTGCCGTGGAAGAGACGTGCGCACGGGTCGGGATCGACGATGTCGAAGCGGTGGTCCTGATTCTAGCTGGCTGGCCCGTTTTGCCGACGCGGCAAAAATTCGGCGGTGCGACGAAAGGAACGTCCGTCGCATCCGTGATGGCGCGTTCGATTTTTCGCTACCAGCTGAACAGGAAGGTTTTGCCAACCGTCACGCTTCAAAGCATCAAGTCATTTCGGATCATCCTGACCCGGAAGCTCAGCGTATTCGTCGGGCGCGCCGTTCCGGGCGTGGGTTGGGCGCTGCTGGCGCGCGACGTGTTCGGGATCGTTCATGGCACGGTCTCAAGGTACAACAGCCTCGTCAAACCTGACGATAAGGTGTTCTGATGGAAAACGTGCGTTGGGACGAGATCGAAGCCTTTGTCAGGTCAGAGGTCGGGCTCGGTCCATCGAAGCCGCTCTCCGCCGGCACTCGGCTCTGGGAAGACCTTGGGCAGACCGGTGACGAAGCCAACGACTTCATGGGGCATTTTTTTGAGCGATTTGCCGTCGACACCGGCGATTTCGATTTCCACCGGTATTTTTTGATGGAAGGCGAGGGATTGCTCTATTCGCTATTCCAGCGGTGGGTGCGACGAAAGCCCCACGACTTCAAGCGGGAATCGATTACGCTCGCGATGCTGCATCGTGCAGCCGTAGAAAGAAAATGGAACGCTGCGCGATTGGCCGCAATGCAGTGAAAGGCCGGGTCTCCACGCGTGTCGGACCGGATTTCAAAGAATGGGATCAGGATCGATGGCAGGCCCAAAACGCCTGCTAGTACCCCCTCACCTCCTGAAGAGAGCAGGCTACAGCCTCGAGCTTGTCGTGCACTGCGGCGTGTGGCATCGGCGACGCACGCGATTTCGCGTCGTTCAACAAGGTGTTCGTGTCGTACTTCGGCGAGCATCCGCCGGCACGCGCGTGCGTGCAGTCGAGCATGGTCATCGATTGCAAGGTCGAGGTCGATTGCATCGCTTACAAGCCGCCGGTGAAGTAATGCGGGCGGGCATCCCCTGCGCACAGTGAAACAGCCCCGTCGGCGCGAGCCGGCGGGGCTGTTTCGTGACAGGCGGGCCGCTATTACTGCCGCGCCGTCCGCGCGTTGTCCGGCATCGGCTGGTTGTAATTCGTGCGGAACGGATTGATGTCGAGCCCGCCGCGCCGCGTGTAGCGCGCATACACCGCGAGCTTCACCGGTTTGCACGCATGCAGGATGTCGAGGAAGATCCGCTCGACGCACTGCTCGTGAAAGCCCGTGTGATTGCGGAACGAGATGATGTAGCGCAGCAGCCCTGCGTGATCGATCTGCGGCCCGACGTAGTGAATCTGCACGCTGCCCCAGTCGGGCTGGCCGGTGACCGGGCAGTTCGAGCGCAGCAGGTCGGACACGAGCGTTTCCTCGACCGGCGCTTCGTCCTCGGCGTCGGCGGCCGACAGCAGCGACGGATCGGGTTCGTACACGTCGGTGTCGAGGTCGAGCCGGTCGAGCGACAGTCCGTCGAGCTCCTCCATCTCGAGCTTGCCGAAATCGTGCGGCGACACCAGCTGCACCGACACGCTCGCGCCGCACGCGGCCGACACGTCGCGCTTCAGCACGTCGCGCACCGCGTCGAGCGAGTCGAACTTCGATTGCGCGAACGAGCCGAGATACAGCTTGAACGACTTCGATTCGACGATGTTCGGCGATTCGGCCGGCACGTAGAACGTCGCGACCGCGAGCTGCGGCTTGCCGCGCGCGTTGAGCCACGACAGTTCGTACGCGTTCCAGATATCGGTGCCGAAGAACGGCAGCGCGGACGTGATGCCGAGCTGCTCGCGCGCCCCGGCGCGCGGGATCGGGAACAGCAGCGACGCGTCGTACTGCGCTGCGTAGACGGTCGCCTTGCCGAGCGGGGAATGTTCGGGATTCATTGCACGAAGCCTTTACGACAGGAAGAGGCGGTACGCCGGATTGGCGCTCTCCTCGACATACGGATAGCCGAGGGCCGCGAGGAAGCGTTCGAACTCGGCGCGATCGGCCTGCGGCACCTGCAGCCCGACGAGGATCGAGCTGTAGTCCGCGCCCTGGTTGCGGTAGTGGAACAGGCTGATGTTCCAGTCCGGCGCCATCGACGACAGGAACTTCATCAGCGCGCCCGGCCGTTCCGGGAATTCGAAGCGGAACAGGCGCTCTTCAAGCGCGAGCGGCGAGCGGCCGCCCACCATGTAGCGGATATGTTCCTTCGACAGCTCGTCGTGCGTGAGGTCGACGGTCTTGAAGCCGTGCGACTCGAAGTTCGCGGCGATCTCCTCCGACTCGCCGCGCCGCTTGATCTGCACGCCGACGAAGATGTGCGCGGACTGCGCATCGGCGATCCGGTAGTTGAACTCGGTCACGTTGCGATCGCCGACGAGCGAGCAGAAGCGCTTGAAGCTGCCGCGCTCCTCGGGGATCGTGACGGCGAACACGGCTTCGCGCGCCTCGCCCACTTCCGCGCGTTCGGCGACGAAGCGCATCCGGTCGAAGTTCATGTTCGCGCCGGACGTGACCGCGACGAGCGTCTGGTTCTCGATGCCTTCGCGCTCCGCATACTGTTTCGCGCCCGCGACCGCGAGCGCGCCGGACGGCTCGAGCACGCTGCGCGTATCCTGGAATACGTCCTTGATCGCCGCGCACAGCGCGTCGGTGTCGACCGTCAGCACGCCGTCGAGGAATTCGCGGCACAGCCGGAAGGTTTCCTCGCCGACGAGCTTTACCGCGGTGCCGTCCGCGAACAGGCCGACCTCGCTCAGTTCGACGCGCTCGCCCTTCTGCAGCGACTGCGCCATCGCGCACGAATCCTCGGCCTGCACGCCGAACACCTTGATCTCCGGCCGCACCGCCTTGACGTAAGCCGCCACGCCGGACGCGAGCCCGCCGCCGCCGATCGGCACGAAGATCGCGTGAATCGGACCCTGGTGCTGACGCAGGATTTCCATCGCGATCGTGCCCTGGCCGGCGATCACGTACGGATCGTCGAACGGGTGGACGAACGTGAGGTCGCGTTCAGCCTGAACCTTGACCGCGTGCGCGTATGCATCGCTGTACGACTCGCCCGCCTGGATCACCTCGACGCTCGGGCCGCCGTGCGCGCGTACCGCATCGACTTTCACCTGCGGCGTCGTGACCGGCACGACGATCACGGCCTTCACGCCCATTCGGGCCGCCGAGAACGCGACGCCCTGCGCATGATTGCCGGCCGATGCCGTGATCACGCCGCGCGCGAGCGCGTCGGCCGGAATGTGCGCCATCTTGTTGTACGCGCCGCGCAGCTTGAACGAGAACACCGGCTGGTTGTCCTCGCGCTTCAGGTAAACGGGGTTGTGCAGCCGGGCCGACAGGTTGCGGGCAGGTTCGAGTTCCGTCTCGAGCGCGACGTCGTAGACGCGCGCGGTGAGGATTTTCTTCAGGTAATCGTGGGATGCCATGGGCGCTCGCGTGCAGTGCGGAAGCAGACGGTAAAGGATCAATGATAGCGCCAAGGGTCGGTCCGCACGCAAGCGGCATGCCGGGCGCACGGTCGCGGAACCGCGCCGGCGGGCGTGTTGGCCGCATGAGGCGTCCCTTTTTACCGGTTTAACCGCATGGTTACCGACCGGACGGACGGCGAATTTCGACGCGAAAACGTGCCGAGCCAAGCCCGGCGCGGCTTGCGGCGATAGCCCCACGACCTGTCCGGCGTGTCACGCGTGGCCCGATCATGGGTTAGAATTCCGTTTTGAATCAAGGATCGGAAGATGCAGAGGCACCCTCGGATCGCCCCGTTGAAGCCGACGCCGCGCGCAGCCAGCCCCGCGGCGGAGCGGCATGCGCGCCGCGCGCGATCGTGCTGATGGCTCCGAGTGCCGCCAGGCCCCACCCGTCGGGAACGGTGAGTTCAGTCCCGTTCCGGCCCCATGCGAGTTAGTCGCACGCCTGGCAACAGAACAGATTTCCCCAAGATTGCGCCCACGCGCTTGCCGACGCCCCTGCACGGTGTATCGGCCCTCCGAGTCGTCCGAACATGAACGCACCACAAGTTTTCGATCCGCATGGCGCGGCCGCCGCCGTCGCCGCCGACCCCGCGCCCCGTCTGCGCGAGATTCCCTACAACTACACGTCCTTCTCCGACCGCGAGATCGTGATCCGCCTGCTCGGCGCGGAGGCGTGGTCGGTGCTCGACGAACTGCGCGCCGAACGCCGCACGGGCCGCTCGGCACGGATGCTGTATGAGGTGCTCGGCGATATCTGGGTCGTGCGCCGCAACCCGTACCTGCAGGACGACCTGCTCGACAACCCGAAGCGCCGCGCGCTGCTGATCGAGGCGCTGAACCACCGCCTGACCGAGATCGGCAAGCGCCGCCGCGCCGACCTGACCGCGCACCACGACGACGCGGGCCGCGAACGCGCCGAGCGCGTCGAGATGCTCGAGGCCGCCGCGCAGCGCGCGGTCGACGAGTTCGCCGACGAATTCGACAAGATGGCCGACCTGCGCCGCCGCGCGACCAAGGCGCTCGGCCGCTGCACGCAGAAGGACAACATTCGTTTCGACGGGCTGTCGCGCGTGTCGCACGTGACCGACGCGACCGACTGGCGCGTCGAATACCCGTTCGTCGTGCTGACCCCCGATACCGAAGCCGAGATCGCGGGCCTGATCAAGGCCTGCTTCGAGCTTGGCCTGACCGTGATCCCGCGTGGCGGCGGCACCGGCTACACGGGCGGCGCGGTGCCGCTCACGCCGTTCTCCGCGGTGATCAACACCGAGAAGCTCGAACAGCTCGGCGCGGTCGAACTCACCGAACTGCCGGGCGTCGCGCACAAGGTGCCGACGATCTTCTCCGGCGCGGGCGTCGTCACGCGCCGCGTGACGGAAGCGGCCGAAGCGGCCGGCTACGTGTTCGCGGTCGACCCGACCTCGCTCGACGCATCGTGCATCGGCGGCAACGTCGCGATGAACGCCGGCGGCAAGAAGGCCGTGCTGTGGGGCACCGCGCTCGACAACCTGGCCTGGTGGCGGATGGTCGACCCGGACGGCAACTGGCTCGAAGTCACGCGCCACGAGCACAACCAGGGCAAGATCCACGACATCGCGGTCGCGCGGTTCGAGCTGAAGTGGTTCGACGGCGCGTACGCGCCGGGCGAGAAGCTGCTGAAGACCGAGATGCTCGAGATCGAAGGCCGCCGGTTCCGCAAGGAAGGCCTCGGCAAGGACGTGACCGACAAGTTCCTCGCCGGCCTGCCGGGCGTGCAGAAGGAAGGCTGCGACGGGCTGATCACGTCCGCGCGCTGGGTGCTGCACAAGATGCCCGCGCACACGCGCACCGTCTGTCTCGAATTCTTCGGCCAGGCGCGCGAGGCGATCCCGAGCATCGTCGAGATCAAGGACTACCTGTTCGAGACGTCGAAGCAGGGTGGCGCGATCCTCGCTGGCCTCGAGCACCTCGACGAGCGCTACCTGCGCGCGGTCGGCTATGCGACCAAGAGCAAGCGCAACGCATTCCCCAAGATGGTGCTGATCGGCGACATCGTCGGCGATGACGCCGACGCGGTCGCGCACGCGACGTCCGAAGTGATCCGGATGGCGAACGGCAAGAGCGGCGAAGGCTTCGTCGCGATCAGCGCGGAGGCCCGCAAGCGCTTCTGGCTCGACCGCAGCCGCACGGCCGCGATCGCGAAGCACACCAACGCGTTCAAGATCAACGAAGACGTCGTGATCCCGCTGAACCGGATGGGTGAGTACACCGACGGCATCGAGCGGATCAACATCGAGCTGTCGCTGAAGAACAAGCTGCAGCTGGTCGACGCGCTCGAAGCGTTCTTCCGCGCCGGCAACCTGCCGCTCGGCAAGACCGACGACGCGAACGAGATCCCGAGCGCCGAGCTGCTCGAGGATCGCGTGCAGCAGGCGCTGGAGCTGCTCAAGCGCGTGCGCGCACGCTGGGAATTCGTGCGCGACCGGCTCGACCAGCCGCTGCGCGAGGCGCAGCACTACCTCGTGCAGCTCGGCTACGAGGCGCTTGCCGAGAAGTTCGCCGATCGCGCGGACGAGCAGCCGGGCGCGACCGTGTTCCACGTCACGCAGGACCGCACGGTCCGCATCTCGTGGAAGCAGGAGATCCGCGCGGAGCTGCGCGCGATCTTCAACGGCGGCGCGTTCAAGCAGATCCTCGATGAGGCGCAGGCGATCCACAAGCAGGTGCTGCGCGGTCGCGTGTTCGTCGCGCTGCACATGCACGCGGGCGACGGGAACGTCCACACCAACATCCCGGTCAACTCCGACAACTACGAGATGCTGCAGGACGCGCACGCGGCGGTCGCGCGCATCATGACGCTTGCGCGCTCGCTCGACGGCGTGATCTCCGGCGAACACGGGATCGGCATCACGAAGCTCGAGTTCCTGACCGACGACGAGATCGCCGAATTCCGCGCGTACAAGCAACGCGTCGACCCGAACGGCCGCTTCAACAAGGGCAAGCTGCTCGACGGCGCCGACCTGCGCAACGCGTACACGCCGAGCTTCGGGCTGATGGGCTACGAGTCGCTGATCATGCAGCAGTCCGACATCGGCGCGATCGCCGATTCGGTGAAGGACTGCCTGCGCTGCGGCAAGTGCAAGCCGGTGTGCGCGACCCACGTGCCGCGCGCGAACCTGCTGTACAGCCCGCGCAACAAGATCCTCGCGACCTCGCTGCTGGTCGAGGCGTTCCTGTACGAGGAGCAGACGCGCCGCGGCGTGTCGATCAAGCACTGGGACGAGTTCAACGACGTGGCCGACCACTGCACGGTGTGCCACAAGTGCGCGACGCCGTGCCCGGTGAAGATCGACTTCGGCGACGTCACGATGAACATGCGCAACCTGTTGCGCAAGATGGGCAAGAAGAAGTTCAACGCCGGCAATGCGGCGGGCATGTTCTTCCTGAACGCGACCAATCCGCAGACGATCAACGCCGCGCGCGGCGTGATGATGGGCGTCGGCTACAAGGTGCAGCGCTTCGCGAACGACATGCTGAAGAAGGTCGTGACGAAGCAGACGCAGCACCCGCCGGCGACGGTCGGCAAGCCGCCCGTGGTCGAGCAGGTGATCCACTTCGTCAACAAGAAGATGCCGGGCAACCTGCCGAAGAAGACGGCGCGCGCGCTGCTCGACATCGAGGACAACAAGATCGTGCCGATCATCCGCAACCCGAAGTCGACGACCGTCGATTCGGAAGCGGTGTTCTACTTCCCGGGCTGCGGCTCCGAGCGCCTGTTCTCGCAGGTCGGCCTCGCGACGCAGGCGATGCTGTGGGAAGCGGGCGTGCAGACCGTGCTGCCGCCGGGCTACCTGTGCTGCGGCTATCCGCAGCGCGGCTCGGGCCAGTACGACAAGGCCGAGAAGATCGTCACCGACAACCGCGTGCTGTTCCACCGGGTCGCGAACACGCTGAACTACCTCGACATCAAGACGGTGGTCGTGTCGTGCGGCACCTGCTACGACCAGCTCGCAGGCTACGAATTCGACAAGATCTTCCCGGGCTGCCGGATCATCGACATCCACGAGTTCCTGCTCGAGAAGGGGATGAAGCTCGACGGCGTGACGGGCACGCGCTACATGTATCACGACCCGTGCCACACGCCGATCAAGACGATGGACCCGGTGAAGCTCGTCAACGAGCTGATGGGGGCGGAGAAGGACGGCTACAAGATCGAGAAGAACGAGCGCTGCTGCGGTGAGTCGGGCACGCTGGCGGTCACGCGTCCGGACATCTCCACGCAGGTCCGCTTCCGCAAGGAAGAGGAAATCCGCAAGGGCGCCGCGAAGCTGCGCAGCATCCCGGTCGTGGCCGGCAACGCGCCGGCGCCGGCCGCCGCGAGCGCGAACGGCCCGGACGTGAAGATCCTGACGAGCTGCCCGTCGTGCCTGCAGGGCCTGTCGCGCTACAACGAGGATGCGAACCTCGAGGCCGACTACATCGTGGTCGAGATCGCGCGCCAGGTGCTCGGCGAGAACTGGATGGCCGACTATGTCGCACACGCGAACAATGGCGGGATCGAGCGCGTGCTGGTCTAATGCGGGCATGACGACCGCCCGGGCGGGCCAGGAATGAGCGGGCGCCGGCGCAGATGCGCCGGCGCCCGTCCACATGGGAGCGACGATGGAATGCGTGTTTTGCCGTGAAGACGGCGGCGAGGTGCTCTGGCAGGACGATGCGCTGCGCGTCGTGCTCGCGACGGGCGAGCACGATTACCCTGGCTTCTGCCGGGTGATCTGGGGCACGCACGTGGCCGAGTTTTCCGATCTCGGCGAGCCCGAGCGGGCACATCTGATGCGCGTGGTGTACGCGGTGGAGCGCGCCGTGCGCCGCGTGATGCAGCCGAACAAGGTGAATCTCGCGAGCCTCGGCAACATGGTGCCGCACGTGCACTGGCACGTGATCCCGCGCTTCTCCAACGACGCCCATTTTCCGCAGCCCGTCTGGGCGCCGCGCCAGCGCGGCGTGTCCGAGGCGCTGCTGCGCACGCGCGCGGCGCAGGCCTCGCTGCTGCACAATGCGGTGCGCGAGGAAATTCAACGCATGACCGATTCGAGGCAGCCATGAGCGGTTTGACTTCCACGACGCCGATTCCGTCCGGCGTCGTCGTGCACGCGGTGTCGCGCGTGCTCGAATTGCAGTACCCGAACGGCGAAAATTACCGGATTCCGTTCGAGCTGATGCGCGTCTATTCGCCGTCGGCCGAGGTGCGCGGCCACGGGCCGGGTCAGGAGACGCTGCAGACCGGCAAGCGCGAGGTGACGATCACCGCGCTCGAGGGCGTGGGCAACTACGCGCTGCAGCCGACGTTCTCGGATGGTCATTCGACCGGCATCTACTCGTGGGATCTGCTGTACGAACTGGCGACGCAGCAGGACGCGCTGTGGCGCGACTATTTCGACAAACTGCAGGCGGCGGGCGTCGAGCGCGACGCGCCGATGCCGGCGGCCCCCGCGCCGCACGGCCACTGCCACTGAAATCGACGGCGCCCGCTCGGCGCCGTCTTGCCATTTACTGAGGATCAACGCGATGAGCAAAACCCACTTCGGCTTCGAGAGCGTCGAGGAAACCGAAAAAGCGAAGAAAGTGGCGGGCGTGTTCCATTCGGTCGCGAGCAACTACGATCTGATGAACGACCTGATGTCGGCCGGCATGCACCGCGCGTGGAAGGCGTTCACGATCGCGCAGGCGAACGTGCGCCCCGGCTTCAAGGTGCTCGACATCGCGGCCGGCACCGGCGACCTGACCAAGGCGTTCGCGAAGGCGGCCGGGCCGACCGGCGAAGTCTGGCACACCGACATCAACGAATCGATGCTGCGCGTGGGCCGCGACCGGCTGCTCGACAAGGGCATCGTGACGCCGTCGCTGCTGTGCGATGCCGAGAAAATCCCCTTTCCGGACAACTACTTCGATGTGGTCACGGTCGCGTTCGGGCTGCGCAACATGACGCACAAGGATGCGGCGCTGGCCGAGATGCGCCGCGTGGCGAAGCCGGGCGGCCGCGTGATGGTGCTGGAATTCTCGAAAGTCTGGGATCCGCTGAAAAAAGCGTACGATCTGTATTCTTTCAAAGTATTACCGTGGCTTGGCGACAAGTTCGCGAAAGATGCTGAAAGTTATCGGTATCTTGCTGAATCTATCCGGATGCACCCCGATCAGGACACGCTGAAGACGATGATGGAACAAGCGGGCCTCGACGCCGTCAAATATTACAATTTGTCAGGTGGCGTGGTAGCTTTACACCTAGGAACCAAGTACTAAGGGGTTCTTCCCATACATTCGCCTTACATCTGGAGAAGCTGATGTCCGAATCGCGTTCGTTGTTCAACCGTAGCAAGCCGTCGAAGCCGTGGGCTCGACGGGTCGGCACGCTGCTGATGGTCGGCCTGCTCACGGCCGGCACGTTCGCATCGCTCGACGCCGAAGCCAGGCGTATGGGCGGCGGGCGCAGCATCGGCCGCCAGAGCTCCACCGTCACGCAGCGCCAGGCCACGCCGCCCGCGCAGCAGCCGATGCAGCAGGCCGCGCCGGCGCAGGCGCAGCGCGCGAACCCGGCCGCACCGGCACCGGCCGCGCAGCCGAACCGCTCGCGCTGGCTCGGGCCGATCGCCGGCCTTGCGGCCGGCCTCGGCATTGCGGCGCTGCTGTCGCACTTCGGCCTCGGCGGCGCGTTCGCGAGCATGATGGCGAACGTCATCGTGATCGCGCTGCTGGCGATGGTCGGCATCTGGCTGATCCGCAAGTTCATGAACCGTCGCCGTCCGCAGGAACCGGCGTACTCGGTGGGCGGCTCGGCCTCGTCGTCGGGCGGCTACTCGCAGAGCCCGTCGTTCCAGCAAGGCAGCACCGGCGGCAACTATGCCGGCAGCGGCAGCAGCTATGCGAACGAAGCGCAGGGCGTGTTCGGCGGCGGCGCAGCGGCCGCGGGCGCGGCGGGCGCGATGGCGGCCGCACCGCTGCAGGTGCCGGCCGGCTTCGACACCGAAGCGTTCCTGCGCAGCGCGAAGGTCTACTTCGTGCGCCTGCAGGCCGCGTGGGACCAGGGCAACCTGGCCGACATCCGCGAGTTCACGACGCCGGAAATGTTCGCCGAGATCAAGATCGACCTCGATTCGCGCGGCAACGAGGCGAACCAGACCGATGTCGTCCAGCTCGACGCGGAACTGGTCGCGATCGAGGATCGCGGCATCGAGCAGTCGGCCAGCGTGCGCTTCCACGGGCTGATCCGCGAATCGGCGAATGCGTCGGCGGCGCCGTTCGACGAGGTGTGGAACCTGTCGAAGTCGGGCGGCCAGGGCTGGCTGCTCGCGGGTATCCAGCAGATCAACACGCACTGAGCGTGACCGGCGGCCGGCTTGCCGGCTGCCCGGGCGACGGCCGCCGCACTGCGACCGCTTGCCGCCCGGGTGTGCGGTTGGCCGCGGGCTGCCGACGATCCGACGTTACAATAGAAACCCGCGTGGGCGCCCGGCCTGCGCGGGTTTTTTCTTTCCCAGCCCGATGACCTTTGCCGCCAAGCCTTTTGCTGCTGCTGTCAATCACCTGCTCGCGCGCGAATCGTGGGCGCGCGATCGCCTGATCCCCTACGCGGGCAAGACTGCCCGGCTCGACGTGCCGCCCGTCACGCTCACGCTGCTCGTGCAGCCCGACGGCTACCTGTCCGCGGTGGAAGCGCACGATGCGCAACACGTCGACGTGTCGATCGCGCTCGCGGGTGATACGGTCGCCGCATTCCTGCAGGGCGGCCAGGCGGCCGTGATGAAGCACGTGAAGATCGAGGGCGACGCCGAGTTCGCGACCCAGATCGCGAAGCTGGCCGAGCACCTGCGCTGGGAACCTGAGGAAGATCTCGCGAAGCTGGTCGGCGACGCGGCGGCGTACCGGATCGCGACGGTCGTGCGCGACGCCGGCGCGCGCGCGCGCCGCACCGGCCGCAACGTGCTCGATTCCGTCGCCGAGTACTTGCTCGACGAGAATCCGCAAGTCGTCCGGCGCACGGTGCTCGGCGGCTTCGACGCCGAACTGGCGCGGGCGCGCGATGCGCTCGCGCGGGTCGAAAAGCGGGTCGAGCGACTCGAACAAAAAATCGGCGCGCGCACGGGCTCCGGCCCGCGCGGCGCGCACTGAGGGCCGCAGGGCATGCGCATTTTCCGTTTCATCAAGATTGTCTACACCGTCATCCGCTTTGGCCTCGACGAAGTGATGCTGTCCCGGATCGACGACCGGCGCGTGAAGCTGCTGCTGCGGATCACGACGATCGGCCGCCGCTTTTCCGATCCGCCCGCCGTACGGCTGCGTCACGCGCTCGAAAGCCTCGGCCCGATCTTCGTGAAGTTCGGCCAGGTGCTGTCGACGCGCCGCGACTTGCTGTCGGTCGATTTCGCGAACGAACTCGCGAAGCTGCAGGACCAGGTGCCGCCGTTCGATTCCGCGGTGGCGATCGCGATCATCGAGAAGTCGCTCGGCGCGCCGGTCGACGAGCTGTTCGACGAATTCGAGCGCGAGCCGGTCGCGAGCGCGTCGATCGCGCAGGTGCACTTCGCGAAGCTGAAGCAGGGCGTGCACGCGGGCAAGGCCGTCGCCGTCAAGGTGCTGCGCCCGAACATGCTGCCGGTGATCGATTCCGACCTCGCGCTGATGCGCGACATCGCGACGTGGACGGAGCGCATGTGGGCCGACGGCCGGCGCCTGAAGCCGCGCGAAGTCGTCGCCGAATTCGACAAGTACCTGCACGACGAGCTCGACCTGATGCGCGAGGCCGCGAACGGCAGCCAGCTGCGCCGCAACTTCGCGGGCCTCGACCTGCTGCTCGTGCCCGAGATGTTCTGGGATTTCTCGACGTCGCAGGTGCTCGTGATGGAGCGCATGACCGGCGTGCCGATCAGCCAGGTCGAGACGCTGCGCGCGGCCGGCGTCGACATCAAGAAGCTCGCGCGCGAAGGCGTCGAGATCTTCTTCACGCAGGTGTTTCGCGACGGTTTCTTTCACGCGGACATGCACCCGGGCAACATCCAGGTGAGCCTCGATCCGAACACGTTCGGCCGCTATATCGCGCTCGATTTCGGGATCGTCGGCGCGTTGTCCGATTTCGACAAGAACTACCTCGCGCAGAACTTCCTCGCGTTCTTCAAGCGCGATTACCACCGCGTCGCGACGCTGCACCTCGAATCGGGCTGGGTGCCGCCCGAGACGCGCGTCGAGGAGCTCGAGAGCGCGATCCGTGCGGTGTGCGAGCCGTATTTCGACCGCGCGCTGAAGGACATCTCGCTCGGCCAGGTGCTGATGCGCCTGTTCTCGACGTCGCGCCGCTTCAACGTCGAGATCCAGCCGCAGCTCGTGCTGCTGCAGAAGACGATGCTGAATGTCGAAGGGCTCGGCCGTTCGCTCGATCCCGAACTCGACCTGTGGAAGACCGCGAAGCCGTATCTCGAGCGCTGGATGACCGAGCAGATCGGCCTGCGCGGCTGGTACGAGCGCTTCAAGGTCGAGGCGCCGCAGTGGAGCAAGACGCTGCCGCAACTGCCGCGGCTGATCCACCACGCGATGGCGGCGCGCCACGATGCGCCGCGCGCGGCGAGCGAGGACCTGATGCGCCAGATCCTCATCGAGCAGAAACGGACCAACCGGCTGATGCAGGCATTGCTGATCTTCGGTCTTGCCGTCGGCGTCGGGGCGCTCGTCGCGCGCGTGCTGCTCGCGCTCGCGTACGGCGCGTGACCGCAGGGGACGGAGCGATGTCCGAACCGAAACAACCGTCCGCGCCGAGCGCCGCCGATTTCGCGACGCGCGACCCCGGCAATGCCGCGTTCTGGGACGAGCGTTTCGCACGCGGCGTGACACCGTGGGAATTCGGCGGTGTGCCGGACGGGTTTCGCGCGTTTGCGCAGCGGCAGGAGCCGTGCGCGGTGCTGATCCCCGGCTGCGGCAGTGCGCAGGAAGCCGGCTGGCTCGCGCAGGCCGGCTGGCCCGTGCGCGCGATCGATTTCGCCGCGCAGGCGGTGGCGGCTGCGAAGGCGCAGCTCGGCGCGCACGCGGACGTCGTCGAGCAGGCCGATTTCTTCACGTACCGGCCGCCGTTCGACGTGCAGTGGGTGTACGAGCGCGCGTTCCTGTGCGCGCTGCCGCCGAGCCTGCGCGCCCGTTACGCGACGCGGATGGCCGAACTGCTGCCCGCCGGTGCGCTGCTGGCCGGGTATTTCTTCGTGACGAAGAAACCGAAGGGGCCGCCGTTCGGCGTCGAGCGCGCCGAACTCGATGCGCTGCTCGCGCCGCACTTCGAGCTGATCGAAGATCTGCCGGTGACCGATTCGCTGGCCGTGTTCGACGGAAACGAGCGCTGGCTCACATGGCGCCGTCGCTGAAGCCCGCACGTCGCGGCCATTGCCGGAGTGCGCCGGGGTTTCGGATATAATTCAAGGTTTTGCAAGCCGTTTCCAGTTTCTGCGGGAAAAATATCATGCCGATCTACGCCTATCGATGCGAAGCGTGCGGTTTCGCGAAGGACGTGCTCCAGAAGATGAGCGACGCGCCGCTGTCGCAGTGCCCCGAATGCGGGAAGGATGCTTTTCGCAAGCAGGTCACCGCCGCCGGCTTCCAGCTGAAGGGCTCCGGCTGGTATGTCACCGATTTCCGCGGTGGCTCGGGCGGCACCAGCGCGCCGGCGACGGCGTCCGGCGACACGGGCACGGCAGCACCGGCCGCCGCGGCGCCGGCGGCAGCCGCGCCCGCTGCGTCGGGTTCCGAAAGTACGACGACGAGCGCCGCGCCGGCCCCGGCCGCAGCGCCCGCCGCCGGCAGTTGACCGTCGCGGCCCGGCCGGGTCGCGACCAACCCGCGCTTCCGGCGCGGTTCATTGACGGCAGATGATGAAAAAGACGACCCTGAAAACGGTGTTTCTGACCGGCCTGCTGGTTCTCGTCCCGCTCGCGATCACGCTGTGGGTGCTCGGCCTCATCATCGGTACGATGGATCAGACGCTGCTGCTCCTGCCCGAATCGTGGCAGCCGGAGCGGATGCTCGGCTTCCATCTGCCGGGGATCGGCGCGGTGCTGACGCTCGCGTTCATCTTCGTCGTCGGGCTGGCCACGCAGAACTTCATCGGCCAGAAGCTCGTCACGTGGTGGAACGCGGTCGTGCGTCACATCCCGGTCGTCGGGCCGATCTACACGAGCGTCAAGCAGGTGTCGGACACGCTGCTGTCGAGCAGCGGCAATGCGTTCCGCAAGGCGCTCCTGATCGAATACCCGCGCCGCGGCTCGTATACGATCGCGTTTCTGACCGGCGCGCCCGGCGGCGACGTGGTCAACCATCTGACGGAAGAGTACGTGAGCGTGTACGTGCCCACGACGCCGAACCCGACGTCGGGCTTCTTCCTGATGCTGCCGAAGAGCGAAGTCATCGAACTCGACATGTCGGTCGATGCCGCGCTCAAGTACATCGTCTCGATGGGCGTCGTGGCGCCTTCGGCGCCGGCTCCGGCGCCCGCCCGCCGTCCCGTCGAGCCGCCGCTGTAAGTAAAGAATCATCGCCCGGGCCGCGCGTTGCGGCGCCCGTTGATCAAACCGAACGAAAGCAAACATCATGTCGATGCGTACTGAATACTGCGGTCTCGTGACCGAACACCTGCTGGGCCAAACCGTGTCGCTGTGCGGCTGGGTGCAGCGCCGCCGCGATCACGGCGGTGTGATCTTCATCGACCTGCGCGATCGTGAAGGCCTCGTGCAGGTGGTGTGCGACCCCGATCGCGCGGAAATGTTCGCGACCGCCGAAGGCGTGCGCAACGAGTTCTGCGTGCAGATCAAGGGTCTCGTGCGCAACCGTCCGGAAGGCACGGTCAACGCCGGCCTGAAGAGCGGCAAGATCGAAGTGCTGTGCCACGAGCTGATCGTGCTCAACGCGTCGGTCACGCCGCCGTTCCAGCTCGACGACGACAACCTGTCGGAAACGACGCGCCTCACGCACCGCGTGCTCGACCTGCGCCGTCCGCAGATGCAGCACAACCTGCGCCTGCGCTACCGTGTCGCGATCGAAGCGCGCAAGTACCTCGACGAGCAGGGCTTCATCGACATCGAAACGCCGATGCTGACGAAGAGCACGCCGGAAGGCGCGCGCGACTACCTCGTGCCGTCGCGCGTGAACGCGGGCCAGTTCTTCGCGCTGCCGCAGTCGCCGCAGCTGTTCAAGCAGCTGCTGATGGTCGCGAACTTCGACCGTTACTACCAGATCACCAAGTGCTTCCGCGACGAAGACCTCCGCGCCGATCGTCAGCCGGAATTCACGCAGATCGACTGCGAAACGTCGTTCCTCGGCGAGCAGGAAATCCGTGACCTGTTCGAAGACATGATCCGTCACATCTTCAAGACGACGATCGACGTCGAACTCGACGCGAAATTCCCGGTGATGCCGTACTCGGAAGCGATGGCGCGTTTCGGCTCGGACAAGCCGGACCTGCGCGTGCAGCTCGAATTCACCGAGCTGACCGACGCGATGAAGGACGTCGACTTCAAGGTGTTCAGCACGCCGGCCAACGCGAAGGACGGCCGTGTCGCGGCGCTGCGCGTTCCGAAGGGCGGCGAGCTGTCGCGCGGCGACATCGACGGCTACACGGAATTCGTGCGCATCTACGGCGCGAAGGGCCTCGCGTGGATCAAGGTCAACGAGAAGGCGAAGGGCCGCGACGGCCTGCAAAGCCCGATCGTCAAGAACCTGCACGACGCATCGATCGCGGCGATCCTCGAGCGCACCGGCGCTGAAGACGGCGACATCATCTTCTTCGCGGCCGACCGCGCGAAGGTCGTCAACGACAGCCTCGGCGCGCTGCGCCTGAAGATCGGCCATTCGGAATTCGGCAAGGCGAACGGTCTCGTCCAGGCCGGCTGGAAGCCGCTGTGGGTCGTCGACTTCCCGATGTTCGAATACGACGACGAAGACGCGCGCTACGTCGCGGCACACCACCCGTTCACCAGCCCGAAGGACGAGCACCTCGAGTACCTCGAGACCGACCCGGGCCGTTGCCTCGCGAAGGCCTACGACATGGTGCTGAACGGCTGGGAAATCGGCGGCGGCTCGGTGCGTATCCACCGCGAGGAAGTGCAGAGCAAGGTGTTCCGCGCGCTGAAGATCGGCGCGGAAGAAGCGCAACTGAAGTTCGGCTTCCTGCTCGACGCGCTGCAGTACGGCGCGCCGCCGCACGGCGGTATCGCGTTCGGTCTCGACCGCATCGTCACGATGATGGCCGGTGCCGACTCGATCCGCGACGTGATCGCGTTCCCGAAGACGCAGCGTGCGCAGGATCTGCTCACGCAGGCGCCGAGCCCGGTCGACGAGCGTCAGCTGCGCGAACTGCACATCCGTCTGCGTCAGCCGGAACAGCCGAAGGCGTAACGCTTGTCAACGATCGTGTGCGCGGCGACGCGCGCACGACGCCCAACGAAGAAGGCGCCTGGTGCGCCTTTTTCGTTTTTTGCGGTACAGTCGCAGCACTTGCCGCACGTTCGGGCACAGGCCCGGCGCACGGCCCTGTGCCGCATGAAACCAAGATGACGAAGCCGCCGAAAATTCCCGAATCCGTTCTCGTCGTGATCTACACGCCCGAACTCGACGTGCTGGTGATCAAGCGTGCCGACCAGCCCGATTTCTGGCAATCGGTGACCGGGTCGAAGGACGCGCCCGACGAGCCGCTCGCGCTCACGGCCGCACGCGAAGTCGCCGAGGAAACCGGCATCGCGGTCGGGTCGCACGACGTGCCGGCCACCGCGCTGGTCGACTGGCACCACCGGATCGAATACGCGATCTATCCGCAATACCTGCATCGCTATGCGCCGGGCGTCACGCGCAACGTCGAGCACTGGTTCGGCCTGTGCGTGCCGCATCGCGTCGACGTGACGCTGTCGCCGCGCGAGCACGTCGACTACGCGTGGCTGCCGTTCCGCGAAGCGGCCGCGCGCTGCTTCTCGCCGTCGAATGCCGAAGCGATCCTGCAATTGCCCGTGCGCGTGTCGCTCGCGCGGGCACCGCACGGCTCGTCCGCATGAATGCGGAAACCCGCAAGCGCTTCGCGCAATTGCGGCAGATGTTCCTGCAGGAGCGCGGCTCCGCGTCGCGGCTCGCGTTCACGGCCGGCAACACGGTACGGCTCTGCGAAACCGGCAACGAATTCTTCCTCGCGCTGATCGAACGGATCGATGCGGCGCGCGAGCAGGTGATGCTCGAAACCTACATCTTCTGCGACGATGCGGCCGGCCGCCCGGTGTCGGATGCGCTGATCCGCGCGGCGCAGCGCGGCGTGCGCGTGCGCGTGATCACCGACGGCATCGGCACCGCGCGCCTGCCGCTGTTCGACACGTGGGCCGACGCCGGCATCGAGCACTGCATCTACAACCGCTACCTGTTCGGCCGCTTCGGCTTCTCGCGCACGCACCGCAAGCTCGCGGTGATCGATCATGCGGTCGCGTTCTGCGGCGGCATCAACATCGTCGACGACTTCACGCAGGGCAGCGCGACGCTGCCGTTTCCGCGCTGGGATTTCGCGGTCGAGATGGCGGGGCCGGCGGTGTCGGACGTGCGCGCCGCGTTCGAGCTGCAGTGGCACCGGATCCAGTTCGGCCACAAGCCGTACGCGCAGTACGCGGCGGGGCTGCACGGCGGCGAGGCGTTTCCGGACATGTTCCGGCGCTGGATGCGCAGCCACCGCTGGATCAAGGCCGGTGCGCTGCGGGTCGTGACCGAGCCGAGCGTCGCGTTCGTCGCGCGCGACAACGTCGTCAACCGCCGCGCGATCGAGAAGGCGTATCTCGCCGCGATCGGCCAGGCGCGCCAGCGGATCCTGCTCGCGAATCCGTACTTCATGCCGGGCCGCAAGCTGCGCCGCGCGCTGACCGGCGCGGCACGTCGCGGCGTCGACGTGCGGATCCTGATCGGCCGCAAGGAATTCGCGGCGCTCGATACGGCCGTGCCGTTCCTGTATCACGCACTGCTGCGCGCGGGCGTGCGCGTGGCGGAATACGACAAGACGATGCTGCACGGCAAGGTGGCCGTGATCGACGACAACTGGGCGACCGTCGGCTCGTCGAACCTGGACGCGCTGAGCCTGATGCTGAACAATGAGGCGAACGTCGTGCTCGTGCGCTACGATGCGGTCACGAACCAGCTGCGCGACGCGATCGCGGCCGCCTTCTCCGAAGGCCGCGAAATCGATGCCGCCCGGTACGCCGCACGGCCGCGCATCGAGCGTATGCTGAACTGGCTCGCATACAACACGTACCGCCTCGTGATGAAGGCGCTGACGGTCGGCGGTTACGACTGACACGGATTCAGCATCCGCTTCATCAATCTGTCCGCACGTTCGTGCGGAAAAGCCGCTCCGGTCCTCCGGAATCGCGCAAAATAGCGGCTCGGTTAGACACCGGTTTCTAATAATTTCCTTGTTTTCGCGAGCGGCCGCACTCAATAATAGTACGGCCGTTCGATTTTATTCGAACCCCCGAACGGTTACAGAAATAGCTATGCGAAAAGGCGAACAGACGCGTGCCGCGATACTCGAAGCTGCTTTGGACCTCGCCAGCCGTGACGGGCTGGAGGGGCTGACGATCGGCCTGCTGGCCGAGCGCATGCAGATGAGCAAGAGCGGTGTGTTCGCGCACTTCGGATCGCGCGAGGACCTGCAGGTCGAGGTCGTCCGCGAGTATCACCATCGTTTCGAGAACGAGGTGTTCTTTCCGAGCCTGCGCGAGCCGCGAGGCTTGCCGCGCCTTCGGGCGATGCTGGCCCGCTGGACGGAGAAGCGCATCCAGGAGGTGACGACCGGATGCATCTACATCAGCGGTGCGGTCGAGTACGACGACCGGCCTGACAGCCCGGTGCGCGAGCAGTTGATCGCGAGCGTGACGGCCTGGCGTGCCGCGATGCTGCGTGCCATTTCGCAGGCGAAGGAAGAAGGCCATCTGCGTGCGGATACCGATCCGGACCTGATGCTCTTCGAGTTGTACAGCTTCACGCTCGGCCTGCATCACGACGCACGATTCCTGCATTCGCCGGATGCCGTGCGCCTCACGTGGGCCGCGCTGGAAAAGACGATCGTTTCGTATCAGAGCGAGAGCCGTTAGCGGCGCGTGATCCGCCCGCCAGGAGCTCGAGCCGTTTGCCCACCTTTGGAGAGAGTCATGGGACAGTACGCCGCGCCGCTGCGCGACATGCAATTCGTGTTGCACGAGCTTCTGAATGTCGAGGCCGAGGTCAAGCAAATGCCGCGGCATGCGGACCTCGACGCCGACACGATCAACCAGGTCCTCGAGGAGGCGGGCAAGTTCTGCTCCGAGGTACTGTTCCCGCTGAACCAGGTCGGCGACCGCGAAGGCTGCACGTATGAAGGCGACGGCGTCGTGAAGACCCCGACCGGCTTCAAGGAAGCGTATCGGCAGTACGTCGAGGCCGGCTGGCCGGCGCTCGGCTGCGATCCGGACTACGGCGGCCAGGGCCTGCCCGCGTTCGTGAACAACGCGCTCTACGAAATGCTGAACTCGGCGAACCAGGCATGGACGATGTATCCGGGCCTGTCGCACGGCGCGTACGAATGCCTGCACGCGCACGGCGCGCCGGAGCTCCAGAAACAGTATCTGCCGAAGCTCGTGTCGGGTGAATGGACGGGCACGATGTGCCTGACCGAGCCGCACTGCGGCACCGACCTCGGCATCCTGCGCACCAAGGCCGAACCGAACGGCGACGGCTCGTACTCGATCAGCGGCACGAAGATCTTCATCTCGAGCGGCGAGCACGACATGTCGAAGAACATCGTCCACCTCGTGCTCGCGCGCCTGCCGGACGCGCCGCAAGGCACGAAGGGGATCTCGCTGTTCATCGTGCCGAAGTTCATTCCGGACGCCGCGGGCGAGCCGGGCGAGCGCAACGGCATCAAGTGCGGCTCGATCGAACACAAGATGGGCATCCACGGCAACTCGACGTGCGTGATGAACCTCGACAACGCGAAGGGCTGGATGGTCGGCGAGCCGAACAAGGGCTTGAACGCGATGTTCGTGATGATGAACGCCGCGCGTCTGGGCGTCGGCATGCAGGGCCTGGGCCTCACGGAGGTCGCGTACCAGAACTCGCTGACGTACGCGAAGGAACGCCTGCAGATGCGCTCGCTGACGGGCCCGAAGGCACCGGACAAGCCGGCCGATCCGATCATCGTGCACCCGGACGTGCGCCGCATGCTGCTCACGCAGAAGGCCTACGCGGAAGGCGCGCGCGCGTTCACGTACTGGTCCGCGCTGCAGATCGACAAGGAGCTGTCGCACGGTGACGAAGCGGTGCGCAAGGAAGCGGCCGACCTCGTCGCGCTGCTCACGCCGATCATCAAGGCGTTCCTGACCGACAACGCGTTCGAGTCGACCAACCACGCGATGCAGATCTACGGCGGCCACGGCTTCATCTCCGAGTGGGGCATGGAGCAGTACGTGCGCGACGCGCGGATCAACATGATCTACGAAGGCACGAACTCGATCCAGTCGCTCGACCTGCTGGGCCGCAAGGTGCTCGGCGACATGGGCGCGAAGCTGAAGAAGTTCGGCAAGCTCGTCACTGAATTCGCGGAAGCCGAAGGCGTGAAGCCGGAGATGGCCGAGTTCATCAACCCGCTCGCCGACATCGGCGACAAGGTGCAGAAGCTGACGATGGAAATCGGCATGAAGGCGATGCAGAACCCGGACGAAGTCGGCGCCGCCGCCGTGCCGTACCTGCGCACCGTCGGCCACCTGGTGTTCTCGTACTTCTGGGCGCGCATGGCGCGTCTCGCGCTCGACAAGGAAGCGTCGGGCGACCCGTTCTACAAGTCGAAGCTCGCGACGGCCCGCTTCTATTTCGCGCGTCTGCTGCCCGAAACGGCCGCGACGATCCGCGCCGCGCGCGCCGGTTCGAAGACGCTGATGGAAGTCGACGAATCGCTGTTCTGACGCGAGTCCGGGCGGTGCGCGCCGCGCGCCGCCCGAACCCAACGGTTCCTGGTACTCACTTCGCCGTGCAGCCTCCAACCTCCGCGCTGCACGACACTATCCGGAGACATCCCGTGAGCAATTTCCTGATTCGCAAGGTCGCCGTGCTGGGCGCCGGCGTGATGGGCGCGCAGATCGCCGCGCACCTCGTCAACGCGCGCGTGCCGGTGCTGCTGTTCGACCTGCCGGCCAAGGAAGGCCCGAAAAACGCGATCGCGCTGAAGGCGATCGAGAACCTGAAGAAGCTGTCGCCCGCGCCGTTCGGCGTGAAGGACGACGCGAAATACCTCGAAGCCGCGAACTACGAGGATGACATCGCGAAGCTCGCCGAGTGCGACGTCGTGATCGAAGCGATCGCCGAGCGGATGGACTGGAAGCACGACCTGTACAAGAAGGTCGCGCCGCACATCGCGCCGAACGCGATCTTCGCGACCAACACGTCGGGCCTGTCGATCACCAAGCTGTCGGAAGGTTTTTCGGACGAGCTGAAGTCGCGCTTCTGCGGCGTGCACTTCTTCAACCCGCCGCGCTACATGCACCTCGTCGAGCTGATCCCGACCGCGCATACGCGTCCGGAGATCCTCGACCAGCTCGAAACCTTCCTGACGAGCATCGTCGGCAAGGGCGTCGTGCGCGCGAAGGACACGCCGAACTTCATCGCGAACCGCGTCGGCATCTTCTCGATCCTCGCGGTGATCACCGAGGCCGCGAAGTTCGGCCTGCGTTTCGACGAAGTCGACGACCTGACGGGCAGCCGCCTCGGCCGCGCGAAGTCGGCGACGTTCCGCACCGCGGACGTGGTCGGCCTCGACACGATGGCGCACGTGATCAAGACGATGCAGGACAACCTCGCCGACGATCCGTTCTTCCCGGTCTACCAGACGCCCGCCGTGCTCGCCGAACTGGTGAAGCAGGGCGCGCTCGGCCAGAAGACGGGCGGCGGCTTCTACAAGAAGGAAGGCAAGGCGATCAAGGTGCTCGACGCGAAGACGGGCACCTACGTGGATTCGGGCGCGAAGGCGGACGAAACCGTCGGCCGCATCCTGAAGCGCCCGCCGGCGGAACGCCTGAAGCTGCTGCGCGAGACGGACCATCCGCATGCGCAGTTCCTGTGGTCGATCTTCCGCGACGTGTTCCACTACATCGGCGTGCATCTCGAGTCGATCGCCGACAACGCGCGCGACGTCGACCTCGCGATCCGCTGGGGCTTCGGCTGGAACGAAGGCCCGTTCGAAGGCTGGCAGGCCGCCGGCTGGAAGCAGGTCGCCGAGTGGGTGCAGGAAGACATCGCGGCCGGCAAGGCGCTCGCAAACGTGCCGCTGCCGTCGTGGGTCCTCGAAGGCGCGGTTGCAGAGAAGGGCGGCGTGCACACGGCCGAAGGCTCGTGGGCGCCGGCGTCGAAGCGCTTCGTGCCGCGCTCGGACCTGGCCGTCTACGGCAAGCAGGTGTTCCGCGCGCCGCTCGTCGGCGAAGCCGGCGCCGATCCGAAGACGTACGGCAAGACGCTGTTCGAAACCGACACGGTGCGCGCATGGGTCGATGATCGTGCCGGTGAAGACGACGTCGTGATCGTGTCGTTCAAGTCGAAGATGAACACGATCGGACCGAGCGTGATCGACGGCCTCGTGCAGGCGATCGAACTCGCGGAGAAGGACTACAAGGGCGTGGTGATCTGGCAGCCGACGTCGCTGAAGCTCGGCACGCCGGGCGGCCCGTTCTCGGCCGGCGCGAACCTCGAAGAGGCGATGCCCGCGTTCATGATGGGCGGCGCGAAGGGCATCGAGCCGTTCGTGAAGAAGTTCCAGGAAGGCATGCTGCGCGTGAAGTACGCGAACGTGCCGGTCGTCGCGGCCGTATCGGGCATCGCGCTCGGCGGCGGCTGCGAGCTGATGCTGCACAGCGCGAAGCGCGTCGTGCACGTCGAGAGCTACATCGGTCTCGTCGAAGTGGGCGTCGGCCTCGTGCCGGCGGGCGGCGGCCTGAAGGAAGCGGCGCTGCGTGCGGCGGAGGCGGCCACGGCCGCGAACGCGACCACCGACATCCTGAAGTTCGTCACGAAGTCGTTCGAGAACGCGGCGATGGCGAAGGTGTCGTCGTCGGCGCACGATGCGCGTGCGATGGGCTACCTGAAGCCGTCCGACACGATCGTCTTCAACGTGTTCGAACTGCTCGACACCGCGAAGAAGGAAGCGCGTGCGCTGGCCGCCGTCGGCTACCGCGCGCCGCTGCGCGCGAAGGACGTGCCGGTCGCAGGCCGCTCGGCGATCGCGACGATCAAGGCATCGCTCGTCAACATGCGTGACGGCCGCTTCATCAGCGACCACGACTACCTGATCGCGAGCCGCATCGCCGAAGCCGTGTGCGGCGGCGACGTCGAAGCCGGCAGCCTCGTCGACGAAGAATGGCTGCTCGCGCTCGAGCGCCGCGCGTTCGTCGAGCTGCTCGGCACGCAGAAGACGCAGGAACGGATCATGGGCATGTTGCAGACCGGCAAGCCGGTGCGTAACTGAGCGAGCAGACGACAAGGAGTCTGAAATGAGCAAACAACTGCAAGACGCATACATCGTCGCCGCCAGCCGCACCCCGATCGGCAAGGCCCCGCGCGGTGTCTTCAAGAACACGCGCCCCGACGAGCTGCTGGTTCACGCGATCAAGTCGGCAGTCGCGCAGGTGCCCGGCCTCGACACGAAAGTGATCGAGGACGCGATCATCGGCTGCGCGATCCCGGAAGCCGAGCAGGGCCTGAACGTCGCCCGCATGGGCGCGCTGCTCGCCGGCCTGCCGCAGACGGTCGGCGGCGTGACGGTCAACCGCTTCTGCGCGTCGGGCATCACGGCGCTGGCGATGGCGGCGGACCGCATCCGCGTCGGCGAATCGGACGCGATCTTCGCGGGTGGCTGCGAATCGATGAGCATGGTGCCGATGATGGGCAACAAGCCGTCGATGTCGCCGCACATCTTCGATCGCAGCGAAGACTTCGGCATTGCGTACGGGATGGGCCTGACCGCCGAGCGCGTCGCCGAGCAGTGGAAGGTGAGCCGCGAAGACCAGGACGCGTTCTCGGTCGAATCGCACCGCAAGGCGCTCGCCGCTCAGCAGGCCGGCGAGTTCGGCGACGAAATCGCCGCGTACACGATCACCGAGCGTTTCCCGAACCTCGCGACGGGCGAAATCGACGTGAAGACGCGCGAGATCAAGCTCGACGAAGGTCCGCGCGCGGATACGACGCTCGAAGGCCTCGCGAAGCTGCGCACGGTGTTCGCGAACAAGGGCTCGGTCACGGCCGGCAACAGCTCGCAGACGTCGGACGGCGCGGGCGCGCTGCTGGTCGTGTCGGAGAAGGTGCTCAAGGAATTCAACCTGACGCCGCTCGCGCGCTTCGTGAGCTTCGCGGTGCGCGGCGTGCCGCCGGAAATCATGGGCATCGGGCCGAAGGAAGCGATTCCGGCCGCGCTGAAGGCTGCCGGCCTGAAGCAGGACGATCTCGACTGGATCGAGCTGAACGAGGCATTCGCCGCGCAGTCGCTGGCGGTGATCCGCGATCTCGGCCTCGACCCGTCGAAGGTCAACCCGGTCGGCGGCGCGATCGCGCTCGGCCACCCGCTCGGCGCGACCGGCGCGATCCGCGCGGCGACCGTCGTGCACGGCCTGCGCCGCCGCAACCTGAAGTACGGGATGGTCACGATGTGCGTCGGCACCGGCATGGGTGCGGCGGGCATCATCGAACGCCTGTAAGCGGAGCGGGACAGTAGCGATCACGGTGCGCGAGCCACGAGCTTGCGCACCGTTTTTCATTCCGGAAGAGGAAAGTCAAAGGAGACGGTTGTGGCCGAAATTCAAGTGGAACGCGCCGACGGCGTGCTGACGATCACGATCGCGCGCCCGGCGAAGAAGAACGCGCTGACGGCGGCGATGTACCAGACGATGGCCGATGCGCTCGCCGACGCGCAGGAAGACAAGGCGATCCGCGTGATCCTGCTGCGCGGCAGCGACGGCAACTTCAGCGCGGGGAACGATCTCGAGGATTTCCTGAAGACGCCGCCGAAGGACGAGAACGCTTCGGTATTCCAGTTCCTCGCGCGGATCAGCGGCGCGACCAAGCCGATCGTGGCCGCGGTGCCGGGCGTCGCGGTCGGCGTCGGCGTGACGATGCTGCTGCACTGCGATCTCGTCTACGCGGCCGACACCGCGACGTTCTCGCTGCCGTTCGCGCAGCTCGGGCTGTGCCCGGAAGCCGCATCGAGCGTGCTGCTGCCGCGGCTGGCCGGCCATCAGGTCGCCGCTGAAAAGCTGCTGCTCGGCGAAGCGTTCGACGCGCTGGAAGCGCATCGCATCGGCATCGTCAATCGCGTGCTGCCGGCCGCCGAACTCGACGCATTCGCGGCGAAGCAGGCCGCGAAGCTCGCGGCACTGCCGGCGTCGTCGCTGCGCGTGACGAAGGCGCTGCTGAAGGAGACGGGCGGGGTGGCCGTGGCCGCGCGGATGAGCGAGGAAGCCGGCCATTTCTCCGCGATGCTGCGCGCGCCGGAAGCGCGCGAGGCGATGACGGCGTTCTTCGAGAAGCGCAAGCCGGATTTCCGTCAGTTCGACTGATACGGGGCGCAGGGGCGCTTCGTCGCGCCGGACGCCTTGGCCGTCCGGTGCGGCAACGCTTGCGTCCGCGCGCTGCTCGTCGCCCGTCGCTCGTCGCGTGGCGTGCGTTTGGCCCTCGTGGCCGACGCATCAATCGGCGGGTCGGCTCGATTCTGAATTGCCATGCGTTCGCGTGGTGTTCCGCGTTCCCCGCATCCGCCGCCGAGACAGCCGCGCAATTCGCGCAGGCGCTCCTCATGTTGCGGCGCAGCGCCGTCCCGCTTTCCGGCCCGTTAGTGCCTGCTATCCGCGACGCCTGAGCGAAGGCCCGGTGGCCGTTTTGCCGCAGGCCAGCCCCAGCCTCAGCCTCAGCCTCAGCCTCAGCCTCAGCCTCAGCCTCAGCCTGGCCCAGCCCAGCCCAGCCTAGCCTAGCCTAGCCTAGCCCAGCCTAGCCTAGCCTAGCCCAGCCTAGCCCAGCCTAGCCCCAGCGCCCACCCCCTCAGGGCAGTTCCGACTCACCTCGGCAAACCTTGTCCCCCGTCAAGTTGCACTGCGGCAATTTTCCGTACAGTTCGCGCACAGGTCGCCGCGGCCGGATGCGTCGCGCGATGGCGGCGTGCGGCCAGCGGTTCTTCTCAACGACAATCAGGCGAACGAACAATGATCGGACGAATCACCGGCGGGGCGCGTGCGGCACCCGTCATCGGGCTGCTGGCTGGACTCGCCGGATGCAGCGACCTTCACGTGCTCGATCCAAAGGGCGCGGTGGGCGTCGCGGAAAAATCGCTGATCGCGACAGCGACGTGGGCAATGCTGATCGTCGTCATTCCGGTGATTCTGCTCACGCTGTGGTTCGCATGGCGCTACCGCGCATCGAACCGCAACGCCGCCTACGCGCCGGACTGGTCGCACTCGACCGCGATCGAGGTCGTGATCTGGACGGTGCCGACGCTGATCATCCTGTTCCTCGGCGTGCTCACGTGGCGGACGACGCACGAGCTCGACCCGTACAAGCCGATCGAATCGTCGGTCAAGCCGATCAATGTCGAGGTCGTCGCGCTCGACTGGAAGTGGCTGTTTATCTATCCGGAACTCGGCATCGCGTCGGTGAACCAGCTCGCGATTCCGGTCGGCACGCCGGTGAATTTCCGCATCACGTCCGACTCGGTGATGAACTCGTTCTTCATCCCGCAGCTTGGCAGCCAGGTCTATGCGATGGCCGGCATGCAGACGCGCCTGCACCTGATCGCCGACGAGGCGGGCGACTACGCAGGCGTGTCCGCCAACTACAGCGGCCGCGGCTTCTCCGACATGAAGTTCCGCACGCTCGCCGAGCCGCGCGAGCAGTTCGACGCGTGGGTGCGGAAGGTGAAGGCGTCGTCCGACCGGCTCGACATGACCGCGTACGGCACGGTCGCGCAGCCGGGCGAGAAGGCGCCCGTGCGCTATTTCTCGTCGGTCGACCCGAAGCTGTTCCACAACATCATCGCGAAATACAACAACGGCCACGTCCTCGACCCGAAGGACGCCGCCTGCACGACGAAGGGGTAACGCATGTTCGGAAAACTGACTCTTTCGGCGATCCCGTTCGATCAGCCCATCATCATGGGGGCGAGCGCCTTCATGGGGCTCGTCGTGCTGGGCATCGTCGCCGCGCTGACGGTCGCGGGCAGGTGGAAATGGCTGTGGAGCGAATGGCTGACGTCCGTCGATCACAAGAAGATCGGCGTGATGTACCTGGTCGTCGCGGTGCTGATGCTGCTGCGCGGCTTCGCGGACGCCGTGATGATGCGCCTGCAGCTCGCGCTCGCGTACAACGGCCCCGGCTACCTGCCGCCGCATCACTACGACCAGGTCTTCACCGCGCACGGCGTGATCATGATCTTCTTCATGGCGATGGCGCTGCTGGTCGCGTTCTTCAACCTGATCGTGCCGCTGCAGATCGGCGCGCGCGACGTCGCGTTTCCGTTCCTGAACTCGCTCTCCTTCTGGATGACGGCGGTCGCCGCGATCCTGATGAACGTTTCGCTCGTGATCGGCGAATTCGCGCAGACGGGCTGGCTCGCGTATCCGCCGCTGTCGGAGCTGCAGTTCAGCCCGGGCGTCGGGGTCGACTACTACCTGTGGGCGCTGCAGATCTCGGGCGTCGGGACGCTGATCACGTCGATCAACTTCTTCGTGACGATCATCAAGATGCGCGCGCCGGGCATGACGCTGATGAAGATGCCGGTGTTCACGTGGACCGCGCTCTGCTCGAACGTGCTGATCATGGCGACGTTCCCGATCCTGACCGTCGCGCTCGCGCTGCTCGGCCTCGATCGCTACCTCGACATGCATTTCTTCACCAACGAAGCCGGCGGCAACGCGATGCTGTACCTGAACCTGATCTGGGCGTGGGGGCATCCGGAGGTATACATCCTTGTGCTGCCCGCGTTCGGCATCTATTCGGAAGTCATCGCGACGTTCGCGAAGAAGCCGCTGTTCGGCTACCGGACGATGGTCTATGCATCGTGCGTGATCATGGTGCTCGCGTTCCTCGTGTGGCTGCATCACTTCTTCACGATGGGCTCGGGGGCCGACGTCAACGCGTTTTTCGGGATCATGACGATGGTCATCGCGATCCCGACCGGCGTGAAGATCTTCAACTGGCTGTTCACGATGTATCGCGGCCGCATCGAATTCACGGCGCCGGTGCTGTGGACGATCGGTTTCATGGTCACGTTCACGCTCGGTGGGATGACCGGCGTGATGATGGCGATTCCGGGCGCGGATTTCGTGCTGCACAACAGCCTGTTCCTGATCGCGCACTTCCACAACGCGATCATCGGCGGCGTCGTGTTCGGCTACTTCGCGGGCGTTCACTACTGGTTCCCGAAGGTGTTCGGCTTCCGGCTCGACGAGAAGTTCGGCAAGCGCGCGTTCTGGTGCTGGTTCCTCGGCTTCTACGCGTCGTTCGTGCCGCTGTACGTGCTCGGCTTCATGGGCATGACGCGCCGCCTGAACCACTACGACAACCCGGCATGGCATCCGTGGCTGGTGGCCGCCGCGTGCGGCGTCGCGCTGATCGCGATCGGCGTGCTGTGCCAGGTCGCATCGGTGTGGGTCGGCTGGCGCAATCGCAACCAGCCGCAGTATCGCGACGCGACGGGCGACCCGTGGAACGGCCGCACGCTCGAATGGGCGACGTCGTCGCCGCCCGCCGTCTACAACTTCGCGGTGCTCCCGAACGTGCACGAACTCGACGAACTCGCTTATCGCAAGGCGAAGGGCCTCGGGCTCGGCCTCGGCAAGAACGTCAGGTACGAAGACATCCACATGCCGTCGAACACGAGCGCGGGCTTCTTCGTCGGCATCTTCAGCCTGCTGCTCGGCTTCGCGCTCGTCTGGCACATCTGGTGGCTCGCGATCGCCGCGCTCGTCGGCATCGTCGCGACGGTGGTGCTGTACAGCGCACAGGACAACGACGGCTATTACATTCCGGCGGATACCGTCCGCAAGATCGAGGAACAACGCGCGGGCGTGCGGATCGGCACGCCGGCGCCGGAAGTCGAACTGGAGACGAACTGATGTCGTATCAATCTCTCGCGGGCGCCGCCCGTCATCCGGGCGCGCACCACCATCCGCCGTCGCATTCGGTATTCGGCTTCTGGCTGTACCTGATGACCGACTGCGTGATCTTCGCGTCGCTGTTCGCGACGTTCGCGGTGCTCGGCAACCAGTTCGCCGGCGGTCCGACCGCGAAGGACCTGTTCGACATTCCGGGTGTCGCGCTCGAGACGGCGGCGCTGCTGCTGTCGAGCATCACGTACGGGTTCGCGATGCTCGGCGCGCAGCGCCGCCGGCGCGGCACGGTGTTCGTGTGGCTCGCGGTGACGTTCGTGCTGGGCGCCGCGTTCCTCGCGATGGAGCTGCGGGAGTTCTCGCACCTGATCGCGGAGGGCGCGGGTCCGCAGCGCAGCGCATTCCTGTCGGCGTTCTTCGCGCTCGTCGGCACGCACGGGCTGCACGTGGCGGTCGGCCTCTTGTGGATGGTCGTGCTCGTCGTGCAGATCGCCCGCGGCCCCGGCATGACGGAGCGCGACTTCCGGCGCCTCACCTGCCTGAGCCTCTTCTGGCACTTCCTCGACATCGTCTGGATCTGCGTGTTCTCCTTCGTCTATCTCGCGAGCGTGATCTAAATGGCCCATTCGGAACTCATCCACCACGATGACGCGCACGGCACGGCCGGCGGCTATCTCGTCGGTTTCGTGCTGTCGGTGCTGCTGACGGCCGCGTCGTTCGGCCTCGTGATGGGCGGCATGCTGGCGCCGAAGGCGGCGATCATCGCGCTCGCGGGGCTCGCATTCGTGCAGATCGTCGTGCATCTCGTCTGCTTCCTGCACATGAACGCGTCGTCCAGCCAGCGCTGGAACGTGATGGCGTTCAGCTATACGGTGCTGACCGCGCTGATCCTGATCGTCGGGACGCTGTGGGTGATGCACAACGTCAGCATGAACATGATGTCGCGATAACCGGCCCGGGGCGCGGTCCGTCCCGTCCCGCTGCGCCGTGCGTGCCGCACGGCTCCTTTTCTTTCGGGCGTGCGAATCGCATGCCTTTCTGCATCATGGTCAACAACGATTCCCAGACACCGGTTCGCGCCGACGAGCCGATCCCGCACCGCAAGGTCATCCGCGCATGGCTCGTGCCGTTCGCCACGCGCGAGATCGTGCGCCCGATCCTGCTGCTCGTGCTCGACTACCTGTTGCTGTTCGCGGCGTTCGCCGGCGCGCTGCTGATTCCGTCGACGGTCGGCAAGATCGCCTGCGGGATGGCCGCCGGGTTCATCACCGGACGACTGTTCATCATCGGGCACGACGCGTGCCATCAGAGCCTGACGCCCGACCGCCGGCTGAACCGCTGGCTCGGCCGCATCGCCTTCCTGCCGTCGCTGACGCCTTACAGCCTGTGGGAAGTCGGGCACAACGTCGTGCATCACGGCTATACGAACCTGAAGGGCTTCGATTTCGTGTGGGCGCCGCATACGCCGGCGGAATTCGCCGCGCTGTCGCTGGCGCGGCGGTGGCTGGATCGCGTCTACCGGAGCGGATGGGCGCCGGGCCTCTACTATCTCGTCGAGATCTGGTGGCTGCGGATGTATTTCCCGACCCGGGGCTATATCGGTGCGTCGCGGCCGGTGTTCCGGCGCGACTGCCTGCTGGTGACGGGCTTCGCGGCCGTGTGGATCGCCGCCGTCGTCGGGGTGGCGATCGAGACGCAGCAATCCGTCGCGCTGCTGCTCGCGACCGGCGTGCTCGTGCCGTTCCTGTTCTGGTGCTCGATGATCGGCTTCGTCGTGTATGTCCACCATACCGACCCGCGCATCGCATGGCACGCGAACCGCGCCGAATGGTCGAATGCCGCACCGTTCGTGTCGACCACGCTGCACCTGACGTTTCCGTTCGGTATCGGCGGCCTGCTGCACCACATCATGGAGCACACGGCGCATCACGTCGACATGAGCGTGCCGCTGTATCGGCTCAAGCCGGCGCAGGCGAAGCTCGAGGACATGCTGCCCGGGCGGATCGTCGTGCAGCGCTTCGGCTGGCGCTGGTACTTCGACACGGCCCGCCGCTGCAAGCTCTACGACACCGACCGCAAGCTCTGGACGGACTATCGCGGAAACGTGACGAGCGAGGCGGCACCCGAGGTGCGCGCGCCGGCCGCAGCGGGCGCGCGGCAGGGGGCGGTTCCCGAAGCCGCGGGCAACGCGCCCGCCGCGACCGCTCAGGCGGTGCCGTAATCGACGTGGCCGGTTTCGCGGCAGAAGCTGACGAGCCGCAGGCCGGCCGCCTTCGCGATCTCGATCGCGAGCGACGACGGCGCGGAGATCGTCGCGACCATCGGAATGCCGACCCGCGCCGACTTGCGCACGAGCTCGTAGCTCGCGCGGCTCGACAGGAACACGAAACCGTCGGTCGCGTCGGCGCGTGCCAGCACGAGCGCGCCGATCAGCTTGTCGAGCGCGTTGTGGCGGCCGACGTCCTCGAACGCCATCCGGATCGCGCCTGTTGCGTCGCACCACGCGGCCGCATGCAGGCCGCCGGTGAGCTGCGTGAGCGCCTGGTGCGCCGGCAGCCCATGGGCCGCGCGCGCGAGCGCGTCGGGCGCGAGGCGCGCGAGAAAACCGGTGTCGGGTACGCGTTCGGGCGCGAGGTCGAGCAGGTCGATGCTTTCGATGCCGCACACGCCGCAGCCGGTACGTCCCGCGAGCGCGCGGCGCCGGTCCTTCAGCGCGGCGAACGCCTGCTGGACGACTTCCAGATGCACCTCCGCGTGCGGCAGCGGCGCGTCGGCGTGCAGGATCACGTCGATGTCCTTGATGTCGCTGCCGCGCTCGACGATCCCTTCCGAGATCGCGAAGCCGACCGCGAACGCCTCGAGGTCGCGCGGCGTGCACATCATCACCGCGTGCGAGATGCCGTTGAAGACCAGCGCGACCGGCCATTCCTGGCCGACGTAGTCGTGCGCGGTTTCGACGGCGCCGCCGCGCGTGCGGCGCACGGACAGCTCGATCGCGCCGCGCGGCTCTTCTGTTTCGGTCGGATTCACGAGCACTCCCGTTGATTCGAGGCAGGGGCGGCGGCGATCGGGTCCGCCGCTCGCGCGCAGAGGTTCTAAAATACCTCAGGCAGGCCGGCCGCGCCGGCATCCGCCACTCAGGTAACGACCATGGGACTCAGCGACGCTCCGCTGCTATTCAATTTCGAACACGATTCGTCGGAAAACCTCACGTACATCCCGATGATCGTGCGTTTCAATCTCGACCGTTTCGGTCTGCGGATTTCGCTGGAGCAGTGGCAACTGCTGCCGCTCGAGGACCGCAAGCTGCTCGCGCGCTTTCCGGCCGACGACGACACCGCGATCGAGCCCAATTTCGATCACGCGCTGTTCGAAATGCTGCGCACGCATGCCGACCTCGAACCGTCGTGGTTTCAGCCGGACGAGCAGCCGAGCTGGCGCGCGACCGACTCGGTGCCGGACGCGCTCGTGCAGCAGAGCGCGCTGGCCGGGCTGCCGGCGCCCGCGCTCGCGCAGTGGCAGCGGCTCGCGCCGTTCCAGCGCTACGTGCTGGTGAAGCTGTCGCGCAAGCCGAAGCTCAATCACGACTTCGTGCCCGCGATGCGGGAGTTCGGGCTGACGGCCACGCACTGACGGGCCGCATGCGGCGCCGCCGCGCGGCGCGCATGCGTCGTTACAGCGGCGGCAGCTGGCGCGGCTTGCGGTCGGGGCCGGTCGCGACGTAGGTGAGCGTCGCTTCGGTGACCTTCACGATTTCGCCCATCAGGCGCATGCGCTGCGCGTAGACCTCGACGTCGACCGTGATCGACGTGTTGCCGGTGCGCATGATGGTCGCGTAGAAGCTCAGCAGGTCGCCGACGAACACCGGCTGCTTGAATACGAACGAATTGACCGCGACCGTCGCGACGCGGCCGTTCGCGCGCTGGCTCGCGGGGATCGAGCCGGCGATGTCGACCTGCGACATGATCCAGCCGCCGAACACGTCGCCGTGGACGTTCGCGTCGTGCGGTTGCGGGACGACGCGCAGCGCGGGCTGCTTTTGCGGGAGTTCGAGGGTCGAATCGGTCATGGCGGGGGGCTTTCATCCTGTAATAAATGCGCCGCCGCGCGCAGGCCGGCCGGCGAGGGCGCCGGCAGCGGCGCGTAGCGGCTTCTGCGACAATACAACGTTCGCAAATTGTACGAGAAAGCGGGCGAGTCGGCCGCCGTGGCACGCGTCCGGCACCGCCGCCGATCCTGATCCCCATGCGCCGATATTCCGCTTCCGGCGAGCCCGCGCCGGCTCCGACCGGGCCCCGCAACGACTGGCAGACCATCCGGTCGCTGCTGCCGTACCTGGCCACCTACAAATGGCGCGTCGCGCTCGCGCTCGGCTGCCTGATCGGCGCGAAGGTCGCGAACCTCGGCGTGCCGGTCGTGATGAAGCGCATCGTCGATCACCTGTCCGCCGTGCAGCAGCTCACCGCGCTCGGCCGTGCGGAGCAGTCGGCCGGCATCGTGCTCGCGGGCGGCGTCGGTTTGCTGGTGGTCGCCTATGCGCTCGTGCGGCTGTCGACGTCGCTGTTCACCGAGCTGCGCGAGATCCTGTTCTCGAAGGTCACCGAGAGCGCGGTGCGCCAGCTCGCGCTGCAGGTGTTCCGGCATCTGCACGGGCTGTCGCTGCGCTTCCATCTCGAACGCCAGACGGGCGGCATGTCGCGCGACATCGAGCGCGGCACGCGCGGCATCCAGCAACTGATTTCCTATTCGCTGTACAGCATCCTGCCGACGCTCGTCGAGGTCGGGCTCGTGCTCGGCTTCTTCGTGGTCAAGTACGAGGCGTACTACGCGTACGTGACGTTCGCGGCGCTGGTCACGTACATCGTGTTCACCGTGAAGGTCACCAACTGGCGCACGCACTTTCGCCGCACGATGAACGAGCTCGATTCGCGCGCGAACTCGCGGGCGATCGATTCGCTGATCAACTACGAGACGGTGAAGTACTTCGGCAACGAGGAGTGGGAGGCGCGGCGCTACGACGAGAACCTGAAGCGTTATCGCAAGGCGGCGATCCGTTCGCAGAACTCGCTGTCGGTGCTGAACTTCGGCCAGCAGGCGATCATCGGCACCGGGCTCGTGTTCATCCTGTGGCGCGCGACGCAGGGCGTGCTGGCCGGCAAGCTGACGCTCGGCGATCTCGTGCTGATCAACACGTTCATGCTGCAGCTCTACATTCCGCTGAATTTTCTCGGCGTCGTGTATCGCGAGCTGAAGCAGAGCCTCACCGACATGGACCGGATGTTCGGGTTGCTGTCGGCGGCGAAGGAAGTCGCGGATGCGCCCGACGCGCGGCCGCTTGCGGTGGCCGGCGCGCAGGTGCGCTTCGAGCACGTGAACTTCTCGTACGAAGCGTCGCGGCAGATCCTGCACGACGTGACGTTTACGATCGACGCGGGCACGACGACCGCGGTGGTCGGCCACAGCGGGTCCGGCAAGTCGACGCTGTCGCGGCTGCTGTTCCGCTTCTACGATCTCGACCGGCAGGCGGGCGGCGCGATCCGGATCGACGGCCAGGACATTCGCGACGTCACGCAGGACTCGCTGCGCGCGTCGATCGGGATCGTGCCGCAGGACACCGTGCTGTTCAACGACTCGATCTACTACAACATCGCGTACGGCCGGCCGACCGCGAGCCGCGACGAAGTGATCGCGGCCGCGCGCGCCGCGCACATCCACGACTTCATCGAGACCTTGCCGAAGGGCTATGACACGCCGGTCGGCGAGCGCGGGCTGAAACTGTCGGGCGGCGAGAAGCAGCGCGTCGCGATCGCGCGCACGCTGCTGAAGGATCCGCCGGTGTTGCTGTTCGACGAGGCGACGTCGGCGCTCGATTCGCGCTCGGAGCGCGCGATCCAGCACGAGCTCGACCAGATCGCGCGGCATCGCACGACGCTCGTGATCGCGCACCGGCTGTCGACGGTCGTGCACGCGCAGCAGATTCTCGTGATGGACCACGGGCGGATCGTCGAGCGCGGCACGCACGACGAACTCGTGCGCGCGGACGGGTTGTATGCGCAGATGTGGGCGCTGCAGCAGCAGCGCGCGGCGGCGGGCGGGGAAGCGGCCGAGGCCGCGTGAGCGTGGCTGCCGCGCCGGGTGGCCCGGGCGCGGTCAGCCGCGAAACGATCAGCCCGCGGCGGCGCGCAGCCGCGCGTCGAGTTCGCCGAGCTGGGCGGGCGTGCCGACGTTCTCCCAGATTCCTTCATACAATTCGCCGCTCGCGCGGCCGGCCTCGATGGTCGCCTTGAAGTAGGGCGTGAGCGGCCGGTGCGTGCCGGGCACGATGTCGCGGAACATCCGCGTGTCGTACACGCCGATGCTGCCGAACGTGACGCGCGGGGCGCCGGCGAGCGCCAGCCGGCCGTCGTCGCGGAGCACGAAATCGCCGTCCGGATGGAACGGCGGGTTCGGCACCATCACGAGATGCATCGCGGGCGCGTCGAGCGCGGCCATCTGCGCGGCGCGCGGCGCGAGCGTCCGGTAGTCGAACGCACAGTACACGTCGCCCGCGACCGCCGCGAACACCGTCGGCCGGCCATCGCGCTCGATGAGCGGCAGCGCCTGCGCGATCCCGCCGGCGGTTTCCAGCGCGTCGCCTTCGGCCGAGTACGCGAGCCGCACGCCCCAGCGCGAACCGTCGCCGAGCGTTGCCTCGAGCTGTTCGCCGAGCCACGCGTGGTTGATCACGATCGTCTCGATGCCCGCACGCGCGAGCGCCTCGATCTGCCAGACGATCAGCGGCTTGCCGCCGGCTTCGAGCAGCGGTTTCGGGCGGGTATCGGTCAGCGGGCGCATCCGGTCGCCGCGCCCGGCGGCGAAGATCATCGCCGTGGTCAGGGTAGAGCTCATGTTCGGCTGAGGGGAAGGACGGTGAGGGCGGTCAGAACGTATAGCCGACGTCGGCCGCGCCCTTGCCCTCGAGTTCGTCGAGCAGCTTCGCGAACGGCACGAGCGGGCGGTAGCGCAGCGCGACCTTGCGCGCGTAATTCAGGAAGCGCGGCAGGTCGTTCAGGTAGTGCGGCTTGCCGTCGCGGTAGTTGATGCGCGCGAACAGCCCCAGGATCTTGATGTGGCGCTGCAGCCCCATCCATTCGAGCTGGCGGTAGAACTCGCCGAAGTCCGGATCGACCGGCAGGCCGGCCTTCTTCGCCTTTTCCCAGTAGTACGCGAAGCAGTCGAGCTCGAACTCCTCGTCCCAGCTGATGAACGCGTCGCGCAACAGCGACACGACGTCGTACGTCAGCGGCCCGTACACGGCGTCCTGGAAGTCGAGCACGCCCGGGTTCGGCTCGCACACCATCAGGTTGCGCGGCATGAAATCGCGCAGCATGAAGCCCTGCGGCTGCGCATGGGCGCTCGCGACCAGCAGCGCGAAGGTACGGTCGAGCGTGCCGCGCATCGCATCGGTGACCGGCTTGCCGAGATGGCGGCCGACGAACCACTCGGGCAGCAGCTCCATCTCGCGGCGCAGGAACGCCTCGTCGAACGGCGGCAGCACGTCCGGCTTCGAGCTGAGCTGGAAGCGGATCAGCGCGTCGAGCGCGTCGCGCATCAGCGGCCGCGCGGCGACCGGGTCGGCCGGATCGAGCACCGAGATGTACGACGTGCGGCCGAGGTCGGTCACGAGCATGAAGCCGGCGTCGAAATCGTGGGCCAGCACGTCCGGCACATGGTCGCCGGCCGCGGCGAGCAGCTGCGCGACCTGGACGAATTCGCGGCACTTCTCGGGCGGCGGCGCGTCGACCGCGACCAGCGTGCCGCCGGGGCTCGTGGCCGACGCGACACGGAAATAGCGGCGGAAACTGGCGTCCGACGACGCGGGCGCGACGGTCGTCAGGTCGAGGGCGAAGCGCTCGGCGAGCGGGCGCAGCCACGCGGTCAGGGCTTCGAGGCGGGCGTCGGGCTGGGATGCGGCGGATGGGGGCGTCATGAAACTCGGCGGAGGGGGGAACGTCTTGCCATATAATACCCCACGACTTTTTTGACGCGCCCCGCGTCAGCTTCCGCCGTGCAGGCCCGCCGCCTGTCGCGCCGTCCGCCCGATCGCCTCCCCGGTTTGCGCTCAGCCGCAGTCGCGGTGCGACGGTGCGGCCCGCCGCGCGCGAATGTGCCGTGCAGCTGCGGTTGACAAGGGGCGATTCGCCAAACGATAGATGCCGCCCAAACCGCTATTCCCGAATGTCTTCCCCGGTGACGGGGCGCCGCGCAAACGGCGGCTCGCGCTCGCGCTCCTGGCCGTGCCCGGCCTCGTGCCGGCCGTGTCGCACGCGCAGCTGTCGGGCGCGGCCGCGCAGCCGCAGCCGCTCGACTCGCCGTGGGACTTGCGTCTCGCCCCGCAGCTCGAGGATCATCCGCTGAAGGACGGCGCGAAGCCGGCCACCTTCGTGATTGCCGACCATACGAGCGGCACGGCCGATCAGGACCTCGCCGCGAAGGGCTCGGCCGAGCTGCGCCGCGGCGACGCGGTCGTGAAGGCCGACGCGCTCCACTACGATCAGGATACCGACATGGCCGACGCGTACGGCCAGGTCAAGGTGGTCAACGGCGGCACGTCGTTCGCGGGCCCCGAGGCGCATCTGAAGGTCGAGGCGAACCAGGGCTTCATGACGGCGCCGAAGTACCACTTCAACGTGACGGGCGGCTCCGGCAGCGCGGAGCGCGTCGACCTGCTCGACAGCGAGCGCTCGGTGTTCGTCAACGGCACCTACACCGCGTGCCAGTGCTCGACGAACCCCGCGTGGTACATCAAGGGCAGCCGCTTCGACTTCGATACCGGCGCCGACGAAGGCACCGCGCGCAACGGCGTGCTGTTCTTCCAGGGCGTGCCGATCTTCGCGAGCCCGTGGATGACGTTCCCGCTGTCGGGCGAGCGGCGCAGCGGCCTCTTGCCGCCGACGTTCTCGATGAACTCGAACAACGGGTTCGAGCTGTCGCTGCCGTACTACTTCAACATCGCGCCGAACCGCGACCTGACGATCACGCCGCGCATCATCTCGCGGCGCGGCGTGCAGACCGAAGCGACGTTCCGCTACCTGTCGCCGTCGTATTCGGGCACGTTTACGGCCAATTACCTGCCGGACGACCGGCTCGCGCACCGCAACCGCTACGCGATCTACTGGCAGCACCAGCAGAACTTCGGCGGCGGTTTCGGCGGCTACGTCTACTACAACAAGGTCTCGGACAACACGTATCCCGAAGACCTTGGGTCGATGAACCAGTTCATCAACGGGACGCAGACGCTGTACCAGCAGGAAGCCGGCCTCACGTACAACAACGGCCCGTGGTCGGTGCTCGCGCGCTACCAGCACTGGCAGACGCTGCCACCGTCGATCGCGCCGTACAGCCGCGAGCCGCAGTTGAACGTGAAGTACACGAAGTACAACGTCGGCGGCTTCGACTTCGGCGCGGAAGCCGACTATTCGCGGTTCCGCATCACGACCGCCGACATGACCGAAGGCGACCGGATCGTCTTCAACCCGTATATCGCGTACGGTGTGTACGGCCCCGGCTACTTCGCCGTGCCGAAGGTCCAGTACCACTTCGCGTCGTACGACCTGAACCACCTGTCGTCGAGCACGCCGAACAGCCCGAAGCACTTCACCGAGTCGATCCCGACCGTGAGCTTCGACTCGGGCCTGATCTTCGACCGCTCGGTGCGCCTGTTCGGCCAGGACTTCATCCAGACCCTCGAGCCGCGCCTGTACTACGTGTACACGCCGTATCGCGACCAGTCGAACGCGCCGCTGTTCGACACCGCGGAATCGGACTTCGGCCTCGCGGAGATCTACCAGCCGAACACGTTCGTCGGCAACGACCGGATCGCCGATGCGAACCGGATCACGGCCGGCCTGACGTCGCGTTTCATCGATCCGCGCACCGGCGACGAGCGCGCGCGCTTCGTGGTCGCGCAGCAGTACTATTTCGCCGACCAGCGCGTCACGCTGAACTCCGGCCAGAGCGCCGTGCTGGCGCGCCACTCCGACCTGATCGTCGGCGCCGCGCTGAAACTCGGCTCAGGCTTCATGTCGGAGACGGCGTTCCAGTACAACCAGAACAACAACCAGCTCGTGAAGTCGAGCATCGGTTTCGGTTTCAGCCCGGGCGAGCGCCGCGTGATCAACGTCGGCTACCGCTATACGCGTGCGAACACGACGCTCGACAACCAGCCGATCAACCAGTTCCTGGTGTCCGCGCAGTGGCCGCTCACGCGCCGCCTGTATGCGATCGGCCGCTTCAACTACGACCTGGCCGCCGACCGGGTCGTCGACGGTCTGCTCGGCTTACAATACGACGCGGATTGCTGGGCGCTCGGAGTCGGGGTCCAGCGGTACGCGAACGGCGTGAACACGTCGGGGCAGCAGAATTCGTCGACGCGCTTCATGATGCAGCTGACGTTGAAGGGGCTGTCGAGCGTCGACAACGGTCTCGTGGCCGCGTTCCGCGCCGGGGTGCCGGGCTACACGCCGCTGCCGTCCGCGCCGCCGCCGATGTCCCGCTTCAGCAACTACGAGTAACGCCGGCTTGTCTGCACCGGTCAGCACGATTTCAATGGAGTATCAGTGGCAATGAAGAAAACCCTTCGTTTCGCGGCAGTCGTGTCCAGCCTCGCCGCCGCCGCCGCGCTGCTCGCCGCTGCGCCGGCCGCGGCGCAGGCGCTTGGTTCGCATGGCGCGCAGCTTGCCGACGAAGTCGTCGCGGTCGTCAACAACGACGTGATCACGGGTCGCGAACTCGACCAGCGCGTCGGCCTGATCTCGCGCCGGCTGCAGCAGCAGAACGCGCCCGTGCCGCCGGCCGACCAGTTGCGCGCGCAGGTGCTGAACCAGATGGTGCTCGAACGCATCCAGGTGCAGAAGGCCAAGGACGACGGGATCCGCATCGACGATGCCACCGTGCAGTCCACGCTGCAGCGCCTCGCGCAGGCGAACGGGATGACGCTCGAGCAGTACCGCGCGCGCATCGTCGCGCAAGGCGTGCCCTGGAGCGTGTTCACGAGCGACGCCCGCACCGAGCTGATGCTGTCGAAGCTGCGCGAGCGCGAGGTCGACGGCAAGATCACCGTGTCGGACGCCGAGGTCGCGAACTACATCGCGAGCCAGCGCGGGCCGAGCGCATCGCAGCAGCAGGACCTGCGCTTCCAGCACATCTTCATCAAGGCGCCGACCAACGCGCCGCAAGCCGACATCGAAGCCGCGCAGAAGAAGGCCGACGCGCTGCTGCAGCAGGCCACGTCGGGCGCCGATTTCGAGAAGCTCGCGAAGAACAACTCGGAAGCGAACGACGCGAAGAAGGGCGGCGACCTCGGCTTCAAGGCGCCGTCCGCGCTGCCGGCCGACGTCGTCGAAGCCGCGTCGAAGCTCCGCCCCGGCCAGGTCAACCCGACGCTGATCCGGGTGCCGGACGGCTTCGAGATCGTGCGTCTCGTCGACCGCCGCCAGAGCCAGGGCGCGACCGCCGCGGCACCGAAGATCGTCCAGACGCACGTGCGCCACATCCTGTTGCGCGTCGGCGAAGGCAAGTCGGAAGGCCAGGCACGCCAGCAACTGCAGGACATCCGCAAGCAGGTCGAGGCCGGCGGCGATTTCGAGAAGTTCGCGCGCACCTACTCGCAGGACGGTTCGGCGTCGCAGGGCGGCGATCTCGGCTGGATCAGCCCGGGCGAGACCGTGCCGGAATTCGAGCGCGCGATGAACAACCTGCAGGCCGGCCAGATCAGCCAGCCGATTCGTACCGAGTACGGCTACCACCTGATCCAGGTGGTCGAGCGCCGCGAGGCGGAAGGCTCGGTGCAGCAGCAGATGGATATCGCGCGCCAGGCGATCGGCCAGCGCAAGGCCGAGCAGGCGTACGCCGACTGGCTGCGTGAACTGCGCGATTCGTCGTACGTGCAGTACAAGATCGGCGGCGTCGGCCCGGCGAACTGAGCGAGCTTCGCATGACGGCATCCGCGCTGCAGATCGCGATCACGACCGGCGAACCCGCGGGTGTCGGCCCGGAGCTGACCGTGCAGGCATTGCAGGATGCCGCGCGGCGCTGGCCCGGCGCGCATTTCACCGTGCTCGGCGACGCCGCGCTGCTCGACGCACGCGCGGCGGCCGTCGGCGCCGACCGGGCGGTGCTCGCCGGCGGCGGGCCGGTGTCGGTCGAGCATCATCCGCTCGCCGTGCCCGCGCAGGCGGGCAAGCTCGACGCGGCCAACGGCCGCTACGTGCTCGGGCTGCTCGATGCCGCGATCGACGGCGCGGTGGCGGGCCGGTTCGACGCGATCGTCACCGCACCGCTGCAGAAGAGCACGATCAACGATGCCGGCGTGCCGTTTACCGGCCATACCGAATACCTTGCGGAACGCACGCACACGCAGCGCGTCGTGATGATGCTGGCAGGCACGGGCGAGCGGCCGCTGCGCGTCGCGCTCGCGACCACGCACCTGCCGCTGAAGGACGTGTCGGCCGCGCTGACGATCGACGGGCTCGTCGAGACGCTGGCGATCGTCGATCGCGACCTGCGGCGCGACTTCGGTCTCGCGGCGCCGCGCATCCTCGTGACGGGGCTGAACCCGCACGCGGGCGAGAACGGCTATCTCGGGCGCGAGGAGATCGACGTGATCTCGCCGGCGCTCGCACGCACGCAAGCGCAGGGCATCGACGCGCGCGGCCCGTATCCGGCCGACACGCTGTTCCAGCCGCGCCATCTCGAGGGCGCCGATTGCGTGCTCGCGATGTTCCACGATCAGGGCTTGCCCGTGCTGAAGTATGCGACCTTCGGCGAGGGCATCAACGTCACGCTCGGGCTGCCGATCATCCGCACGTCGGTCGATCACGGCACCGCGCTGGATCTGGCCGGCACGGGCCGCGCGGATCCGGGCAGCATGGTCGCCGCGCTCGACACGGCCGTCACGATGGCGCGCCATCGCCGCGCGTCCTGACACGCACGAGCCTGACCTCATTCGTCGTATTTTTCGTTTTTCTCAGTCGATGTCGAACAGCAGACAGCACCAAGGCCACTTCGCGCGCAAGCGCTTCGGGCAGAACTTCCTCGTCGATCACGGCGTGATCGACTCGATCGTCGCGACGATCGGCCCCGCGCGCGGCCAGCGGATGGTCGAGATCGGCCCCGGCCTCGGCGCGCTGACCGAGCCGCTGATCGCGCGTCTCGCGACGCCCGAGTCGCCGCTGCATGCGGTCGAGCTCGACCGCGACCTGATCGGGCGCCTGCAGCAGCGCTTCGGCGCGCTGCTGGAGCTGCATGCGGGCGACGCGCTCGCGTTCGACTTCCGCTCGCTCGCGGCACCCGGCGACAAGCCGTCGCTGCGGATCGTCGGCAACCTGCCGTACAACATTTCCAGCCCGCTGCTGTTTCACCTGATGACGTTCGCCGACGCGGTCATCGACCAGCATTTCATGCTGCAGAACGAAGTGGTCGAACGGATGGTCGCGGAGCCCGGCACGAAGGCGTTCTCGCGACTGTCGGTGATGCTGCAGTACCGCTATGTGATGGAGAAGATGCTCGACGTGCCGCCGGAATCGTTCCAGCCGCCGCCGAAGGTCGATTCGGCGATCGTCCGGATGATTCCGTACGAGCCGCACGAACTGCCGGACGTCGATCCCGTGCTGCTCGGCGAAGTCGTCACCGCCGCGTTCTCGCAGCGCCGCAAGATGCTGCGCAATACGCTCGGCGACTACCGCGAGACGATCGATTTCGACGGGCTCGGCTTCGATCTCGCGCGACGCGCGGAGGATGTCAGCGTGGCCGAATATGTCGGCGTCGCGCAGGCGCTTGCAGCGGTGCGCAAGGCCGCGGAGTAGCGGCATGCGGGCGTCGCACCTGGCGCCTGCTCGAGCGCGATCGACGAGGCTGCCCTGAGCGGGCAGCTTTTTTTCGCACGGCGTTCGTCGCTGCCGGACCGCGTCCGCATCGCGCTACGCGCGCCGGCGCGGCGGCGCGTTGACGAGCGCGATTCCCGTCAGCACCAGCGCGGCGGCGGACATGAAGCGCCAGCCGACCGATTCGCCGAGCAGCAGCACGCCGAACGCGACGCCGAACAGCGGCGACAGGAACGTGAACACCGACAGCCGCGACGCGCTGTAGCGCGTCAGCAGCCAGAACCACGACAGATAGCTGACGAACGCGACGATCACCGACTGGTACGCGAGGCTCGCGAGCGCGATCGGCGTGACCCGCGCGAACGACGTCTGGCCGAGCAGCGCGGCGAGCGCGACCAGCACGACGGCCGAGACCGCGAGCTGGTAGAACAGCGTCTTGCTCGCGCTGGCGCGCGCGAGCGACGTCGAGCGCACGACGACCGTCGTCGCGGCCCACATCGCGCCGCCGAGGATCCCGAGCGCGTCGCCGGCGAGCCCGGCCAGCACCGATGCGCCGGGCGCGCGCGGCGTCAGGAAGCCGTCCGCGAACGCGAGCGCGATGCCGGCGAACGCGAGGCCGACGCCGGCCCACTGGACGCGCTGCAGCCGTTCGCCCGGCGCGAACAGGTGCAGGCCGAGCGCCGTGAAGCACGGTGCCGTGTACAGGAAGATCGCCATGTGCGACGCGCTCGTCAGCGTGAGCCCGAAGAACACGCAGATGAACTCGCCGGCGAACAGCGCACCGGCCGCGATGCCCGCGCCGAGCGTGCCGTCCGCGCGGAACAGCGGCGTGCCGCGTGAGCGTGCCCAGCCCCACAGCAGGAGCGCGGCGATTACCGAGCGCAGCCCGGCCTGGAACATCGGCGGGATCGCCGCGTTGGTGCTCTTGATCGCGACCTGCTGGAAGCCCCAGATCGCGCACAGCAGCAGCATCACGCCGACGGCGCGCATGTCGAGCGCGCGTCGCACCGGCGTGCTGGCGAGCGCGGTCATCGGCGCACCTCGCCGATGCGGCGGGAAGCGGGCTGGGGCATGGGCAGAGACTTGGGCAAAGACATGGTCAGCGGCGGACGGACGGCGCGTCCGGCGCGCTCGAATCGGCGATTTCTCACGGCAGGCTGTGTGGCTGGAATGAGGCGGTGGTCGCGTTCTGGCTGCGGGCGGCATGCCCGTTTTTGGTGCGAAGTGGGAGGATGTTACCCGATCGATGGACTTGCCGGGGCCGTCGGGCGCGGTGATCTCCACCGCCGCACGGGCTTCGCGCTCGCCGTGCGGATGCTTGGGTATCGGCCGGTGACGCACGGGGCGCCGGCGGCGGGATTGACCCGACTCCGGTAGAATTTCCGCTTCTGGAAAGTCCCCACAGGAGTACAACACATGCGTTTGCTGCATACGATGCTGCGAGTCGGCGATCTCGACCGCTCGATCAAGTTCTACGCCGAATTGCTCGGCATGAAGCTGCTGCGTCGCGAGGATTATCCGGAAGGCAAGTTCACGCTCGCGTTCGTCGGCTACGAAGCGGAAAGCGCGGGCACCGTGCTCGAGCTGACCCACAACTGGGATACGCCGTCCTACGATCTCGGCAACGGCTTCGGCCATCTGGCGGTGGAAGTCGACGACGCGTACGCGGCCTGCGACAAGATCAAGGCGCAAGGCGGCAAGGTGACCCGCGAAGCCGGCCCGATGAAGCACGGCACGACCGTGATCGCGTTCGTCGAGGATCCGGACGGCTACAAGATCGAGTTCATTCAGAAGAAGGCGCACTGAGCGCCGGGCGCGCGGCGCACGATGTGCGTCGCGGGCAGGAAAAACGGGCGATGTGGAGGAATCCGCATCGCCCGTTTGTATTTTGGTGCGGCCGATCGCGTCAAAGCGCCGGCAGCAGTTCGGGCGGGTGATGCTTGAGCGTGTGCCGCGCTTCGCGGAATTCCGGGAAGATCGATTCGACGGTCTGCCAGAAGGCCGGACTGTGGTTCATCTCGCGCAGGTGCGACAGCTCGTGCGCGACGACGTAGTCGACGATCGACATCGGGAAGTGGATCAGCCGCCAGTTCAGCCGGATCTTGCCGTCGCTCGAGCAGCTGCCCCAGCGCGTCGCCGCCGACGACAGCGCATACATCGAATACGTGACGCCGAGCCGTTCCGCGTAGACCGCCAGGCGTTCGCCGAAGATCCGCTTCGCTTCGCCCTGCAGCCAGCCCTGCACGCGATCCTTGATCTGCTGCATGTCGGCCTGCGCGGGCAGCGGCAGCGACAGCCGTTGCGCATCGGCGTCGAATGCGACGGCGCCCGCGCCGAGCGCGACCGTGATCGTCTTGCCGAGATACGGGAGTTGCGCGCCGTCGCGCCAGTCGATCTGCGGCAGCGCGCGCTGCTCGGTGCGGGTCTTCCACTCCGCGAGCTTCGCGAAGATCCAGCGCTGCTTCTCGGCGATCGCCGCTTCGATGTCGGCGAGCGTGACCCAGCGCGGCGCGGTGATCGACAGCCCGCTGCCGTCGATCGTGAAGCCGATCGTGCGGCGCGCGGAGCGCTTCAACCGATATTCGAGCACGCGGCTGTCGAGTGCGAACGTGCGGACGCGGGAGCGATCGGGTGCGGGACCCGGATCGAGCGGCACCGCGGGAGCCACAGCCGCTTCAGGCGGCGACGGCAGCGCGGCGGGCGCCGACGGTGGCGGCGATGCTGCCGGCCCGTCGAAGAGCGGCAGGTCCATCTGGCGATGATCGAGTGCCACGATGGCAGGCCGTGGCCGCGGACGCTTTTTCATCAGTTCGCTTCGTTTCGTCGTACGCAACGGCTGCAATCCGGGTGATTCAGACGCGTGCGGCATCGCGCGTGCCGGCATTGCCCGGCTGGCGATACGCATCGGGATCGATGCGGCGCATTTCCGCTTCGATCCATGCTTCGACCTGCGAGTTCAATACGTCGGGTGTCTTGCCTTCGACCGGAATCGGCTTGCCGATCGACACGGTGACGACGCCCGGGAACTTCGTGAACGAATTGCGCGGCCACACCCGACCTGCATTGTGCGCGATCGGCACGACCGGCGCGCCGGTTTCGATCGCGAAGCGCGCGCCGCCCGTCTTGTACTTGCCCTGCTTGCCGACCGGCGTGCGCGTGCCTTCCGGGAACATGATCATCCACGCGCCTTCCGACAGGCGCTTCTTGCCCTGGCGGATCACCGACACGAAGGCATTCTTGCCTTCCTTGCGGTTGATGTTGACCATGTGCAGCAGCCCGAGCGCCCAGCCGAAGAACGGCACGTACAGCAGCTCGCGCTTGAACACGTAGCAGAGCGGCTTCGGCATCAGCGCCGGAAACGCGAGCGTCTCCCACGCGGACTGGTGCTTCGACAGCAGCACGGCCGGGCCGTCGGGCAGGTTCTCGTAGCCTTCGATCCGGTAGCGGATGCCGTTCAGCCAGCGCACGACCCACAGCGTCGACTTGCACCAGCCGGCCGCCATCCAGTAGCGCGCGTCGGGGCGCATGAACGGAAAGGCGATGAAGCACGCGGTGGCGTACGGCACCGTGTACAGGATGAAATAGATCAGCAGCAGCAGGGAGCGGACGAAGCGCATCGGCGTGGGTCTGACAGTAGGGAGGATGCGCGCGGCGGCCGCATCACTCGTGTTCGTGTGAAAGGAAGTCGAGTGCGAACGCGCGCAGGTCGTCATGGACCTGCGTGCCGTCCGGCAGGTTGCCCGCGGCGAGCGTCTTCTTGCCCTTGCCGGTCAGCACGAGGTGCGGCCGGAAGCCGACCGCGACGCCGGCCTGCAGGTCGCGCAGCGAATCGCCGACGGCCGGCGTGTGACCGGGATCGATCTCGAAGCGCTCGGCGATCATCTGCATCATGCCGGGTTTCGGCTTGCGGCAGTCGCAGTGGTCTTCCGACGTATGCGGGCAGAAGAACACCGCGTCGATGCGCGCGCCGACCGCGGCCGCCGCGCGATGCATCTTCAGATGCATCGCGTTGAGCGTGGCCATGTCGAACAGCCCGCGACCGATGCCGGACTGGTTGGTCGCGACGACCACGCGATAGCCGGCGTGGTTGAGTCGTGCGATCGCCTCGAGGCTGCCGGGCAGCGCGATCCACTCGTCGGGCGTCTTGATGAACGCGTCCGAATCGACGTTGATCACGCCGTCCCGGTCGAGGACGACGAGCTTGCGGTTGGGGCTGGTCGGCATCGTTCGGCCTTTACGCGGCGAGCTTCGAGATGTCGGCGACGCAGTTCATCTGCTGATGCAGCGCCGACAGCAGCGCGAGACGGTTCGCGCGCAGCGCGGGATCCTCGGCGTTGACCATCACGTCGTTGAAGAACGTGTCGACCGGCGCGCGCAGCGCGGCGAGCGCCGACAGCGCGCCCGTGTACGCACGCGCCTCGAGCTGCGACTGCACGTGCGGCGTCACGGCCGCGAGCTGCTCGTGCAGCGCCTTCTCGGCGGCCTCGACGAGCAGCGTCGGCTGCACCGTGCCGTTCGCGCCGCCTTCCGACTTCTTCAGGATGTTCGAGATCCGCTTGTTCGCGGCCGCGAGCGCTTCGGCTTCCGCGAGGCGCGTGAATTCGCGCACCGCGTCGAGGCGCGCGACGAGATCGTCGACGCGCGTCGGGTTCAGGCTCAGCACCGCGTCGACTTCGCCGGCCGAGTAGCCGCGCTCGCGCAACAGGCCGCGCAGGCGGTCGATGAAGAACGCGAAGATCGCGTCGGTCGATTCGGCGACGCCCGGCACGCCTTCGAAGCGCGCATGGGCCGTGCGCAGCAGCGACACGAGATCGAGCGGCAGCTGTTTCTCGAGCAGCAGGCGCAGCACGCCGAGCGCGTGACGGCGCAGCGCGAACGGATCCTTCTCGCCGGTCGGCGCGAGGCCGATGCCCCAGATGCCGACAATCGTCTCGAGCTTGTCGGCCAGCGCGACGGCGGTGGACACCGGCGTGGTCGGCAGCGCGTCGCCGGAGAAGCGCGGCTGGTAATGCTCGGCGCAGGCGAGCGCGACGTCGTCGGGCTCACCGTCGTGGCGCGCGTAGTACGTGCCCATCGTGCCCTGCAGTTCCGGGAACTCGCCGACCATGTCGGTCAGCAGGTCGGCCTTCGCGAGGCGCGCGGCGCGCTTCGCGTGCGCGGCGTCGGCACCGATCGCGGGCGCGATCTCGCCGGCGAGCGCCTCGAGGCGCTCGACGCGCGCGAGCGCCGAGCCGAGCTTGTTGTGATAGACGACGTTCGCGAGCAGCGGCACGCGGTCCGCGAGCGGCTTCTTCTTGTCCTGCTCGAAGAAGAACTTCGCGTCGGCGAGGCGCGGGCGCACGACGCGCTCGTTGCCTTCGATGATCTCGCCCGGCGTCTTCGTCTCGATGTTCGACACGATCAGGAAGCGCGAGCGCAGCTTGCCGGCGACGTCGGTCAGCGCGAAATATTTCTGGTTCGTCTGCATCGTGAGGATCAGGCATTCCTGCGGAACCTGCAGGAATTCGTCCTCGAAGCGGCACGGATAGACGACCGGCCATTCGACCAGCGACGTCACTTCGTCGAGCAGCGACTCGGGCATCACGACCGTGTCGCCGTTCGCGTGTTCGTTCAGCTGCGTGCGGATCGTTTCGCGGCGATCCGCGAAGTGCGCGATCACGCGGCCCTTGTCGCGCAGCGTGTCGGCATACGCGCGCGCATGCTGGATCGCGACGAGGCCGTCGGACAGGAAGCGGTGGCCGAGCGTGGTGTCGCCGGCATCGACGCCGAACGCGGTGACGGGCACGATGCGGTCGTCGTGCAGCACGGTCAGGCGGTGCACCGGACGCACGAACTTCACGTCGGAGCCGTCCGGGCGCTGGTAGGTCATGAACTTCGGGATCGGCAGCTTCGCGAGCGCTTCGTCGAGCGCGGCCTGCAGCCCGTCGGCGAGCGTCGCGCCGGCAGCCGAGTAGTTGACGAAGAACGCTTCGGCCTTGCCGTCCTGCGCGCGCTCGAGATCGGCGATCGACAGGTTCGGATGGCCGAGCGCCGCGAGCTTCTTCGCGAGCGGGGCGGTCGGCCGGCCTTCCGCGTCGAGCGCGACAGAAACGGGCAGGACCTTTTCGCGGACCTGCTTTTCAGGCGCGACGGCGCGCACGTTCTGCACGACGACCGCGAGGCGGCGCGGCGTGGCGTAGCGTTCGAATACGAGTTCGCCTTCGATCAGGTCGCGCGCCGCGAGGCGTTGCGCGAGGCCTTCGGCGAATGCGTCGCCGAGGCGCGCGAGGGCCTTCGGCGGCAGCTCTTCGGTCAGCAGTTCGACGAGCAGGGGGGCGGGATGATTGTGCGTCATGTGTGGATTGAATCTCGTCTCGTCAGTCCTGATCGATCTTGCGTTCGACCTTGAGCGGCGGCGCCCATGCCGGCTGGGCGGCGTCCTGGGCGTCGGTGGTGAGGCCCGGCACGCCCGGCGGGTTGCCGAGCATCGGGAAGCCGAGCTTCTCGCGCGAGTCGTAGTAAGCCTGCGCGACGAGACGCGACAGCGCGCGGATGCGGCCGATGTACGCCGCGCGTTCCGTGACCGAGATCGCGCCGCGCGCGTCGAGCAGGTTGAACGTGTGGCCGGCTTTCAGCACGAGTTCATACGCGGGCAGCGCGAGCTGCGCGTCGATCATCTTCTTCGCTTCCGCTTCGTAGCTGTTGAAGAACGTGAACAGCAGGTCGACGTTCGCGTGCTCGAAGTTGTAGGTCGACTGCTCGACCTCGTTCTGGTGGTAGACGTCGCCGTACGACAGGCGGCGCAGCTCGGGGCCGTTCGGGCCTTGCTCTTCCCATTCGGTCCACACGAGGTCGTACACGTTCTCGACCTTCTGCAGGTACATCGCGAGGCGCTCGAGGCCGTACGTGATCTCGCCGAGCACCGGCTTGCATTCGAGGCCGCCGACTTCCTGGAAATACGTGAACTGCGTGACTTCCATGCCGTTCAGCCACACTTCCCAGCCGAGGCCCCACGCGCCGAGCGTCGGGTTCTCCCAGTCGTCTTCCACGAAGCGCACGTCGTTCTGCTTCAGGTCGAAGCCGAGCGCTTCCAGCGAACCGAGGTAGAGATCGAGGATGTTTTCCGGCGCCGGCTTGAGCACGACCTGGTACTGGTAGTAATGCTGCAGGCGGTTCGGGTTCTCGCCGTAGCGGCCGTCCTTCGGGCGGCGCGACGGCTGCACGTAGGCGGCGCGCCACGGCTCGGGGCCGACCGCGCGCAGGAACGTGTGGACGTGCGACGTGCCCGCGCCGACTTCCATGTCGATGGGCTGGAGCAGGGCGCAACCCTGCTTGTCCCAGTAGGACTGCAGCGTCAGGATGATTTGCTGAAACGTAAGCATGAAGAGCCTTCGTGGCGCTGGCGCTCCGTTGCGGGCGGCGCTCCGGGCGGGGCCCGGAGGGTCGGCTCGCGCGGCGGCGCGGCTTGTTAGTGTGCTGAAACGTGCAATTTTACCGGATCGGCGGCCGGATGCGGCCGGAACGCGGACGAAGGGGGCGTCGGCGGTGTTTCGGGCGAGCCGTGCGCGGCCTGTGCGCGGGTCGTCGGTGCGGGTGGTGCGCTCGCGCGCGGTGTCGCGATGCGCTGCTCGCTCCGCCTGCCGCGCCGCTTTGCGCGGGCGTTAAGATGCGCGTATTGCGGCGCGCGCGACGCCTGCCGCGCGACCGATTGCCCACTCCGTACCGCATGGACGATTCGAACGACCTCCTCATTCCGCTGATGCCGCCGCTGCTTGCGCTGCTCGGGCAGGCCGCCGACGCGCACGCGCGCGGCGAGCGCGACGCGCATGCGCTCTGGCTCGCCGCCGCCGGCCATCTGCACGCCGTCGACATGGCCGCGCTCGCGCAGCTTACCGCGGCGCTCGTCGCACGGCAGCGTGGCGCCGACGCGCTCGCGCTGGCCGAATGCGCGCTGCGCGTGCATCCGGGCGCCGGCGCGAGTTTCAATCATGGCTATGCGCTGCAGATGCTCGGCCGTCACGCCGACGCCGTCGCGTCGTACCGCGCCGCCTATGCGCTCGATCCGGGCTGGCCGTCGCTGCGCAACAACCTGGCGATCGCGCTGCGGCTGTCGGGCGGCGACCGCAACGAAGAAATCGCGCTGCTCGACGCGGCTGTGGCGGCCGACCCGCACGACGTGCAGGTGTGGACCAACCTGGTCGTCGCGCGGCTCGCGACGCAGGACCTCGACGGCGCGCTCGCGTGCGCGGCGCGGCTCGCGGAGATCGCGCCCGACAATGCGCTCGCGCAGAACAACATCGCGATGGCGATGAAGGAGGCGCAACGCTGGGACGACGCCGAGCGCCATGCGGCGCGCGCGTGCGAGCTCGCGCCCGACGATGCGTCGTTCCGTTTCAACCTCGCGATCATCCAGCTCGTGCGCGGCGACTACGCGGCCGGCTGGCGCGGCCACGAGGCGCGCTGGGACGGCGCCGGCGAGCTGCGCGGCCGCCGGCCGGTGCTGCCCGGCCCGCGCTGGCACGGCGAGCCGCTCGCGGGCAAGACGCTGCTCGTCTGGGGCGAGCAGGGGCTCGGCGACGTGCTGCAGTTCGCGCGCTTCGTCGCGCCGCTCGCCGAGCGCGTGCACCGCGAGGGCGGCCGGCTCGCGTGGAACACGTTTCCGCAGGTGGGCACGCTGATGCGGCGCAGCCTCGGCGCGCACGCGGATGCGTTCAGCGCGGGCGGCGGCGTCGACGCGCTGCCGGCGTTCGACTACGAAGTGCCGCTGATCGGCCTGCCGTTGATGCTCGGGATGGAGACGTCGACGCTCGGCGCGGCGGTGCCGTACCTGCATGCCGATCCGCGTGCGCGCGACGCATGGCGAGCGCGGCTCGCGGGCGATGGCCGGCTGAAGGTCGGGCTCGTATGGACGGGCAGCGCGGGGCACCAGCGCAATCCGTTGCGGCGCGTCGGGCTCGAGCGTTATGCCGATGCGTTGCGCGGTGTCGACGGCGTCGCGTTTTACTCGCTGCAGCCGGGCGCGGACGCGGATGTCGCCGCGGCGCGCGCGGCCGGTTTCGCGATCGAGGACTTCACCGGCGAACTCGAGAGTTTCGACGATACGGCCGCGTTCATCGGCGCGCTGGATCTGGTGATCACGGTGTGCACGTCGGTCGCGCACCTGTCGGGCGCGCTCGGCGCACGCACCTGGGTGCTGCTCGACGTGAATCCGCACTGGCCATGGCTGCTCGAGCGCACCGACAGCCCGTGGTATCCGACCGCGACGCTGTACCGGCAGCCGACGTTCGGCGCATGGGCGCCGGTGCTGGAAGCGCTCGCGCGGGATCTGCGCGGCCTGGCCGCGGCCGCGCAGCGGCCGGCCTGAACGGCTGGCCGGCGCGACGTCGCGCGTCGTTGCTTCCTGCATGCGGCTTGCCGGGGTGTCGTGCGGACTCGGCCTCGTGCGCCGAACGTCGGCGGGCGGGGCGGTCCGCATGCCGCATCGACGGCGGCGGCTGCGCCGCGCCGCGCGCGCCGGCCGCCCGATGCGTCAGGCGTTCCGGTCGCCGCCGGCCTTCGCGCCGTTGCGGCGGCGCAGGCCCGGCCCGAACGTGAAGCCGAACGCGAGCAGCACCAGCGACACCGCGAGCACGATGTTGTTGCCGCTCGTCACGTACGGCGTGAAGCCGCTCGTGCCTTCGATCCGCACATCGAGCGAGCCGATCGTAAACGGCTTGAGCTGGCCGAGCACGCGGCCGCGCGCGTCGATCGCGGCGGTCATCCCGGTATTGGTCGAGCGCAGCATCGGCCGGCCCGTTTCGAGCGCGCGCATCCGCGCGATCTGCAGGTGCTGGTCGAGCGCGATCGTGTCGCCGAACCACGCGAGGTTCGTCACGTTGACGAGCACGCCGGGCGGCTGCGGATTGTCGCGGATCGTCGCGGCGATTTCCTCGCCGAACAAGTCCTCGTAGCAGATGTCGGCCATCACCGGCTGGTTGTGCACGAGGAACGGCTTCTGCACCGGCGCGCCGCGCGCGAAGTCGCCGAGCGGCATCTTCATCAGGTCGACGAACCACCGGAAGCCCCACGGGATGAACTCGCCGAAGGGCACGAGATGGTGCTTGTCGTAGTGATAGATGTCGCGCGAGTGCGGCGTCACGCCGTACAGGCTGTTCGTGTAGTCGACGTAGTGGCCGTCCGGCGTGACCGATGCGCCGACCGCGCCGAACAGCACGGCCGAGCCGGTCGTGTCGCTGAACTTGCGGATCGCGACGGCGAACGGTTCGGGCAGCTCCTGGATCATCACCGCGATCGCGGTCTCCGGCGTGACGATCAGGTCGGCCGGTTTCTCGACGATCATCTGCGTGTACATCTTGATCGCCGCGTCGATGCCTTCCTGCTCGAACTTGATGTCCTGCTTCACGTTGCCCTGGAGCAGCCGCACCGTGAGCGGCGCGTTCGCGGGCACGGTCCACGCGGCCTGCGACAGCGCGATGCCGGCCGCGACGAGCGCGACGCCGATGCCGGCCGGCGCGGCGATGCGCACGCGCGCGTTGCCGGCGGCGCCGCGTTCGGATGCGGGCGCCCGGCGCGCGGCGACGAGCGCCTGCACGACCAGCGCGGCGAACAGCGCGAGCACCCAGGCGATGCCGTACACGCCGACGACCGGCGCGAAGCCCGCGAACGGTCCGTCGACCTGCGGATAGCCGCTCGCGAGCCACGGGAAGCCGGTGAATACGGTGCCGCGCAGCCATTCGCCGAGCGCCCAGGCGCTCGCGAACGCGAACGCGCCGTGCCAGGTCGGCGAGAACGGCCGCGGATCGGGTTCGCGGCGATGCCATGCATGGCCCGCGCAAAACGACCAGAGCCCCGCCGAGAATGCCGGGTACAGCGACAGGTAGAGCGAGAACAGCACCAGCGCGCCGCCCGCGAGCGGCGCGGCCATCTCGCCGTACACGTGCATGCTGATGTAGAGCCACCAGATGCCGCTGATGAAGTTGCCGAAGCCGAACGCGCCGCCGGTGAGCGCGGCGCCGCGCCAGCTCGACGTGCGCGTCAGCTGCGCGAAAAACCAGACGAATACGACGAGCTGCAGCCAGCCGCCGTGCGGGGTCGGTGCGAAGGTCAGCGTATTGGCCGCGCCGGCGAGCAGCGCGGCCGGATAGTGCCAGCGCGGCAGCGTGCGGCCGGGCGCCGGCGCGAGAAGACCGCCAGCCGGGCGGGACGGGATCGGATCGTCCATGTGAAGCGAAAGAGGGCGAGCGGTTGAAGGAGACGCGACCGGCGCGAGACGGTCAGTCCTCGTGCGAGGTTTCGGCGCGGCGGCTCGCGAGGGGGTTGCGGCGCACCAGCAGCACGTGGACCTGGCGCGCATCGCCGCGCTGGATCTCGAACACGAGGTTGCCGAGCTGCAGCTTCTCGCCGCGGTGCGGCACGCGGCCGAAATGATGGGTGATCAGCCCGCCGATCGTGTCGACCTCGTCGTCGGGGAAGTCGGTGCCGAACGCCTCGTTGAACTGTTCGATCTCGGTGAGCGCGCGCACGCGGAAGCGGCCGTCCGGCCCCGAGATGATGTTGCCGGCTTCCTCGTCGAAGTCGTATTCGTCCTCGATGTCGCCGACGATCTGTTCGAGCACGTCCTCGATCGTGATCAGGCCCGCGACGCCGCCGTATTCGTCGACGACGATCGCGAGGTGGTTGCGGTTTACGCGGAAGTCGTGCAGCAGCACGTTCAGGCGCTTCGATTCGGGAATGAACACGGCGGGGCGCAGCATCCCGCGCACGTCGAATTCCTCTTCGGCGTAGAAGCGCAGCAGGTCCTTCGCGAGCAGCACGCCGATCACGTTGTCGCGGTTCTCCTCGTACACGGGGTAGCGCGAGTGCGCCTTCTCGAGGACGAACGGGATGAAGTCTTCAGGCTTGTCGGCGATGTTGATCGCGTCCATCTGCGCGCGCGGCACCATGATGTCGCGGGCGCACAGGTCGGACACCTGGAACACGCCTTCGATCATCGACAGCGAATCGGCGTCGATCAGGTTGCGTTCGTGGGCGTCCTGGAGGATTTCCAGCAGCTCGGACCGGGATTCCGGCTCGGGCGAGATGAAGTCGGTCAGGCGCTCGAGCAGCGAGCGCTTTTCTTGCGGTTTGTCGGTGAGCTTACGACTGGGATACGAATCGTTCATGGTGGTGCGCCCGGGTCATGCCGGGGCGCGCGGTCACGGAGTAGGCAAGGATACACCAAGGGCATGGCGCGGCCGTGTCACACCGGCCGTCCGGCCAGGGGCAGGCGGCGCGCGCGAGCCCCGCTCGGGAACGGCCGCGCCGGGCGCGACGCCGTCCTGTGTATCCATCCTATCTCAGAAAGGGGCGGCGGGGCACGGCGGCAAAAAAAGCGTAGGCGACCGGCCGGCCGGTCGGCGTCGGCGGCATTTTGTCGCGGGCCGGGCGGGCCGGGCGGGCGCCCGGACCCTCAGAAGCGCATGCCGGCGGAACAGCCGCCGGCGGCCGCGCCGTTGGTCGCGGCGCCGCCGCAGCCGAACATGCCGCAGCCGGACAGCGCGACGCTCGTGGCGACGAGCAGCGCGGCCAGCATGACGCGCGATCTGCGTGACGGGTTCATCGGCGCGGATTCTCCTTCGAATGCACGGGGGCGGCGGCCGGTGTCGCGCAAGCCGGCCGGTCGGGCATCACCGGCATCGCGCGAGCAGCCCTTCCAGCGCGCGGTCGGGGATGCCGCTCGCGCGCAGCGCGTCCACGGTGCGGCTCACGTAGTCGAGCGTCGTACCGTAGCGGCCGGCCGCGCAGCTGAACACTTCCTTCACGACGGGGTCGGTCAGCTTGCCGGTGTAGGTGGGCACGTCGCGGCGCATCACGAATGCCAGCGCGTTCACGCGTTCGCCGGTCTCGAGCGTGCACGGCAGCCACGCGGGCCGGTACGACCCCATCGGCATCTCGCGTTTCCACAACGTCTCGAGATGCGGCTGAGCGGTCGGGCCCGCCAGCCGGAACGCGATGCCCGAGCACGAGCCGCCGCGATCGAGCGCGAGCACGAGGCCCGGACGTTCGGGCGTGCCGCGGTTCACGCGCGACCACAGGTAGAGCCCGCGATGGTAGCCGTGCACCTTGCCGCGCACGGCGGCGACGGTCGGCAGCCCGGGGTTCCAGATCAGCGAGCCATAGCCGAACAGCCAGAGATCCTGCCGGCCGTCCCAGTCGCGCATCGTGTGCGCGAGCGACGCCGCGAGTTCGTCTTCCGTCAGCAGCCGTCCCTCGCCGATCGACGGCGGGTAGGCGGGCGGCAGCATTGCGGCGTGGTGCATGGTGCGGACGGCTTTTACTGGTACGGGTTCGGGAAGCCCAGCTTCGCGAGGATGTCGACTTCGAGCGCTTCCATTTCGGCGGCGTCCTCGTCGCTCGTCTCGTGATCGTAGCCCTGCGCGTGCAGCGCGCCGTGCACCAGCAGGTGCGCGTAATGGGCGATGAGCGGCTTGCCCTGTTCGTGCGCTTCCTTCTCGACGACCGGGCAGCACAGCACGAGGTCGCCGATCACGGTGCCGTCGGGCGCCGGGTCGTACGCGAAGGTCAGCACGTTGGTCGGGTAGTCCTTGTGGCGGTAGCCGGCGTTCAGCGTGCGGCCTTCTTCCTCGCCGACGAAGCGCACGGTGAGCTGCGCGTTCGCGAACAGCGCCGGCTCGAGCCATTCGGCGATCAGCTTGCGCTTCGGCAGCGTCTTGCGGATGTCGGCGGTGATCTCGTCACCGTACTGCACGGACAGGTCGAGCTCCAGCTCGCGCAGCTCGTCCGCCATTTCCGCGATTTCCTCGTCGCGCGGCGCGGGTTCGGCACCCACGTGCAGCGTCACGCTGTCGTAGTGCTCGGGCTGCAGCGCGAGCTTCGCGCGCATCGCCGGATCGTTGTGCTGCGCGACGATCGCGACGGCCGCCTCGCCCGAGCTGCCCGACAGGTCGAACATCAGGCTGCGGCCGTCCGGGAAGTCGATTCGAAGCCCTTGCGCGTTGACGGTCCGGGCCTTGCCCTTCGCATCGAACAGCGAAAGACGGGGGGAATCGGGCGCGGCGGACTGGTCGCGCCCGGACTTGCGAGAACGGGAAGATTTCATGACGGGTGCGGCGATTGGAACGCGTTGAGGATACACCAAACGGCCGATCGCTCCCGAATTCGAACCGGCCGCGCGCAGGCGAAAAAATGCCCGGCGCGCCGTCGGGCGGGCCGGGCTGGGGCCGGTGGCCGGTGCGGCGCGCAGGCACCGCGCGGACGCCGCCCGCTTCCTACGCGTCCTTGTGCTGCGCGTGGAAGTCGTCGTACGCCTCGACGATGCGCGCGACGAGCGGATGCCGCACGACGTCGGCGCTCGTGAAGCGCGTGAGCGCGATGCCGCGCACGCCGCCGAGCACCTGCTGCGCCTCGACGAGGCCGCTCTTGTGCCCGCGCGGCAGGTCGACCTGGCTGGTGTCGCCGGTGACGACGGCCTTCGAGCCGAAACCGATCCGCGTGAGGAACATCTTCATCTGCTCGGGCGTCGTGTTCTGCGCCTCGTCGAGGATGATGAACGCGTGGTTCAGCGTGCGGCCGCGCATGTACGCGAGCGGCGCGATCTCGATCATCTGGCGCTCGAACATCTTCGCGGTCTTGTCGAAGCCGAGCAGGTCGTACAGCGCGTCGTACAGCGGCCGCAGGTACGGGTCGACCTTCTGCGCGAGATCGCCCGGCAGGAAGCCGAGCCGCTCGCCGGCCTCGACGGCCGGGCGCGTCAGCACGATCCGCTTGACCTGGTCGCGCTCGAGCGCGTCGACCGCGCACGCGACCGCGAGGTAGGTCTTGCCGGTGCCGGCCGGCCCGATGCCGAACGTCACGTCGTGCTGCAGGATCTGCTTCAGGTATTCGCGCTGCGCGGGCGTGCGGCCGCGCAGGTCGGCGCGCCGCGTGTAGAGCTTCGGCGCGGGTTCTTCGTCCGGCATTTCATCGTCGAGCTGCACGACGGGCTCGTCGAACGGATGGTCCGGATCGCCGCGAAAGCGCACGTCGAGCGTGTCCTGGCGGCCGTTGCCGGACGTGTGGCGCACTTCGACCAGCGCGAGCTGGATATCGTCGACCGACAGCGGATCGCGTGCGCGGTTGTAGAAGTTCTCGAGCGCCGCGAGCGCGAGCTTCGCGCCGCGGCCGCGGATCGTGATCCGGTGGCCGCGCCGCGCGAGCGTGACGTCGAGCGCCTGTTCGATCTGCCGCAGGTTCTCGTCGAGCGGGCCGCAGAGGTTGGCGAGGCGCGCGTTGTCGTCGCGCGGCGCGGTGAATTCCAGTGCTTGGACGGTCTTCAAAGTAGCGTCGGGCTCCTGTGGAACGTCAGTCGGTCAGTGGGTGGCCGCGCTCGCGTCGTCGCTCACGAGCAGCAGCTCGCCGCGCAGCGAGTGCGGGTACGCATGGTTGATCTTCACGTCGATCATCTGGCCGATCAGGCGCGGGTGCGACGCGAGCGGCGCCGGGAAATTCACGACCCGGTTGTTCTCGGTGCGGCCCGACAGTTCGTTCGGGTCCTTGCGCGACGGGCCCTCGACGAGGATCCGCTCGACCTTCCCGACCATCGACTGGCTGATGCGCGCGACGTTTTCCTCGATGGTCGCCTGCAGATGTTGCAGGCGTTTGAGCTTGACCTCGCGCGGCGTGTCGTCGTGCAGGTTCGCGGCCGGCGTGCCGGGGCGCGGGCTGTAGATGAACGAGAAGCTGGTGTCGTAGCTCATCTCGTGCACGAGCGCCATCATCTTGTCGAAATCCTCTTCGGTCTCGCCGGGGAAGCCGACGATCATGTCGGTCGACAGCGACAGGTCCGGGCGGATCGCGCGCAGCTTGCGGATCACCGACTTGTATTCGAGCACCGTGTAGCCGCGCTTCATCGCCATCAGGATGCGGTCGGAGCCGTGCTGGACCGGCAGGTGCAGGTGGCTCACGAGCTTCGGCACCTTCGCGTAGGTGTCGATCAGGCGCTGCGTGAATTCCTTCGGATGCGAGGTCGTGTAGCGGATTCGCTCGATGCCGGGGATGTCGGCGACGTATTCGATCAGCGTCGCGAAATCGGCGATTTCGGACGAGCCGGCCGCCAGTGCGCCGCGATAGGCGTTCACGTTCTGGCCGAGCAGCGTGACTTCGCGCACGCCCTGGTCGGCGAGGCCGGCCACTTCGGTCAGCACGTCGTCGAGCGGGCGCGACACTTCATCGCCGCGCGTGTACGGCACGACGCAGTAGCTGCAGTACTTCGAGCAGCCTTCCATGATCGACACGAACGCGCTCGGCCCCTCGACGCGCGCGGGCGGCAGGTGGTCGAACTTCTCGATTTCCGGGAACGAGATGTCGACCTGCGCGCGGCCGCTCTCGCGGCGCGCGTCGATCATCTGAGGCAGGCGGTGCAAGGTTTGCGGGCCGAACACGAGGTCGACGTACGGCGCGCGCGACACGATCGATGCGCCTTCCTGGCTGGCGACGCAGCCGCCGACGCCGATCAGCAGGCCCGGCTTCGCTTCCTTCAGCTCGCGCACGCGGCCGAGATCGGAGAACACCTTTTCCTGCGCCTTCTCACGCACCGAGCACGTGTTGAACAGGATGATGTCCGCGTCTTCCGGGGTATCGGTCTTTTCGAGGCCTTCGGCCGCATTGAGCACGTCCACCATCTTGTCCGAGTCGTACTCGTTCATCTGGCAGCCGAAGGTCTTTACGTAAACTTTCTTGGTCATGGGGATTCGCCGTTCGCAGTGGTTGACCTGGGGGCGTCGTCAAGGGTGAATCGGGACGGCTGCTGCCGATGCAGCGGCGCGTGCCGGTGCCGCGTGGCGGACCGGGGCGCGCAGCGCGCGTCGGGCGAGCCTCTCGCGCAACGCATGAACGCGTGAAAAGCCGTCGGGAAAGCCTTCCATTATAGCTTTACGCGCTGTCCCGGGCGGGCGGCGGGTTGCGGCCGCGCGACGCCTTTCGTTGCATTCCGACCCTGATATGACGGCGCGGCAGCCGTCAGCGGCACGCGTTCAGCAGGTCGTCGAGCGCCGCTTCCTCGCGCGCGAAGCGCTCGGCGAGGAAGTCGAGCAGCACGCGCACGCGCGGCGCCATGTAGCGCTTGCTGTGATAGATCGCGTGCAGCGGCGCGTCCTGGTGCCGCCAGTCGGGCAGCAGCACGCGCAGCCGGCCGGCGCGCACGTCGTCGGCGATGTCCCACAGCGACTTCAGCGCGATGCCGTGGCCGCGCAGCGTCCATTCGCGGGTCAAGCCGCCGTCGTTGGTCTCGAACGCGGTCGACACCGGCACCGTGTGGGTCTGCACCTCGTCGCCGCGCGTGAAGCGCCACGTGTTCATCGGGCCCGACGCGATCGTGATCACGTTGCAGGGAAAGCGGGCCAGATCGTGCGGGTCGGCCGGCACGCCGTGGCGCTCGACGAACGACGGCGCCGCGCACAGCACGCGCCGGTTCGCGGCGAGCCGGCGCGCGATCAACGCGCCGTCGGGCGGGGCGGCGAAGCGGATCGCGAGGTCGATCTCGTCCTGCCACAGGTTCGACGCCGAATCGGACGCCGTCAGCGAGAACGTGACGCCCGGATGCAGCGTGGTGAATTCGTCGAGCCAGTCGAGCAGCTGGTTGCGGCCGAAATCGGACGTCGACGACAGCCGCACCTTGCCGGCCACCACGTTGCGGCCTTCCTGCAGCAGCGCGTGCGCGTCGTCGAGCGCCTGCAGCGCCTGCCGGCAGCAGTTCAGGTAGAGCCGGCCTTCGTCGGTGAGCCGCAGTTGCCGCGTGGAGCGCTCGAACAGCCGCGTCGCGACCTTCGCCTCGAGCTTCGCGAGGCGCGCGCTCGCGGCGGCCGGCGTGAGGTTCAGCTTGCGCCCGGCCGCGGACAGGCTGCCCAGTTCGGCCGCCTCGACGAACAGCCGGATGTCGCCCAGTCGATCCATCGGATTTTCCAGAAATTTTTGAAAATGGTTCAAATGCCACGCCAATTATCAAAGATAGGCGTATTCGGGACAATGCGCGCAGATCCCGCCTTTTGTGCGGTGCGGCACCGACCGGCCGCCGCGCCCGCCGCCCTTTCGGAGAACGTCATGCCCATTCCGCTCCTGGCGCTCGCGATCAGCGCCTTCGCCATCGGCACCACCGAATTCATCATCATGGGCCTGTTGCCCGAAGTCGCGCACGACCTCGCCGTGTCGCTGCCGTCGGCAGGGCTTCTGGTCACCGGCTACGCGCTCGGCGTCGCGGCCGGCGCGCCGCTGCTCGCGGTGCTGACGAGCCGCATGCCGCGCAAGGCCGCGCTGCAGCTGCTGATGGCGATCTTCATCGTCGGCAACGTGCTGTGCGCGACCGCGTCCGGCTACGCGATGCTGATGGTCGCGCGTGTCGTCACGTCGTTCGCGCACGGCTCGTTCTTCGGGATCGGCGCCGTGGTCGCCGCGTCGCTCGTGCCGGCCGACAAGCGCGCGAGCGCGATCGCGCTGATGTTCACGGGCCTCACGCTGTCGAACGTGCTCGGCGTGCCGTTCGGCACGTTCGTCGGCCAGCTGCTCGGCTGGCGCGCGTCGTTCTGGATCGTCGCCGCGCTCGGCGTGCTGTCGCTCGGCGGCGTCGCGCTGCTGGTGCCGAACCGCCACGACAGCGGGCCCGTCGGCCTCGGCCACGAAGTGCGCGTGCTGAAGGAGCCGCAGGTCTGGCTCGCGCTGCTGATGACCGTGCTCGGCTTCGGCGGCGTGTTCGTCGTGTTCACGTACATCGCGCCGATCCTCGAAACCGTCACCGGTTATTCGCCGCGCGCGGTCGCGTTGATCCTCGTGCTGTTCGGCGCGGGGCTGACGGTCGGCAACACGCTCGGCGGCAAGCTCGCCGATCGCGCGCTGATGCCGTCGCTGATCGCGATCCTGGTCGCGCTGATGGCCGTGATGGCCGTGTTCGCGAAGACGAGCCACCTGCCGGTCGCGGCCGCGGTGACCGTGTTCGTATGGGGAATCGCCGCGTTCGCGACGGTGCCGCCGCTGCAGGCGCGCGTCGTCGAGAAGGCCGCGAGCGCGCCGCACCTCGCGTCGACGCTGAACATCGGCGCGTTCAACGTCGGCAATGCGGCCGGCGCGTGGCTCGGCGGCCTCGCGCTGGGGCACGGCTTCGCGCTCGACGCGCTGCCGTGGGTCGCCGTCGCGGTGACGTTCGCGGCGCTCGTCGTCACGTGGCTCGCGATGCGGCTCGATGCGCGCGCGCCGGCGCGCGGCGCCGCACCGGCCGCGCATTGACGGTGCATCGGGCGGCGGTGCACCGGCGCTATGGCGACAGGAAAAGGTTCGCGAGAAACGCATTCCTCCGCGATGCTGATAACGGTGTGAAGATAACTTCGTTTGCCGGGTCGGGGCCGGGTGATAGCGTCTCGATACGCGCCGTTCGTGGCGCAACCCGATTCCGATTCAGGCTTACCCCATTCGCAGGGCCGCGCGGCGGCCCGGAGGCCATGCTATGTCTTCACCCCTTGCGCTGGTGCGCGACGTGTCTTCCTTCGAATCCGGCAATGCCGTCGACGCGCGGACGTCCGCGTCGCTCGACGTCCTCGAGCAGGTCGTCGGCGTGAACCTCGCGCGCCTGCGCGCCGAGCGGCAGCTGTCGCTCGATGCGCTCGCGCGGCTGTCCGGCGTGTCGCGCGCGATGCTCGCGCAGATCGAATCCGCGCGCAGCGTGCCGTCGATCAAGGTGCTCTGCAAGATCGCCGCGGCGCTCAAGGTATCGGTCGCCGCATTCCTGCGCCGTCACGCGGTGAACGGCTTCGAGCACCTGGCGGCCGAGCGCGCGGCGCGCGTCGTCAGCTCGAACGGCCGCTTCTCGGCGCGCGCGCTGTATCCGGAAGGCGAGCCGGCCGCGGCCGAGTTCCACGAGCTGCGGATCGCGCCGCTGCACACGGAGCCCGGCACGCGCCGCGCGCCCGGCACGACGGTCAACCTGGTCGTCAGCGAGGGCACGCTCGAGGTCAGCGTGCACGATCGCCGCCAGTTGCTCGCGACCGGCGACGCGATCGTGTTCGACGCCGACCAGCCGTACAGCCTGCGCAATCCCGGCGACAGCGAGGCGCGCGCGTTCCGCGTGACGGTGAGCCCCGAGGTGCCGCCGCGCTGGCTCGTGCCCGACGCCGCGCACGCGGCCGGCTGAGCGCGCGGGCGGGTCGCCGGGCCGGCGCCGGTTCCATCGGGACGCGCGCAGGCCCGGTGTCGGCCGTTCGGACGATGCCGTTAGACGGCGTCGTCAGTAAGGTTTTAGGTGTGGTTCGCTGCGCGGTGCGCGCAGCTGATGTATGCTTGGCCGGCCGTTCCACGGGGAGACCCCCGGGCCGGTAATCAGTGCGTCTTCAGGGCGGGGCGAAATTCCCCACCGGCGGTAGGCTGGCGAAAGCCGGCGAGCCCGCGAGCGCCCGCGCATCCGCGCGGGGTCAGCAGATCTGGTCGAATGCCAGAGCCGACGGTCATAGTCCGGATGAGAGAAGATGTGCAGATAGTCATGTCCGTCAGGGCCGCTTTGCCGTCCGTGCGAAGCGGGTTGTCGTTCTGTCTGTTTGCAATGCCCTGAAACGTTTTTCGCCCAAATCGTAATCGCGAGGAGCGTTTCACATGTCCTTCAAGTCCGTTTCGTCGGCACCTGCCGACGCCTTTGCCGATCTCCCGTTGCTGGATTCCGAACCGGTGCCGCCGCGCATCGCCGCCGCGCTCGACGCGTTGCGCGCGGGCCGCGCGGTCGTGTTGCAGGACGATCACGACCGTGAAAACGAGGCCGACCTGATCGTCGCCGCCGAACGCATCACGCCCGAGACGATGGCGCTCCTGATCCGCGAGTGCAGCGGCATCGTGTGCCTGTGCCTGACCGACGACAAGGTCCGCGCGCTCGAGCTGCCGCCGATGGTGCAGACCAACGAGAGCCGCAACGGCACCGCGTTCACCGTGTCGATCGAGGCGCGCGAAGGCGTGCATACCGGCGTGTCCGCGGCCGACCGCGTGACGACGATCCGCGCGGCGATCGCCGACGATGCGAAGCCGTACGACATCGTGCGCCCCGGCCACGTGTTTCCGTTGCGCGCGCAACCGGGCGGCGTGCTGGCGCGCCGCGGCCACACCGAAGGCACGGTCGACCTGTCGATCCTTGCTGGGCTGAAGCCGGCGGGCGTGCTGTGCGAGCTGATGAATCCCGACGGCACGATGACGCGCGGCGACGACGTCGAGCGTTTCGCGCAGCAGCACGGGCTGCCGATGCTGACGATCGCGGAGCTCGTCGAATTCCGCGAAGCGCTGGCGGCCGCGCGCGAGCGCTGCTGCGAGCCGGCCTGACGGCCGGCGTGGCGGGCGCACCGTGGCGCCCGCGATACGGCGTGCGCAGCGAGCCGCACGCCGGTGATGTCGCTTCGGCGCGGCGGTCGGTCAGGACTGCACGTCGCCGAATTCGCCGCGCAGGCCGGCCGCGACGAGCGCCGGCAGTTCATCCATCCTGCGCATGATCCGCGTGATGCCCATCGCGCGCAGCGCGTCCGCGTAGTTGTCGGGGATGTGGCTCGCGCCGACGAACGCGATCGTCTTCATGCCCGCCGCGCGCGCGGCGTTCAGGCCCGACACGCTGTCCTCGACGACGATGCAGCGCGCCGGCGCGACGCCGAGCGTGCGCGCCGCATGCAGGTACACGTCGGGGTAGGGCTTCGGCCGCGCGACCTGCTCGGAGCTGAACACGCGCTCGCCGAAGATTTCGGTGAGCGACGCGCGCTTCAGCGAGCTGCGCACGCGCACGAGCCGGCTGTTCGACACCACCGCGGCCGGCAGGCCGACCCTCAGCAACGCGTCGCGCACGCCGGTGATCGGCGCGAGCGATTGCGCGAGACCGGTTTCGATGTTGCGCTCGACGGTCTCGATGAAGTTGTCCGGCATCCGGATGCCGAAATGCGCTTCGAGCCCCGCGAGAAAGCGCGACGTCTGCTGGCCGAACGCAGACTTCGCGGCGGCTTCGAAATCGAGGTGCGGGAAGGTGGCGGACAGCGTTTCGAGCAGCACGCGGTCGGCAATGACTTCGCTGTCGACGAGCACGCCGTCGCAGTCGCAGATAAGGTGATCGAGCATGATGGTGAAGAAGCGGGGTGTCGGCGACGCCGATCATGCCGCCATGATACGTGCTTTCACGGCTGCGCCGTGCGCCGTTCGGCGCGCTGCCGCTGCCGCTGCGGCCGGGCCGGTCCGGCGTAGCGGATCCGGCCCGGCACCCGCCGCGCGGCGGCGTGCTGCCGCCGGCCGCCGTCGCGTGCGTCACACCTCGACCACGCGCCCCGTCTGCCACGACGTCATCGCGGCTTCCGCCAGCTCGAGCGCGGCGAGCCCGTCGTCGATCGTCGTCCTGACCGGCGTGCCGTCGCGCAGCGCGTCGACGAAGTGCGCGATCTCGGCCGCGTACGCGTGCCGGTAGCGCTCGAGGAAGAACGGCTCCGGCACGTCGGTGGCGATGCCGTTCGCCGACCATGCGCTCACTTCGGTCGGCCGCACGTTGCCGGCCTGCAGCATCCCGTTGCTGCCGAGCAGCTCGAAGCGCTGGTCGTAGCCGTAAGCCGCGCGGCGCGACGTGTTGATCTGGCACAGCAGGCCGCGCCGCGTGCGGATCGTCACGGCGGTCGAATCGATGTCGCCGGCGTCGCGCACGGCCGGGTCGGTCAGGCAACTGCCGGTTGCGTGCAGCGTCTGCGCTTCGTCGCCGAGGATCCAGCGGAACACGTCGAAGTCGTGGATCAGCATGTCCTTGAAGATGCCGCCCGAGCTGCGGAGGTAGTCGACGGGCGGCGCGCCGGGGTCGCGGCTCGTGACGACCAGCATTTCCGGGGTGCCGATCTCGCCGCGCTCGACGCGCGCCTTCAGCGCGGCGAAGGTCGGATCGAAGCGGCGCTGGAAGCCGATCATGCAGGTGACGCCGCGGCGGCGCACGACCTCCGCGCATTCGCGCGAGCGTGCGACGCTCAGGTCGACCGGCTTCTCGCAGAACACGGCCTTGCCCGCGTTCGCCGCCGCGACGATCAGGTCCGCGTGCGTATCGGTGCTCGATGCGATCACGACGGCCTGCACGGACGGGTCGCCGAGCGCGCGTTCGAGGTCGGCGACCTGCGCGCCGTGCGCCTGCGCGAGTGCCGCGGCCGACGGCGCATGGCGGTCGACCACGTACTTGAGTTTCGCGCCCGGGTGGCGCGCCAGATTCGCCGCGTGGATCTTCCCGATTCTTCCCGCACCGAACAACGCGAATTCGATCATGGTGTGCTCCTTTCTCCTGGTGATTCCGTTGTGTGGGACGCTGCGTGGCTCACGTCGGCCGCGCACCGTCGCGCTCGTCAGAACGAGTGATTGATGCCGATGTTCACGCCGGTCTGCGAACGGCCCGGCAGCGGATTCGCGAGGTTGTCGTTGTCCGTGCCGGGGTTGTTGTTCGCGACCGAGAAATTCGAGCCGCTCGCGTTGCGCACGTGCGCGACGGTCGCGTAGAGCAGCGTGCGCTTCGACAGGCTGTACGCGCCGCCGAGCGCGAACATCGACGCGTGGCCGGACGGATCGTGCGTCGCGTCGCCGGCCCCCGAACCGACGTGCACGTAGTACGCGGCGCCGCCGAGCGATAGCGCGGGCGTCACGCGATACTGCGCGCCGATCCAGTAGTGATCGGCATTGCGCGCGAGGCCGGCAGGCGTGTCGGGCGCGTTCAGGTGCGTGTACGCGGCCTGCAACGTCAGCGCGCGCCAATAGAGGTTCGCACCGGCGAAGACCTCGCGCGAGCTCGCGAACACGTTGCTCATCCGGCCGTTCGCGTCGCGCAGCTCGTCGTACATCGCGCGCAGCATCACGACGTCGTTGCGGTACGTGAGCTGAATGCCGTCGCTGCGGCCGTACTCGTGCGCCGCGCCGAGATTGAAGCCGCCTGCCTGGTTGCCGAGCGCGTACTGCGCGTGCACGCTGAAGCCGTCCCAGGATGGCGACCGGTATTCGACGTTGTTGCTGGTGATCGGCACGTTGCGGCTGCGCACCAGCGCGGTCGCGGAATAGGCTTGCTGCAGCAGCGGATCCATGTCCCATTGATCGTTCGCGATGAACAGGTTGCGGCCGAACGTCAGCGTGCCGAGCCGGTCGTGGCGCACGCCGACGAGCGCCTTGCGGCTGAACAGGCTGCCGTTGCCGTCGCCCGCGGTGCCCGACATCAGGTTGATGCCCGATTCGAGATTGAAGATCACGCGATAGCCGCCGCCGATGTCTTCCTGGCCGAGCAGCCCGAACCGGCTCGCGCCCCAGTCGCTGCTTTGCGCGCGCAGCCGCGACGCGGTGGTGCCGTTGCCGGCCTGCACCTGGCTCACGTAGTCGAGGCCGGCGTCGGCGACGCCGTATAGCGTGACCGATGTTTGCGCGAAAGCACTCGAATAACAGAGGAATCCTGAGCAGATGAGTGCCGTTGGCGAAACTCGTTTCATGTCGTCTCCAGACCTGTCGTCGTTTTGTTGTGGATTGCCTGCTTGCCTGCGTCGTGTCGCGCATGCCTAGCGCGTACGTCACGTCTTGTGCCGCATCGCATGCCGTTTCGTGCGCGGCAGGATGCGCGACGCGACGTGCCGCGCGGCGATTGCCGCGGCGGCGTGCGCCGCCGCGATGTTCAGCGAGCCGTCAGCTCGCCGCGGATGTAGTCGATGCTGGCGCGCAGCCGGTCTTCGATGTCACCCGCTTCCGCGATTTCGTTCGCGAACGGCTCGAACGAGAATGCGCCGCGATAGCCGCGCGCGAGCAGCTCGCGCAGCTGCCGGACGTTGCCGAGCCGGTCGGCGCCGCCGACCAGCACGCGATGGCCGTCGCGCATCCGGTCGACCGGCAGGTCGCCTTCTTCGACGCCCGAGATGTGCACGAGGCCTGTCAGGTTCGGGAAGAAGATGTCCTCGCCCGACAGATGATGGTGGAACGTGTCGTGCACGAGCCGGAATACCCGCTCGCCGGCCGCGGCGTAGATGCCCTTCACCGCGTCCGACTTGCGGCGCAGCGCGCATTCCTCGAAGCCGAGCGGCTCGATGAAGCCGAGCAGGCCGCGTGCGTCGAGGATCGGCTCGAGCGCCTTGAGCGCCTTGACGAGATCGGCGTGCCGCGCGGCGGGCTCGCGCGTGTCGCCGCGATTGTTGGTCGGGCACAGCACCAGCGCGCGTGCGCCGCATTGCGCGGCGTAGTCGGCGAGCACGGTCGCTTCGTCCGCGCGCTCGGCGTTCCATTGGTCGAAGCGCTGCAGCGCGTTGATCGTCAGGATCGTCACGCCGCCGGCTTCGGCCGTCGCGCGCACGGCCGAAGCCGGCGTGCCGTCGGTGATCTCGACGCCGTCGAGATCGTTGCGGATCTCGATCGAGTCGATGCCGAGCCGCCGGCACAGCGCGACATAGCGGTCGAGCGGCAGGCGCGGCGCGCTCATCCGGTTCAGCGAAAAGTGAAAGGCGGGTTGCGTCATCGTTCGGTCCTCAGGTGTCGAATGGGGTGGGGCGAATCAGGTGAAGCTGCGTGCGCCGGCGCCGGGCGGCACATCCGCCGGTTCCGCGGCGAGCGCGTGCCACGTGGCGCGCAGCCATTGCGCGCACGCGACGTTGTTGTCGAAGATCGAATAGCGGGCGCCGCCGCCGTAGTCCGGAAACGGGATGAACTCGCAGCTGATCTGCTCGAGCGGTGTCGGCCGCGTATGCACCTGCCACTCCAGCAGGCGCCGCAGCGCCGTCTTCCACGTGTCGAGCGGTGCCGCGCGCCATTCGCCGTGATACGCACCCGGCGCCGGTTCGACGAACGGGTACTGGATGCCGCGGCCGGGCCGTCCGTCCGCGCGGCGCATCCAGCGGTTCTCCGGGTTGTTCGGAATCACGCTGCGCGCATGCGCGTGGCGGACCCAGCCGCGTGCGATCCAGTCGGCGTAGACGGCCGACGGCGAGGCCGGGTCGAGCAGCTGCCGCACGCGCTCGACCGGCTCGCGCAGGCTCGACGCATCGAGTTCGGGGCGATTGCCGAGCTTGAACAGCAGGTGCGAATGATCGAGCGTGATCCGGAACGGCACGCCTGTTTGCTCGACGCATTGCGCGACGCGCGCGATCCGCGGGAAATCCTCGCTCCACATGTCGACGTGCACTTCGAGGCTCGGCAGGCAGCCAACCGGCTCGCCGCGTTCGTATGCGCGCAGGTAGAAGTCGGCGACTTCGCAGTCCGACAGCGGATGGCCGTCCGCATGGTGCGCGTACAGCTGGCAGTTGAGTACCGTGCTGCCGAACCGCGCGCCGGCGTCGACGATCTCGGCGACGTGCGCTTCGTCGCGGCCGGCGCACCAGATGCCGCCGATCACGCGGATCGGCAGCGCATGCCGGTCGACGAGCGCGAAGTACGGCGACAGGTCCTCGCCGTGCACCGGGTTCTTCTCGACGTAGTCGAACACGCCGGCGTCCGCGATCATCCGGAACCGCTCGGCAGGCGTGGGCAGCGGCAGGCCGTCGTGTTCGAGCACGCCGTCGAGGTTCACGCCGATGAGTATCGCTTCAGCCATCGTCTCCGTCCGTTCCGGTTCTGGATGGCTGCCAAATGTACGGACGTGCCGAGCGGGCTGCATGACAAACGTTGACGAAAAATCGCCCATGCGGCGGTCGATTTTTTTTGCGGCGCGCGTCCGCGCGATGCGCGGCGGGCGTCAGGCCGGCAGGTACGCGCTGGTGCGCACGTTGGCCGAGCAGAACACGCGGAATTCGACCGGGTCGCCCGGCGGCGGCTGTTCGACGATCCCGCACGCGTGCAGCACGTGCTGCAGCGCGGAAATCGCCTGGCCGTCCGGATCCTGGTCGATCGCGATGTCCATCGAACCGGCCTCGATGTAGGTGCGGTGCAGGTCGATCATCTCGTGGCCGATCCAGACGACGCGCCCGGACGCGCCCGCCTTGCGCAGCGCGGCCTCGATGCCGGCCGAGCCCGCGCCGCTGTTGTAGATCCCGACGATGTCGTCGTGCGCGTGCAGCGCGTTCGTCACCGCGCGGTAGCAGCGGTCGTCCTGGTCGAGCGTTTCGATCGGCGCGTCGTCGCAGCGGAGGTCGGGAAAGGCTTCCCGCAACTGGTCGATGCAGCCGGCCATCCGGTCGGCGTGCGCGCGGTAGCCCATCCGTCCGGCGAGCAGCAGCACGCGGCCGGGGCGCGCGGCGAGGCGGCCGATGTAGTAGCCGGCCGTGCGTCCGGCGCGGTAGTTGTCGATGCCCGCGTAGTGCACGCGGCCGACGCCGCCGATGTCGGTGACCATCGTGACGACGGTCTCGCCGCGCGCGATCGCGCCGGCCAGTGCGTCGCGCACGCGCGGCGTGTCGCGCGCGGTGACGATCAGCGCCGCGCGCCGGTACGCGGGCCGTTCGATCAGCGCGGCCGCGCGCTCGTCGTCCGCGGCGGGCAGGATGGTCCGGTGCACGACCACGCGCCGGTCGAGCATCTGCAGCGAGCGTTGCACCGCCTGCTGCAGCCGCCGGAAGAACGGTGCATCGGTGTCGGGCAGCAGCACGTCGACGTGAAGCAGCCCGTGCCGCGTGTCGGGCAACTGGCGCGGCACGCCGAGCTGGCGCGCGGCCGCGACCACGCGCTCGCGTGCCTGCGCGGACACGCTGCCGCGCTCGTTCAGCACGCGGTCGACGGTGGTCGTGCTGACCCCGGCGAGCGCCGCGATCTCGTCGAAGCGCGCGGTGCGCTTGCGCCAGCGCGGACCGGTCGGGTCGGCCATGGTCGTCTCCGTGTTCGTCTGTCGTCGCCAGCGGGGTGTGGCGCTGTCCGGAACGCTAAAGCGATGGCGAAATTTCGTCAATGTTTCGATTGAGCGGGGCATGGCCGTCGCCTAATTTTGAATGCATGCGAAGCGCGTGCCGCGCTTCCCGCAAACGAACAATCAGGAGACACGCGTGGCCCACACGAACGATCAGGCGCACGACCGCGACGCGGCGGCACGCCGTCAGGATTACCGAATGATCGGCGGTGCCGGCGAGCGTGCGCGTGCCGCGGGCCTCGTCAATGCCGCGTGGTACCGGTGCCCGGTGCCGCGGCCGCTGATGAAGCAGCTGATGCAGCGCGACGATGCGCGCGCGATCCGCGACACGCTGATCTGGTACGCGGCGATCGTCGCGAGCGGCGTGCTCGCGTGGCTCGCCTGGCGTGCGCATTCCGCGTGGGCGATCCTCGCGTTCTTCGTGTACGGCACGCTCTACTGCAGCCCGGCCGACTCGCGCTGGCACGAGTGCGGACACGGCACCGCGTTCCGCACGCGCTGGATGAACGACGTGCTGTACCAGGTCGCGTCGTTCCAGGTGTTCCGCCGCGCGACGGTCTGGCGCTGGAGCCACGCGCGCCATCACACCGACACGCTGATCGTCGGCCGCGATCCGGAAATCGCCGCGCCGAAGCCGACCGACTGGCTCGGGCTCGCGCTGAACGTGGTGGCGCTGAAGCACGTCGCGAGCGAACTGCGCAAGATGATCGTGCTCGCGTTCGCCGGCCGGCTCGACGCCGAGGAGCGCACCTACGTGCCCGAATCGGAGTGGCCGAAGGCCGTGCGCGAGGTGCGGATTCATCTGACCGTTTATGCGTGCGTGATCGGTGCGGCGTTGTACTGGCACACGATCCTGCCGGTGCTCTACATCGGCTTGCCGAGCCTGTACGGTGCGTGGCTGTACCTGTACTTCGGCCTCACGCAGCACGCGGGCATGCCGGAGAACGTGCTCGATCACCGGCGCAACTGCCGGACCGTGAGGATGAATCCGGTATTCCGCTTCCTGTACTGGAACATGAACTATCACGTCGAACACCACATGTTCCCGATGGTGCCGTTCCACGCGCTGCCGAAACTGCATGAAGCCGTGAAGGTTGACATGCCGCCGCCTTACCGCAGCACGCTGGCCGCGTATGCGGAGATCGTGCCGGCGCTCGTCCGGCAGACGCGCGACCCGTCGCATTACGTCGTGCGGCCGGTGCCCGACGCGGCGCGCGCATGACCGCGCATCGAACATTCCAACGAAGGAGACACGCAACATGACGCAATGGATCGACACCGGCGCCCTCGACGACATCGACGACGAAGACGTCGCGCGCTTCGACCACGACGGCCGCACATACGCGATCTACCGGATCGACGGGAACGTGTATGCGAGCGACGGGCTGTGCACGCACGAGCACGTGCATCTCGCGGACGGGCTCGTGATCGATCACGTGATCGAATGTCCGAAGCACAACGGGCGCTTCGACGTGCGCGACGGCCGGGCACTGTCGGCGCCCGCGTGCGAGAAGCTGCGCACCTACCGCGCGAAGATCGAGAACGGCCGCATCCTGATCGAGGTGTGACGCGATGGCGAACGACCGGGTGATGGCGATCGTCGGCGCAGGCCATGCGGGCGGCCGGGCGGCGCAGGCGCTGCGCGCGAGCGGGTGGCGCGGGCGCATCGTGCTGATCGGCGCGGAGGCGCACTTGCCGTACGAGCGGCCGCCGCTGTCGAAGGGCGTGCTGACCGGCGAGCGCAGCGCCGCGCAATGCGGGCTGCGCGATCCGGATGCGTGGCGCGCGGACGGCATCGAGCCGATCGTTGCGATGGTCGAGCGGATCGATCCGGTGGCGCGCGAGGTGCATGTGTCGGATGGCCGCGACTTCGCTTGCGAAGCGCTGCTGCTCGCGACCGGCGGCCGTGCGCGCCGCCTCGCGATTCCGGGTGCGGAGCTCGCCGGCGTATTCCCGTTGCGCACGCTCGACGACGCGGCGGCGCTCGGTGCGCGGCTCGTGCCCGACGCGCGCGTCGTGCTGATCGGCGGCGGCTTCATCGGTCTCGAGGTCGCGGCGTCGGCGCGGTTGCGCGGCTGTCGCGTGACCGTGCTCGACGCGGCACCGCGCCTGCTCGGGCGTGCGGTGCCGGAGCCGATCGCGGCACGCGTGCATGCGCTGCATGTGGCGCGGGGCGTCGCGATCGGCCTGAACCGACGGCCCGTCGCGATCGAGCGCACGCCGGACGGCGCGCTGGCCGTCGTGCTCGACGACGGCGACACGCTGCTCGCCGATACGGTGGTGGCCGGCATCGGGATCGAGCCGGCCGACGAACTGGCGCGCGACGCGGGGCTCGTCACCGAGCGCGGGATCGTCGTGAACGCGCGGCTCGAGACCTCGGCACGCGGCATCTACGCAGCCGGCGATGTCGCGGTGTTTCCGAGCGGGGCGTCAGGGCGGCTCGTGCGTCAGGAAACCTGGCACGGCGCGGAAACGCAGGCGCGCGTCGCCGCCCGCAACATGCTCGGCGCGGACGAACCGTATCGCGAGATGCCGTGGTTCTGGTCCGATCAATACGACGCGCAACTGCAGGTGGCCGGCGAACCGGCGCTCGGTGTGCGGACGGTCGCGCGCGTGCTCGGCGACGATGCGGAAATCCATTTCCACTTCGATGTCGGCGAGCGGCTCGTCGCGGCGAGCGGTTTCGGTCGTGCGTCGGGGTTCGTTAAGGAGATGCGCGTTGCGCGCATGCTGGTCGAGCGCGGGATCGGCGTGACGCCGGAAGCGGTCGCGGATGCGGGGGTGAAGCTGAAGTCGCTGGTGTCGGCCGCAGGCGAACGCTAGCGGCGCCGGGCGAAGGAGAAGGGGAGGCGCGCGGCAGTCACTGCCGCGCGCTCGGGCTCGGGTTCTGGTTCGGACTCGGACTCGGACTCGGACTCGGACTCGGACTCGGACTCGGACTCGGGTTCGAACCCGAGCCCGAATGAACAAACCCGCGCTCAGGCCATCGCGTGCAGGCGCAGATACAGGCCGGCCGCCGCGGCGCCGCCGAGCAGCGGGCCGATCACCGGCACCCACGCATAGCGCCAGTCGCTGTCGCGCTTGCCGGGGATCGGCAGCAGCGCATGCATCAGGCGCGGCGACAGGTCGCGCGCCGGGCTCATCGCATAACCGGTCGGCCCGCCGAGCGAGATGCCGATGCCGAGCACGAGCAGGCCGACCGGCAGTGCGTCGAGCGCACCGAGGCCGACCTGCGGCGACGCGAGATACAGCACGCCGAGGATCAGCACGAACGTGCAGATCGCTTCGGTCAGCACATTGTGCGTGGTGCTGCGGATCGCGGGCGCCGTGCAGAACACCGCGAGCTTCAGGTCCGCATCGACTTCCTTCGCGAAGTGCTGGCGATACGCGAGCCACACGAGCAAGGCGCCCGCCATCCCGCCGAGCATCTGCGCGAGGATGTAGCCGCCGACCTTCGACCACGCGAACTTGCCCGCGAGCGCGAGGCTGATCGTGACGATCGGGTTCAGGTGCGCGCCGCTGAACGATGCGGTCACGTAGACGGCGACGAACACGGCCATCGCCCAGCCCATTACGATCACGATCAGGTCCGCGCCCTTGCCCTTGGTCTTCGCCAGCAGCACGTTGGCGACCGCGCCGTTGCCGAGCAGCACGAGAATGGCGGTGCCGATGAATTCTGCAATATAAGGTGACATGTTTGTCTCTCGTAGGTCGCGGCGGACTCGCGCGTTGCGCGGTCCGCCGGTGTTGTTGTATTTCGTTCGGATTTCTTGTGATTGCTGCCGCGGTGCTTACTGCGCGTCGTCGGCCCACGCCTTCGCGGCGCGCACCGCGCGTTGCCAGCCGGCCATGCAGCGCTCGACCTGCTCCTTCGGCATCGACGGCGAGAAGCGGCGATCGAGCTGCCACTGGCTGCGCACTTCGTCGAGGTTCTTCCAGTAGCCGATCGCGAGGCCCGCGAGGTAGGCCGCGCCGAGCGCGGTCGTCTCGGTGATCTGCGGACGCACCGCGTCGACGCCGAGCAGGTCGGCCTGGAACTGCATCAGCAGGTCGTTCGCGCTCGCGCCGCCGTCGACGCGCAGCTCGCCGATGCTGATGCCCGAGTCGGCTTCCATCGCGGCCAGCACGTCGAGCGACTGGTACGCGATCGCGTCGAGCGCCGCGCGCGCGAGGTGCGCGGAGGTCGTGCCGCGCGTGACGCCGAACACCGAACCGCGCGCCCGTGCGTTCCAGTGCGGCGCGCCGAGGCCCGCGAACGCCGGCACGAGATAGACGCCGTCGGTATGCGGCACGCTCGCGGCGAGCGCTTCGATCTCGGCGGCCGTCTTGATGATGCCGACACCGTCGCGCAGCCACTGCACGACCGCGCCCGCGATGAAGATGCTGCCTTCGAGCGCGTACTGCACGTCGTCGCCGATCTGCCACGCGATCGTCGTGACGAGGTTGTTCTTCGACTCGATCGGCTTGTCGCCGGTATTCATCATCAGGAAGCAGCCGGTGCCGTAGGTGTTCTTCACCATGCCCGACGTCGTGCACATCTGGCCGAACAGCGCCGCGTGCTGGTCGCCGGCGATCCCCGCGAGCGGGATCTTCGACGCGAACACCGTGGTTTTCGTATGGCCGTAGATTTCCGACGACGCCTTCACTTCCGGCAGCATGCTGCGCGGGATGTCGAGCAGCTCGAGCAGCTCGCTGTCCCACTCGCGCGTGTGGATGTTGAACAGCATCGTGCGCGACGCGTTCGTCACGTCGGTCACGTGCAGCTCGTGCTTCGTGAAATTCCACACGAGCCAGCTGTCGACGGTGCCGAACGCAAGCTTGCCCTGGCGCGCCTTGTCGCGCGCGCCCGGTACGTTGTCGAGGATCCAGCGGATCTTGGTCGCGGAGAAGTACGAGTCGATCGGCAGACCGGTCTTCGCGCGCACCTTCGCCTCGAGGCCCTGTGCTTTCAGCGAATCGCAGAAGTCGGCGGTGCGGCGGTCCTGCCACACGATCGCGTTGTAGACGGGCTGGCCCGTCTCGCGATCCCAGACGATCGTCGTCTCGCGCTGGTTGGTGATGCCGATCGCGGCGATCGACGTGCCGTTCAGGCCGGTGCGCGTGACGGCTTCGGCGGCGACACCCGCCTGCGTCGACCAGATTTCCTGCGGGTCGTGCTCGACCCAGCCGGGTTGCGGGTAGATCTGTTCGAATTCCTTCTGGGCGATCGATACGATGTTGCCCTGGCGATCGAACAGCATTGCGCGGGAGCTCGTCGTGCCCTGGTCAAGCGCGAGGATGTACTGATCCTGCATGTCTCTCATCTCCATCCGTGGATTGGCGTAGTTGTGATGCGCGCCGCATGTTACGCGGCGCGTCGGTGAATCAACGTCGGTCAGGCAACTGCAACTGCAAACGGATCACGCGTGCGGCGCGTGCGCGGCGGCGAACCACGCATCGACCGCGGCCGTCACCGCGTCGAGCGTGCCGGGCGCCACGTGCAGGCCGAGCTTCGAGCGGCGCCACAGTACGTCCTGCGCGCAGGTCGCCCATTCGACGTCGCGCAGGTAGCGCAGTTCGGCGTCGTGGATGCCCGGTGCGATCTCGGCGCCGAGGTCGGCGAGCGACGTCGCGCCGTCGACCACGCGTTCCGCGCGCGTGCCGTACGCGCGCGCATAGCGGCGCGCAAGCGCGGCGGGCAGCCACGGATGGCGTTTCGCGAATGCGTCGGCGAACACGTCGAACTTCGCGTTCGCGATGTCGCCGCCCGGCAGCGGCGCGCCGGCCGTCCAGGTCTTCGCGTCGCGGCCGAGCGGGCGACACAGCAGGTCGGCGGCTTCCTCCGCGAGCTTGCGGAACGTCGTGATCTTGCCGCCGAACACCGACAGCAGCGGCGCGCCGGCGCCGTCGTCCATCTCGAGGCGATAGTCGCGCGTGACGGCCGACGCATTCGCCGCGTTTTCGTCCTCGAGCAGCGGGCGCACGCCCGAATAGGTCCAGTGCACGTCGGCCGGCGAGATCTTGCGCTTGAAGTAGCGGTTGATCGAATCGCACAGATACTGCGTCTCGTCGCGATCGATCGCGACCTTCGCGGGATCGTTCGTGTATTCGACGTCGGTCGTGCCGATCAGCGTGAAGTCGTGCTCGTACGGAATCGCGAAGATGATCCGCTTGTCCGGGTTCTGGAAGATGTATGCGTGGTCGTGATCGAACAGGCGCCGCGTGATGATGTGGCTGCCCTTCACGAGCCGCACGCTGTGCTGCGCGCCGCGACCGAGCGCGCCGTGCAGCACTTCGCCGACCCACGGGCCGGCCGCGTTCGCGACCGCGCGCGCACGCACCACGCGGATCGAGCCGTCCGCGTGCCGCAGCCGCGCTTCCCATTCGTCGCCGCGGCGTTCCGCCGACACGAGTTTCGTGCGCGTGAGGATCTCGGCGCCGCGCTCCTTCGCATCGAGCGCGTTCAGCACGACGAGGCGCGCGTCGTCGACCCAGCCGTCCGAATAGACGAAGCCGCGCTTGATCGAGTCGATCAGCGGCGCGCCGGCCGCATGGCGGCGCATGTCGATGCCGCGCGAGCCGGGCAGCAGTTCGCGCTTCGCGAGGTGATCGTAGAGGAACAGGCCGATGCGGATCAGCCAGGCCGGCCGCAGGTTCGGCATGTGCGGCATCACGAAGCGCAGCGGCCACATGATGTGCGGCGCCGCGCGCAGCAGCGTCTCACGCTCCTGCAGCGCTTTGCGGACGAGTCCGAATTCGTTGTATTCGAGGTAGCGCAGGCCGCCGTGAATCAGCTTCGTGCTGGACGACGACGTGTGCGACGCGAGGTCGTCCTGCTCGCAGAGCAGGACCGACAGGCCGCGGCCGGCCGCATCGCGCGCGATGCCGGCGCCGTTGATGCCGCCGCCGACGACGAGCAGATCGTAGCGATTCGGTTGGGTCACCTGCTGTCCTTATCGTCTGATGGAAATGGGCGAACATGAAATGTTCGAATTCGAAATTTAACGAACGAAATCGAAAAAGTAAAGTTCGAAAAAGCGGGGCCAGTAGCGCGTGGCGCGATCCCGGACGATACTGGCGCAATCGACCGTTTCGCGAGGTGAATCATGCGTATTGGGATGTGGGCCGGCGCGTGCGCCGTCGTCCTGGCAGGGTGCAGCGCCGGCACGCCGCCGCTTGCCGGCAACTGGCGGGCGCCGTCGTTCGTCGACCTGCAGACGTCGTGCGGCGGCACCGCGCGCGACTGGGGCGCGGACGCGCAGCCGGTCTATTCGACGCTGTACGACGCGTATGTGGCGAAACGATATCGCGGGCTGACGCAGGCGAACTATTGCGCGTTCGTAAACGAACTTTCGGCGCACTATGCGGCGCCCGACGCGGCGGGGCGCGCCGGATGGGTCGCGTATTTCAACGGCGCACGCGCGCAGGCCGTCAGCTGGCGGGCCGCGGTCGATCCGACGCTGCGCGGCGGCTGACGCCGGAGCGCTGCGGGGCGGGAAAAGCGTGGGAAAAGCGGCGCGGCCGGAAATCCGGCCGGCGCGCTCAAGTCAGGAACAGCGGGACTTCAGGAATAGCGGCATTTGATGGATCGCAACGCGGCGTCGCCGGTTTCGGTCACGCAGTATTTGCGTCCCGATCCCAGCCCTTCCAGCCGCACGAGCTGCTGTTCGAGCAGCGCGTCGAGTTCATCGCGATCCATGTCCCCGTGATCGGGGGCATCCTTCACAAGCAGTAGCGTGGCGAATTCATGCGGACTCAGCATCGTTCTCTCCATGGCAATCGGTTTGCCCGCGCAGCCGGCGCAAACGCCGCTGCGCGATACCCGGCGGGGTATGGCTTGGGGGGAAAGCTGTATTCGCCGGCCTTCGGATTCGCACACGCCTTGGCACGGGCGGATCGCGCGAACGGGCCGGGGAACTGGAGTCTAGTCGAGCGCGCGGGCAACGACAAATCGTGCCCCGTTAATTTTCAGTTTGACAGGCACGCAAACCGCTAGCGGTTCAGCAGGCGCGCCAACTTCTTGATTTCACTTGAAGTTTCAGGTGCGGTGCAGCATCGGGCGGGTCATTCCGCGGGGTCATTCCGCGACGTACACCTGGGTGCCCGCGTTCGCCACCGCGTCGGCCATCTCCGGCGGCAATGGCTTGTCGGTGAAGAGTGCATGAACCTGGCTCAGGTGGCCCTGGCGCACCAGCGCCGGACGGCCGACCTTCGAATGATCGGCGACGAGGTAGACCGTGCGCGCATGCTGCATGATCGCCTCGGCCACGCGCACCTCGCGCGTGTCGAAGTCGCGCAGCGTGCCGTCGGCCTCGATCGCCGACGTGCCGATGATCGCGTAGTCGACCTTGAACTGGCGGATGAAGTCGATCGCGAGTTCGCCGACGATGCCCTTGTCCCACGGCCGCACGATGCCGCCCGTGATCAGCACCTCGCAGTCGGGATAGCCGCTCATCATCGACGCGACGTTCAGGTTGTTCGTGATCACGTGCAGCCCGTGATGGCGATTCAGTGCGCGCGCAACTTCCTCGGTCGTGGTGCCGAGATTGATGAACAGCGACGCCTGGTCGGGGATGTGCGACGCGGCGAGCGCCGCGATGCGCCGCTTCTCGTCATGGAACATCCGCTGGCGCGCGGTGTACGACACGTTCTCCGAGCTGGTCGGCAGGCTCGCGCCGCCGTGGTAGCGGCGCAGCAGGTTCAGGTCGGCGAGCCAGTTCACGTCGCGGCGGATCGTCTGCGGCGTGACCGCGAAGTGCGCGGCGAGATCGTCGACGGTCACGAAGCCGTCGCGCTGCACCCATTCGAGCAGTTCCTGCTGGCGCGCGTTGAGGGTGAGGCGGGGATCTCGGGTCATGGCTCGGCGGTCGGATCGTGAGGCGGAGCGGGTATTGTAAGGGCGGGAAGGGTGTTCGACCGGCCTGCGGCGTATCACCGCCCGGAATTCATGCGGAAAGTACATGGATTCATGTGACAAATGAATTTGTGCGATCGCGCGGATCGCGCTGCAATGGCGGACTGTCCGCGCATGCCGGTCGTGCGTCCGGCGCGTTCATTCAGCTTTCGACGAGGTGGAACCGATGACTGGCTTCAACTGGCACAACCCGTATCCGACGACCCGCATCCCGGTATTCGCGCGCAACGTCGTGTCGACGTCGCACCCACTCGCCGCGCAGGCCGGGCTGCGGATGCTGTGGAAGGGCGGCAATGCCGTCGATGCGGCGCTGGCCGCCGCGGCCGCGATCACGGTGGTCGAGCCCGTGTCGTGCGGGCTCGGCGGCGATGCGTTCGCGCTCGTGTGGGACGGCGGGCGGCTGTCCGGGCTGAATGCGTCGGGCGTCGCGCCGGCCGCATGGAGTCCCGACTATTTCCGCAAGCGCCACGGCGAGGACGCGCACGGCATCGCGAACAAGCCGACGCGCGGCTGGGACACCGTCACGGTGCCGGGCGTGATCGCGGGCTGGGAAGCGCTGCATGCGAAGTTCGGCTCGCTGCCGTTCGCGGACCTGCTCGAGCCGGCGATCGAGATCGCCGAGCGCGGCTATGCGGTATCGCCGATCGTCGCGCACAAATGGGCGGCCGCGGTGCCCGAGCTGCAGGGACTGCCGGGTTTCGCCGACACCTTCATGCCGCGCGGGCGCGCGCCGCACGTCGGCGAGCGCATCTGCCTGCCGGGCCACGCGCAGACGCTGCGCACGCTCGCGAAGGACGGCCCGCGCGCGTTCTACGAAGGCGCGCTCGCCGCGCAGCTCGCGGCGTTCGCGCGCGAAGGCGGCGGCGCGCTGACCGAAGCCGACCTGCGCGCGTACCGGCCGGAATGGGTCGAGCCGATCGGCAAGCGCTTCGGCCGTCATACCATTCACGAGATCCCGCCGAACGGGCAGGGCATCGCCGCGCTGATCGCGCTCGGGATCGCCGAGCGGGCGGGCCTGGGCGAATGGCCGGTCGATTCGGTCGACTCGCAGCACCTGCAGATCGAGGCGATGAAGCTCGCGTTCGCGGACGTCTATCGCTACGTCGCCGATCCGCGCGCGATGGACGTGACGCCCGCGCAGATGCTCGACGATGCGTATCTCGCGGAACGCGCGAAGCTGATCGATCGCGCGCGCGCGACGCACTTCGCTGCCGGCCGCCCGCATTCGGGCGGCACGATCTACCTGTCCGCGGCGGACGAACGCGGGATGATGGTGAGCTTCATTCAGTCGAACTACATGGGTTTCGGTTCGGGGCTCGTCGTGCCCGGTACCGGCATTGCCCTGCAGAACCGCGGGCACGGCTTCTCGATGGACCCGGCGTCGCCGAACGTCGTCGCGGGCGGCAAGTGGCCGTTCCATACGATCATCCCCGCGTTCGTCACCGAGGAAGTCGACGGCCGCAGCGAGGCCGTGATGAGCTTCGGCGTGATGGGCGGCGACATGCAGCCGCAGGGCCACCTGCAGACCGTCGTGCGCATGCTCGGCTACGGGCAGCAGCCGCAGGCCGCCTGCGACGCGCCGCGCTGGAAGGTCAATCGCGACTTCACGCTCGACGTCGAGTCGACGATGAAGCGCGAGACGGTCGACGGGCTCGCCGCGCGCGGCCATACGATCAAGTCGATCGACGATCCTTACATGGATTTCGGTTCGGGGCAGTTCGTGTGGCGTCTCGATCGCGACGATCCCGACCGCGGCTACGTGGCCGCGAGCGACAGCCGTCGCGACGGTCTTGCGGCCGGTTTCTGACGGAACGCTTCCAGCGTGGTGCCCGACGGGCGGCCGGATGGCCGCCCGTTTTGCCTGGATGCAGCGCATGCCGTCGCGCGCGCGCAACCGGTTCGAACACCTCATCTAACGATCCGCAACATGCGCGGCGGAACTGCGCGCGGCGGGCATGGTCAGTGCTTTGAAGCACGAACATAAAAGTCCGGCTAAGATGCCAGCATGGTTCGGCCGGACCAATCCACTAATAAATGCAAGCAAAACGTCGCCTGCGGGCACGCCGGGCCTGTGCGAAGAGAGGGGCCGGCCGGCCGCGCGACGACTGGGAGCGCACCACCATGCCTACTGAAACGACGCATGTCATGCCGTGGCGTATCGAGGACATCGACCTGAACCGGATCGATCGTCAGCGCGCCGCCGCGAACGAGGATCTGCTGCTGTTGCTGTGCGCGTCGTCGTTCATCGAAAGCGGCTCGGATCTCTACACGAGCAACCTGAGCGAGTTCTTCAACGACGATCCGGAAGTGTCCGCGTGGCTCAACAATGCGTGGGAGCACGAGGAACTGCAGCACGGGCGCGCGCTGAAGGCGTATATCGCGCACGTGTGGCCCGAGTTCGACTGGGACACCGCGTTCGCGAATTTCTTCGCCGAGTATTCGAAGACCTGCTCGGTCGACGCGTTCGAGAAGACCCGCGCGCTCGAGATGGTCGCGCGCTGCGTCGTCGAGACGGGCACGGCCACGCTCTATCGCGCGATCAACGAATGCTCGGACGAGCCGGTGCTGAAGGAAATCACCGACAACATCCGCTCGGACGAAGTGCGTCACTACAAGCACTTCTTCAAGTTCTTCAAGAAGTACAACAAGCTCGAAGGCAACGGCCGTCTCGCGGTGCTCGGCGCGCTGATGCGCCGCGTGATGGAAATCAAGAACGAGGATTCCGAGATCGCGCTGCGCCACGTGTTCGCAGTCCGCTACCCGGATCGCGTCGGCGACAGTCAATACAACCGCGAGCGTGCCGCGCGCATCAGCTCGCTCGTGCGGCGCAACCTGTCGGCCGACATGTGCGTGAAGATGCTGCTCAAGCCGCTCGACCTGCCCGCGAAGATCCAGCCGAGCGTCCACTATCCGCTGACGAAGATCACGCGGCACGTGTTCATGCGCTGATCGTCACCGCGCGGTCCGGCGCGCGTATGCTGCGCAGATCATCATCTGCTTTTCACCGGGGCCGCCATCATGACCGATTCCCATCGCCACGCGCTCGAACAATGGACGTTCGACGCGTGGCCGCCGGCCGTCGTTGCGCTGTTCGACGGCACCGCGCTCGAACGCCGTGCCGACTTCGCCGCATCGCTGATCGTCGCGACCGACGACGGCCAGCTGCGCACGACGCTGCTCAGCGTCGGCGAGATCCACGCGCGCGACGCGCATACGCTGCTGCTCGCGCTCTGGCCGCAATCGCGCGCGGCGCGCGCGCTGACGCAACGGCGCGCGGCCGCGTTGACGCTCGTCGCGGACGGCGCATTCTTTCAGGCACAACTGAGGATCGAGCCGCTCGAAGGGGACTTCGGGGGCCTTGCCGGATTCGCTGCGACGATCGCGCACGGCGATGCGCAGCGGGTCGGCTATGCGCGTCTCGCGACCGGCGTCACGTTTGCGCTGGAAGGGGAGGCGCGCGCCGAGGTGCTCGCGCGCTGGCAGCGCCAGGTCGAGCACCTGCGGCGCGCGGCCGCGCGGCTTCAGTGACCGCGCTGGCCGCTGCGCGACGAACGGTTGCGGTTCGCGTGCGCGGCGTTGCCGTTCGCGGGGCGCGCGCCGTTGCCGCCTGACGGGCGGCCGCCACCGCTGGCGTTGCCGGTCGCGCCGCCGGTCGTGCGCGGCTTGGCCGCCTTCGCGGCCTTCGGCTGCGCATTGCCGTCGCGCTTCGCGGCCGGCTGGCCCGAGCCGCCGGCACGCGGCTGGCGATTGCCGCCACCGCCGCCGCCGTTGCCGTTGCCGCCGCGCGGCTGCTGGCCGCGGCGTTGCTGGATCGGCTCAGGCTTCGCGGTCGGATCGGGTTCGAAGCCCGCGATCACTTCCTGCGGAATCTCGCGCTTGATCAGCCGCTCGATGTCGCGCAGCAGTTGCTTCTCGTCGACGCACACGAGCGACACGGCTTCGCCGGTCGCGCCCGCGCGACCCGTGCGGCCGATCCGGTGCACGTAATCTTCCGGCACGTTCGGCAGGTCGAAGTTGACGACGTGCGGCAACTGGTCGATGTCGATCCCGCGCGCGGCGATGTCGGTCGCGACCAGCACCTGCAGCGTGCTGTTCTTGAATTCCGCGAGCGCGCGCGTGCGGGCCGACTGGCTCTTGTTGCCGTGGATCGCCATCGCGCTGATGCCGTCCTTCGTCAGTTGCTCGGCGAGCCGGTTCGCGCCGTGCTTGGTGCGCGTGAACACGAGCACCTGGAACCAGTTGTGTTCGCGGATCAGGTGCGTGAGCAGCTCGCGCTTGCGATCGCGGTCGACCGGGTGGATCTTCTGCGCGACGCTTTCCGCGGTGGTGTTGCGGCGCGCGACTTCGATCAGCGCCGGCGAATCGAGCAGGTTGTCGGCGAGCGACTTGATCTCGTCGGAGAAGGTCGCCGAGAACAGCAGGTTCTGGCGCTGCGGCGGCAGCTTCGCGAGCACGCGCTTGATGTCGTGGATGAAGCCCATGTCGAGCATCCGGTCGGCTTCGTCGAGCACGAGGATGTCGAGATCCGACAGGTCGATCGTCTTCTGCTGCATGTGATCGAGCAGACGCCCCGGCGTCGCGACGACGATGTCGACGCCGCGCTTGAGCGCATCGATCTGCGGATTGATGCTGACGCCGCCGAACATCACGGTCGAGCGCAGCTTCAGGTACTTGCTGTACGCGCGCACGCTTTCCTCGACCTGGGCGGCGAGTTCGCGCGTCGGCGTGAGGATCAGCGCGCGCACCGCGCGCTTCGCGCCGCGATGCTCGGCGTAGAACGTGTGCAGGCGCTGCAGGATCGGCAACGTGAAGCCGGCGGTCTTGCCGGTGCCGGTCTGCGCGCCGGCGAGCAGGTCGCCGCCGCCGAGGACGGCGGGGATCGCCTGCTGCTGGATGGGCGTCGGCGACGTGTAGCCGAGCTCGTTGACCGCCTTGACCAGCGGTTCGGCCAGGCCGAGAGATTCGAAAGACATAGATACCACTCTTGAGTTTTATGATCGGCGACGCCTCGCGCGGCCAGCGCGGGGAACGGCGTCGCAAAAAAGCAAAGGGGCGCGGCGGCGGTTTCCCGCAGCCGCGCCCCCGTTTGTGTCGCGCGCTATTTAGTCAAGCGGCGCGGAACGCAGGTCGCTCACCTGTTGCGGCGAGATCGGCGTACCGTTGTTGCCCCACGACATCCGGATATACGTGACGACTGCCGCGACTTCCTGGTTCGACAGCGACTGTGCGAACGGCGGCATCCCGTACGGACGCGGATTCTTGAACGTGCTCGGCGGATAGCCGCCATTCAGCACCATGCGGATCGGGTTGACCGCCGATTCCATCACGATCGAATGGTTGCCCGCGAGCGGCGGATACGCCGGCGGCTTGCCCGCGCCGGTTTCGGCGTGGCAGGTCGCGCAGTTGTCCGCGTAGATCTTCTTGCCCTGGTCGAACAGCGTGTTGCCGAACTGCTTCGACGGCTCGTACTGCATGTTCTTCGGCGCTTCAGCCTTCTGCGGGATCGACTTCAGGTACGTCGACATCGCGCGCGTATCTTCGTCGCTCATGTACTGCAGGCTGTTGTGCACGACGTCGGCCATCGGGCCGAACACCGCGCCCTTGTTCGACACGCCGGCCTGCAGCAGGTCCGACAGCTCCTGCACGTGCCAGTCGCCGAGGCCGAGTTCCTTGTCGTTCGTCAGCGACGGCGCATACCAGTTCTGCAGCGGGATCAGGCCGCCCGCGAAGGCTGCCGAGTTCACCGGGCCGCCCATCATGTTGATCGACGTATGGCACATCGAGCAGTGGCCGAGGCCTTCGACGAGGTACGCGCCGCGGTTCCATTCGACCGACTTGGTCGGATCCGGCTTGTACTCGCCTTCCTTGAAGAACAGCGTGCGCCAGCCGATCAGCAGGTTGCGGTTGTTGAACGGGAACTTCAGTTCGTGCGGACGGCTCGGCACCGAGACCGGCGGGACCGAACGCAGGTACGCGTAGATCGCGTCCGAGTCGGCGCGCGTGACCTTCGTGTAGCTCGCGAACGGGAAGCCCGGGTAGAGCAGGCTGCCGTCCTTCGAACGGCCGGTGTGCATCGCGCGGTAGAAGTCGTCCGACGTCCACTTGCCGATGCCGTCCTTGTCGTCCGGCGTGATGTTCGGCGTGTACATCGTGCCGAACGGCGTCGCCATCGGCAGGCCGCCCGCGAACGACTTGCCGCCGCGCACGGTGTGGCACGCGATACAGTCGCCGACGCGCGCGAGGTATTCGCCCTTCTTGATCAGCGCGGCCTGGTCGGCCGGCGTGGCCGCGACGGCGGCAGCGCCGTGCAGCGTGTCGTTGCCCGGCCACAGGACCGGCACGAGGGCGGCGGCCGCGACGATCGCGACAGCCGAGAGTGCAAACAGGGACTTGCGTTTCATTGTGTCTGTCTCCCTTGCCTTATTGCGGTTCGCTGCCGCAGGCGAGCGGAGTCTTCATCGAACGCGCCGGGGCCGGCACGGGGTTGGCGGGCGCCGGTTGCGCGGCGAGCCATGCGGTCACGGCCGTCACGTCTTCGTCGGAAAGCTTCGCGGCGATGTCGTGCATGCAATCCGGTGCCTTCGCGTGGCGGTTGCCCGAGCGCCATGCGCCGAGCTGTGCGCTCAGGTAATCGGCGTGCAGGCCGACGAGGCCCGGGATCGCCGGCTGCATGCCGGTCAGCCCTGCGCCGTGGCAGGCCACGCAGGCCGGCAGCTTGCGCGACGGATCGCCTTGCGTGACGAGCTGCTTGCCGCGCGCGAGCGTGGCAGCCGGCAGCGTCGGCTTGGCCGGCGTCGGGTACGGCGGACGCTCGGCCGAGAAGTGCTCGGCGATTTCCTTCAGGTAATCGTCGTTCAGGTAGGTCAGCAGATAGTTCATCGGCGGGTACTTGCGCCGGCCATCACGGAAGTTGACGAGCTGGTTGTACAGGTACTCCGCCGGCTTGCCGGCAAGACGCGGGAAATAGTCGTTGTCCGTGCCCTGGCCGTGAACGCCGTGACATGCGGTACAGCCGCGCACACGCTCGGCCATCGTATCGGGTGCCTTGAGCGGCGCCTGCTGGGCGTGCGCTTGCTCCGTGGGCTTGGTCTGCGCTTGGGCAGCGCTCATAAGGCCCGCGCCACCGATCAGGAGAACGGCAAGCAACGGACGGAAGAGGCGTCTTGAAGACACACGAGACTCCATGTTTATTCGTCGGGGACCTGTCCGGGCTACGATCGGCTCGGCGCATGGACGGCAGGACAGCCGGGCTGCTGCGACGCGGCATTCTATCATCGATGGGTAATGACGGCTATTTGGCAAAAGGTCATCGGTTCCTGCCTGTTTACGACTTGCGACAATTTGACGCGCTATCTGCACGCATCGTGTGAACCGGCGTGCGCTTTGACCATCGAAGACCGTACACTCGCGGGTCGCGCGGCGCCGCCTCCGCCGCAGATCCAGTCATTTCTCCCGTTTCCGGATTCATCGATGACGTTCCTTACTGTGCCGTTGCCGTCTTCCCGCTGTCGTTCCACTTGCCGCCGCGCCGCCGGCCGGCCGTTCCCGGGAGGGTGCGCGCGATGAGGATCGACAGCTTGTGGATCGGGCAGGTCGCGCTGGCGGCATTGATGGACGCGACGTTCGCGATGGCGGTCGGCTCGGCGCTGCTCAAGGCGTGGCTCGGCAAGGACGGCGCGCGGCCGGTCGTCGCGCCGTCGCATCCCGCATGGCTGCGCGCGCAACATTCGCTGGTCGCGGCGGCGCTCGCGCTCGTGCTCGCCGATCTCGGCTGGCTCGTGTACGAAGCCGCGGCGATGAGCGGCGCGGGGCTCGGCGGTGCGTTCGCCGCGATTCCCGTCATGCTCACGCAGACCCACGCGGGCTTCGCGTGGAGCGTCGCGTTCGCCGGCGCCGTGGTGCTCGCGATCGTCGCGCTCGCGAAGCCGGACGGCCCGGTCGCGCACGCGGTGCTGTGGCTCGCGGTGATCGTGGTCGCGGTCGGCAAGGCGTCGCTCGGCCATGCGGCCGATACCGGCCCGCTGTCCGCGGCGGTCGGCGTGCAGACGCTGCACCTGCTCGCCACCGCGGTGTGGGGCGGCCTCGTGCTCGCGGGCGGGCTCGCGGTGCTGCCGGTGCTCGGCTCGTCGGTCGCGCGCGGCGCGCTGATCCGGATCGGCCAGCACCTGTCGCGTACGTCGGTGATCGCGGTCGTGTTCGTGCTCGGCACGGGCGTGCTTAATGCACTGCGCGGGCTCGGCGGCTCGGTCGCGCCGCTCGACGGCAGCACGTGGGGGCGCGTGCTGTTGCTCAAGCTGCTGCTCGTCGCGCTCGCGCTCGTGCTCGGCGGGTTGAACCGCTTCTCCGCGCTGCCGCGCCTGCGCCGTACCGCGTCGACCGAGGATGCGCACACGTTCCGCAACATCCTTCACCTCGAGGCGCTGACGATGATCGGCGTGTTCGTCGCGGCCGCCGTGCTGGCGTCCTGCGTGCCGGGGTTCGCGGCGCTCGGCTGACGGCCGGCTCGCCGCGGCGCAGGGCCGGGTGCCCGCGCGCCGCGAGCCGCGGATGCAAGAACGGCCGCCTGCCGGGCGGCCGTCTCGAAGCCGATGCGCGGCATGCCCGCCGCGCATCGCATCTCATCTCACCTCGGCATCACCACTCGGCGACGCTGCCGTCCGCGTGGCGCCACACCGGGTTGCGCCAGCGGTGGCCCGTCTTCGCCATCTCGCGCACCTTCTCCTCGTTGACGTCGATGCCGAGCCCCGGGCCCTGCGGGATCGCGACGAAGCCGTCCTCGTAGCGGAACACCTCGGGGTTGCGCAGGTAGTCGAGCAGGTCGTTGCCCTGGTTGTAGTGGATGCCGAGGCTCTGTTCCTGGATGAACGCGTTGTAGCTGACCGCGTCGAGCTGCAGGCATGCGGCCAGCGCGATCGGGCCGAGCGGGCAGTGCAGCGCGAGCGCGACGTCGTAGCTTTCCGCGAGCGTCGCGATCTTGCGGCACTCGGTGATGCCGCCCGCGTGCGACGCATCGGGCTGGATGATGTCGACGTAGCCGCCCGCGAGGATGTGCTTGAAGTCCCAGCGCGAGTAGAGCCGCTCGCCGAGCGCGATCGGCGTGTTGGTCTGGTTGACGATGTCGCGCAGCGCCTCGGCGTTCTCCGACAGCACCGGCTCCTCGATGAACATCAGCTTGTACGGATCGAGCTCCTTCGCGAGCACCTTCGCCATCGGCTTGTGCACGCGGCCGTGGAAGTCGACGCCGATCCCGACGTGCGGGCCGACCGCGTCGCGCACCGCCGCGACGTTCGCGATCACCTGCTCGACCTTGTCGTAGGTGTCGACGATCTGCAGCTCTTCGGAGCCGTTCATCTTCACCGCCTTGAAGCCGCGCTCGACCACGGCGCGTGCATTGTTCGCGACGTCGCTCGGCCGGTCGCCGCCGATCCACGAATACACCTTGATGCGCTCGCGCACCTGGCCGCCGAGCAGCGCATGCACGGGCACGCCGTGATGCTTGCCCTTGATGTCCCACAACGCCTGGTCGACGCCCGCGATCGCGCTCATCATGATCGGGCCGCCGCGGTAGAAGCCGGCGCGGTACATCACCTGCCAGTGATCCTCGATCAGCAGCGGGTCGCGGCCGACCAGGTAGTCGGCGAGTTCCTGCACCGCGGCCTCGACCGTGTGCGCGCGGCCCTCGACGATCGGCTCGCCCCAGCCGACGATGCCCTCGTCGGTCTCGATCTTGAGGAACAGCCAGCGCGGCGGGACGACGAAGGTTTCGAGGCGGGTGATTTTCATGTCGCTTGTCTCCAGGGTGGACCGGCGCGGACGTGCGGACGCGGCGCCGGTCGAGTACGTGACGACGATCCTAGCGTAGCCCGTTAAAAAATAGTATTAATAGCACTATTGTGCAGATAGTGGGCAGCCGCGGCGTTGCCCATCACCGGAGAACGATCATTCAGCGCGACCTGCATGGACAGACGGCCTTCCGGCTGGCGACGGCGATCCTGCGGGGCGACTATCCGCCCGAGTCGCTGCTGCCGCGCGAGCCGGACCTGATGGCGATGTTCGGGGTGAGCCGCACGGTGCTGCGCGAGGCGCTGCGCACGCTGACGTCGAAGGGACTGGTCGAATCGCGGCCGAAGGTCGGCACGCGCGTGCGGCCGCGCCGCGCATGGAACCTGCTCGACGCCGACCTGCTCGACTGGTACGCGCGCGTCGCGCCGCCGCTCGCGTTCGCGCTGAAGCTGCAGGAAATGCGCGAGATGATCGAGCCGCATGCGGCCGCGCTGGCTGCTCGCACGCATACGCCCGAAGCGTTCGATGCGATCGATGGCGCGGCGCGCGCGATGGCCGCCGCGCGCAACGTCGACGAGTGGGTGCGTGCGGACCTGCGTTTTCACCTGAGCGTGCTGGAGGCCGGCGGCAACGAACTGCTGGTGCCGCTCGGCGCGCTGATCGACCGCACGCTGGAAGCGCAATTGCATCTGAACGCGCGCCGGGCGCACGTCTACAACGCATCGCTCGCCGAGCACGTTGCCGTCAGCGATGCGATCCGCGTGCGCGACGAGGACGGCGCGCGCCGCGCGATGGCGTCGCTGCTCGCGGTGACGCGCGCGCGGATCGAGATGTCGTGACGGAAACGGACGGACGGTGCGGCGCTGTCAGGCGTTCGCGCAGCCGCCCGGCTTGACGATGCGTTGCGTCGATGGCGGGTACTTCGCGAGCAGGCTCGCCGGCCGCCGCGGACGCGCGACCAGGTCGCCGCCGCAGTTCGGGCAGCGGCCCTTCAGCACGTCGTCGGCGCAGGTCGCGCAGAACGTGCATTCGAACGTACAGATGCGCGCTTCCGCCGAATCGGGCGGCAGGTCCTTGTCGCAGCATTCGCAGCCGGGGCGCAGTTCGAGCATGACGGTTTTCCTTGGTCGCAGAGGGTCGGGGCGGGCGCCGCCGGACGTTGCGTGCGGCGCATGCGAGCGCTACTGTACGCGTTTGGACCGGCCTGGCCAACGGTGTCCGCCCGGATACCGCCGACGCGCACGGGCCGCCCCGGGAGACGACCATGCTTTATCACGGAAGCTGTCATTGCGGCGACGTGAAGTTCGAGGCACAAGGCGACCTGCAGGGCGTGATGGCCTGCAACTGCTCGATCTGCCGGCGCAAGGGCGCGCTGATGTGGTTCGTGCCGCGCGATCACATGACACTCCTCACACCCGACGACAATCTCGCCACCTACCTGTTCAACAAGCACGTGATCCGCCATCGCTTCTGCAAGCGCTGCGGCACACGTTCGCCGAGGGGACCCATCCGGACGGCACCGCGATGGCCGCGATCAACGTGCGATGCCTCGAGGATGTCGACTTCGATGCGCTGCCCGTCACGCACTACGACGGCCGCTCGCACTGAGCGGCGCGTCGTGGCGTGAGCGCACGGGCCGCCGTCAGGACGGCTCGACCTGCGGCGCCGGCGTTTCCGCCTGCGGCGCGGGGCCCGTCGTGCGCGTGCCGGCCTCGGCCGGGCGTTCGATCAGCGGCGCGAGCGCCGGCGCCATCGACTTCAGCAACTGCACGGCCATCGCGCTCGTGAAGTCGTAGCGCGCCGCGTAAGGTTCGTGCGCGGTCGCCGTCAGCACGCCGAAGAAGCGGTCGCCGAGCACGAACACGAACGTGCCGCTGCGATTGACCTTGCGCGACTCGATCAGCCGCGCGCCGCGCGCGTAGACATTGAAGCGCTGGTCGCCCGTCCCGGTCTTGCCGTAGACCTGCAGCGTCTTGCCGTCGGGCAGCGTGAAGCCGCCCGACAGGCGCCGCGCCGTGCCGTTCAGCACGACGTCGCGCAGCAGCGTGCGCGCCACGTTGACGATCTCCGGCGACAGCATCGGCTGCGGCTGCGCGGCCGCGCGCACGAAGCGCGTCTCGTACGGCGTGCCCTTCGCGAAATCGAGGCGCGTGATCGTCTCGGTCGGCGCCTTCCGGCCGCCGGTCGCGATCAGGCCGATCAGTTTCGCGAGCGCGTCGGGCTGGTCGCCCGATGCGCCGATCGCGGCCGCGTACGACGGCGTGACTTCCTCGAACGGGTAGCCGAGCGCGCGCCACGCCTTCGTGATTTCCGCATACGCGCGCAGCTCGACCATGCGGCGGATGCGCCGGTCCTGGGTCGCGTGGTAGCGCGTCTTGTACAGCCACGAGTACGTGTAGAAGCGGGCATCGCGGCTGTCGCGCCGGACCTCGGCGAGCGACGCGTTCGGGTGGGCGCGCAGGTAGTTGAGCGTCCACAGCGCGAGCGGGTGGACGCTCGCGATATAGCCGCGATCGTTGAGGTTGAAGCGGTCGATCGCGTATTTCGCGTAGAGCGCGGCGAGATCGTCGTCCGACAGCGTCGCGGCCGGCGTGCCTTTCAGCTGCGCGCGCATCTGCGCATCGAACCACGCGAGCGATTCGTTCGGCGCGACGCTGCGCAGCACCGTCGCGATCTTCGGCGGCGACTTGCGCACGTTCTGCAGCAGCAGCGCGAGCGCGTCGTCGGGCGCCTTGCCCGCATAGCGCGTGTAGTAGCGCTTCAGGTAGACCTGGCTTTCGCCGTCGACGAACTGCTCGAGGTAATGCTTGCGCTGCGCCGGATCGTCGAGCCACGACGACGACGGGCCGGCCGCCTGCAGCATCTCGTAATGGACGATGTCGCGCATCAGCCGCACGAACACGAGGTTGACCGAGTGCTCGAACGCCGTATGCAGCGTCAGGATGCGGCCGTTGTCCGACTTCTCGAAGTTCGAGAACACCTGCGCGCCGCCGCCCGTGTAGAACACGTCGGGGCTCGCCGAGTACTTGCGTTCGACCGACGCGTCGAGCATCGCCTGGAGCGAGCGGTCGCGCGTATGCGACAGGTAGTCGAGCGCCCAGTGCGACAGCCCGTCGAGCGGGTCGGGCTTCACCTTCGCGAGTTGCGCGTTCGACAGGTTGCCGTAGCGCGCATGCAGGTCGGAGACGATCTGCAGGTAGGTGATCAGCGTGCGCAGCTTCGCGGTCGAGCCGAGGTTGATGCGGCCGCCGCGGTTCACGTCGAACGGCTGGTTCACGCTGTCGGTCTGCACGCGCAGCATGTTCGCGCCGTTGCGATGCTCGTACAGCGTGAAGCTGTACGTGAGGTGCGACGGGTCGTCCTTCGGCGCGAGCATCTCGAAGCCGTACAGGCCGGCGGCCTGCGCGCCGTCGCGGGTCGACGCCTTCGCGAGCCGTTCGGCGACCGCCTGCTGCACGCCGTTGTCGAGCGTGCTGGTGGCTTCGAGGTCGAGCTGGTCGAGCTGGTACAGGTCGCTGATCCCAAGTGCCGACAGCAGCGACGCGCGCGCGGACGACACGGCCTTGCGCGACACGAACGACTGCACGTGCGCGGCGGCCGGCGGCGCGCTGCGCTCGATCTGCGCGGCAAGCGCCGCATCGCGCAGCGCGGGCGAGATCACGCCGCCGTTCGACAGGAGCCGCAGGTAGCTGTCGGTCAGCTTCTGCAGCGCGGGATAGCCGCGATTCAGGAAGTACGACGGCGCGCGCTGCGCGATGATCAGCGACAGCACTTCGCGGAATGTCTTGCCCTGTTCGTCGACGTTGTCGCCGGTCGTCGGCGCGGACAGGATGCGGTTCACGTCGTTGAAGTCGCGGCCGTACCACGCGGCGAGACCGTCGCCGATGCCGGTGATTTCACCCACGTGCGGCCGCGCGGCGAGCGGTACCGAGTTCAGGTAGCGCACGACGATCGCGCGGCGCGCGAGCATCGTCTGCGGGCCGTTCATGTAGGCGAGGATCGACGCGGACGCGATCTGGCGCAGCTTCTCCGGCGGCGTCGCGGTGCGGCCGTCCGGCGAATGGCGGAACTTCTCGATTTGCGTCGCGAGTGTGCTGCCGCCCGGGCGTGCCTGATGACGGTTGACGACGTGCAGCGCCTGGTCGGCGAGCGCGCGGCCGAAGCGGCCCCAGTCGATCGCCGGGTTGCGGTTCGGCTGGTTCGCGTCGAGCAGGTAGCGATCCTCGATGAACAGCAGCGAATCGGCGACGACGCGCGGCACCGTGTCGAAGTCGGCGTACACGCGTTGCGGGAACACGGTCGCGAACAGCGGCGAGCCGGTCGAGTCGAACAGCATCAGCCCGGCCTGGTCTTTCTCTTCGTAAGGCAGGAACAGGCCGCGATCGGCGAGCGACAGCATCCGTTCCGAATCGCGCGCCTGCTTGCCGACGACGAAGCCGCGCGCGAGCAGATGTTGCTGGAACGCGGGCAGCAGCGAATAGCCGAGGCGCTGGTCGTACGGCCCGTTGACGGGGAAGCGGATGTGATCGCTCGCGCCCGCCTCGACGGTATAGCCGATGTCGCGGGTGAGCTCGGACAGGTAGCGCGCCTGCAGGCGCGACGTCTCGAACTCGGTCATCACGAGCCGGGCAATGATCGCCACCGCGATCACCAGCGCGGCGAGCAAGGACCACTTGATCCACGTCCAGACCGATGCACTCCCGGTCACGCGCGGCAGGATGCGATTCAGCGGCCGATTCATGGCGGCGTCTCCCTGAAGGCGCAGGCTCCGGCCGCACCCCATTAAGGATTAGTGTAGTCCTCCGCAGCGGGCTGCCAAGGGTGGTTCACTACCGAGATGCGTCGGCGCAACGCGCATGCCTGTGACATGCGGGAACCGGCCTGTGGTGCGGTGGCGCGTGTCGCCGTGACGTAACGTTTGCGCAGTCCGCTCGCGTGCCTGCGTGTGTCAAAGGGAATGGAGGGTGGCCGCGCCGATCGCGCCATCGCGCCGATCGTTTTACGCACCGGCCTTGTGCATTGCGAAATCGCGACAAATCGGGTCCGATCGTATTGCCGAAGTCATGGCGCGATGCGCGACGAAGCTACGAGTTTCCGAGATAGCCGGATGCACGGGCCGCAGGTACGATCGCCGGATATGCGGCGCATGTCCGTTTTCGCCGGGGGTGCCATGTCGATTCATCCCGTCGCGCTCGTTTGCACGGCGATCCTGGGGTTGCTGCTGTTCGGGCTCGGCCTGGTCGTGTCCGTCACGCGCTTCCGGCGTACCACCAATTCCGGGTGTGCGTCCGATCCGACCGACGGATTGCACAAGATCGTGCGCGCGCATGGCAACACGGCCGAATACGCACCGTTTCTCGCGGTGCTGTTTCTATATTTCGGCGCACACGACCCATCGCGCGCGATCGTCTCGTTGATCGTCGCGGCAACCGCGTGCCGCTGCCTGCTCGTGATCGGATTGCTCGCGTGGCCGACCATGGCCAGGCCGAATCCCCTGCGTTTCATCGGCGCGCTCGGCACGTATCTGTGCGGCGCCGCGCTATGCGTCGCGCTGTTCGTCTGAGCAGGTCGCTATCGCGATGGCCGCTTCGCGGGATCGTGCCGCCGCGCGGTCTCGACGAAGCAGTGGATCAGCTGGTCGCACGACCGAATCGCGCACCTGCTTGCCGATGACGAAGCCGCGCGCGAGCAGCTGCTGCTGGAATGCGGGAAGCGTCGAATAACCGAGGCGCTGGTCGTACGGCGTCGCCGGCGTTGGTAAAAATGGCACGTGATTACAGCCTTTCATTCACCTGACGAAATGATCGATCAGGTGATCGATGAAAAGCCGCGCCTTGCGAGGAAAATGGCGCCGGCTCGGGTACACGACGTTCATCTCGAGTTCCTCGAGCCGATAGTCGGCGAGCAGTTCGCGCAGCCGGCCGGCGGCGAGATCCGGTGCGGCGAGGAAGTCCGGCAGCACCGCGATGCCCATGCCGGCGAGCGCCCAGTTGCGGATCAGCCCGATGTTGTTCGACGACGCGGACTTGTTCGGGCGCACGGTGACACACGCGGAACCCGGGTCGAACGACAGGTGCTCGCCCGCGAAGTCGGCATGGAACGCGAGGCACGCGTGGGATGCGAGGTCGTGAGGATGGGCCGGCGCACCGTGCCGTTCGATATACGACGGCGCCGCGCAGACGATCCGCTTCAGGCGCGTGAGCGGGCGTTTCACCAGCGTGTTGTTGCCGATGTGCTGCGACAGCAGCAGCCCGACGTCGAAGCCCTCCGACACGAGGTCGACATGGCGGTCCAGCATCGTGACCTCCGGCACGATGGCCGGATGCCGCGCCTTGAACACGTCGATCGCAGGGGCGAGCACGTGCATGCCGAACATCACCGGCGCGGCGATCTTCAGCGACCCGATCGGCTCGTGGTGCATCGACGCGATCGTTTCCTCGACGCGGTCGATTTCCTCGATCACGTGACGGATCTGGGCGAGGTACAGATGACCGGCGTCGGTCAGCGACAGGCTGCGCGTCGTGCGGTTCAGCAGGCGTGCGCCGAGCCGGTCCTCGATGCCCATCACGAGGCGCGTGGCCGACGAGTTGGAGATGTTCAGTTCCGTCGCCGCGCGCGCGAAACTGTGGAGTTCGGCGACCTTGATGAACAGCCGCATTGGGAGGAATTCGTCCATTTTTTTATCGAAGACCAGAAATTGGTTTATTGAATTTTATTCTTCGACGGATTGGCTTGAACGACTCGTTTTAACGAATAAGTATTATGAAATGGTGTGTTGATCGGCTGCCTGATTGGTTTCAGAATAAGCGGTTGGGCGGATGCGGGTTCGGCGGAATTATTTTCGTATTCCGCTCGATATAAACCTATTTTATCGGTCTGTATTTAGTAAATGTACGAAAATGCGTGAAAAGTTTTCGTATAAAACGATCGATATGATCAATGCAGGCCGAATCAAATCAGACGCGTCGCTATCGCCACAGCAGCTTCGCGGGATCGTGCCGCCGCACGGCCTCGACGAAGCAGTGGATCAGGTAGTCGCACGCGACCGTGTTGAGCGCGTCGCGGCGCGTCAGCACGCCGGCCGACACGGTCGGAATCGTCTCCTTCACGTCGATCGTGACCATCCGTTCCCGGATCCAGTCGACTTCCATGAAATGCTTCGGCACGCACGACACGGTGTCGGTGTGCACCGACAGCGAGAACGCCGCGCTGAACGACGTGCATTCGACGATCGGCTGCGGCGCCCGGTAGCCGTGCGCGACGAACACGTTCTGCAGCAGCCGGCCGATGCTTTCCGGCGACGTGTTCAGCACCCACTGCGCGTCCTGCAGCTGCGCGAGCGACGTGCAGTGGCGCAGCGGATTGCTCGCGCGCGTCATCAGGATCAGCTCCGATTCGAGCAGCGGCCGGAACGCGAATTCGGGTGACAGCCGCGTCGCATCGACGATCGCGATCACGAAGTCGAGCGAGCCGTCGCGCAGGCGCGGCAGCGCCGTGTCGAGAAAGCCTTCGCGCACGTCGAGGCGGATCGTCGGCATCCGCTGCCGAAACGCGTCGAGCGCGGCCGGCAGGAAGCCGAGCGACATCAGCGGCGTCAGCGCGCACGCGAGCGCGCCTTCCTTGCCGCCTGAAAGCTGGATCACGTCGTCGCGCGCGTGCTGCATCTCCGCGAGGATCAGGCGCGCACGCGCATAGACGGCCTGCCCGAAGCGCGTGAGCTGCGCGCCGCGCGCGTTGCGCGTGACGAGCGGCACGCCGAGGTCCTGCTCGAGTTCGCGGATCGCTTTCGTGAGCGCGGGCTGCGACAGGTGGATCGCGCGCGCGGCGGCGCGCAGGCTGCCGTGTTCGGCAATGGCGGCAAGCGCCCGGAGCTGGTGGTGTTTCACGGCGTGGCAGGGCGCGGCGGCAGTGGCGACCTTCGCATCCTACACCGCGGCGGCGCGCGAAAAGCACGCGATAACCGGGCGTTATCACGATCGGAAAATGTCGCTCCGGGCTGCGTATTTTGAATGCCTAGACTGCATGCGCAGGCCGTCGAACGGGCCGCGCACCAGACCCGCATAACCAGTACGGAGACTCATCTTCATGAAGGCGCCCCGAGCGGACAGCATGTTCGGCGGGCATGTCGGCGACGTTGCCGCATCCCCGTCCAATCGCCAGCTGATCGTCGCGATCACGATCGGCAACGGCCTCGAATTCTTCGATCTCACCGTGTTCAGCTTCTTCGCGGTGCTGCTCGGCAAACTGTTCTTTCCGGCCGCGTCCGCGCAGCAGCAATTGCTGATGTCGGTCGCGACGTTCGGCGTCGGCTTCATCGCGCGGCCGGTCGGCGGCGTCGTGATCGGGCTCGTGGCCGACCGCTTCGGCCGCGTGCCGGCAATGAACCTCACGCTCGTCACGATGGCGCTCGGCACCGGGATGATCGGCATTCTGCCGACCTATGCGCAGATCGGCATCGCGGCGCCCGTGCTGGTCGTGCTCGCCAGGCTGCTGCAGGGCTTTTCGGCCGGCGGCGAGGTCGGCGTGTCGACGTCGCTGCTCGCCGAACGCGCGCCGCCCGGCGAGCGCGGCTACTACACGAGCTGGCAGTTCGCGAGCCAGGGCGCCGCGGCGCTGGCCGGCTCGTTGGTCGGCTTCCTGCTGTCGCATTTCCTCGCCCCCGCCGCGCTCGAATCGTGGGGCTGGCGCGTGCCGTTCCTCGCCGGCGTGCTGATCGCGCCGGTCGGCCTGTATCTGCGCGCGCGCTTCAATGCGATCGAGCAGCACGCGCCGGCCGCGGCCGCGCGGCGCCCGTCCGCGGTACTCGGCACCGTGCTGCGGCGCGACGGCGGCGCCGTGCTGACCGCGCTCGGCCTCGTGGTCGGCGGCACCGCGGCGCACTTCATCGTCCTCTATTACATGTCGACGTACGCGATCCGCGTGCTGCACCTGCCGATGGATACCGCGTTGTGGTGCGGCATCCTGTCCGGCGCGGTGATGTTCGTCGCCGCGCCGATCGGCGGACGGCTGTCGGACCGCACCGGCAGCAAGCGCGTCGCGCTGTGGACGCGTGTCGCGCTGACCGTGCTGATCCTGCCGGGCTTCTGGCTGATCCGCGCGGTGCCGTCGATCGCGACGATGTACGCGGTCGTGATGCTGCTCGCCGCGCTGCACTCGATCAATGCCGGCGCGAACGGCGTGATCCTCGCGGAGCTGTTTCCGAAGAGCACGCGGGCGACCGCGCTGTCGATCGCGTATGCGGGCGGCGTGTCGATCTTCGGCGGCTTCGCGCAGTTCATCGTCACCTGGCTGATCGGGGCGACCGGCAATCCGGCCGCGCCGGCGTGGTACGTGATCGTCTGCGGCGTGCTGTCGCTCGTCGCGCTCGCGTTTGCGTCCGATCGAAGCGCTCAGGATGACTGACCGATCTTCCTTTTCTTCCATTCGCCCCATGACCACCACCGTTTCGTTTTCGTCGTCGCCGGCCGACGTCGCCGCCGGCGACCTGTGCGACCTGCCCGCACGCACCATGCTCGATCTGCTGAAGGCGCGGCAGATCAGCGCGTGCGACCTGCTCGATGCGCATCTCGCGCGCATCGCGACGGTCAACCCGCGCGTGAACGCGCTCGTCACCGTCGTCGATCCCGATGCGCTGCGTGCCCGCGCACGCGAGATCGACGCACGCTGGGCGCGCGGCGAATGGGTGGGGCCGCTGCACGGGCTGCCGGTGTCGCAGAAGGACCTGACCGCGACGCGCGGCGTGCGCACGACCTTCGGCTCGCCGCTGTTCGCCGATCACGTGCCGCAGCACGACGCGCTGATCGTGCGCCGCTGCGCGAGTGCCGGCGCGCTGATGATCGGCAAGTCGAACACGCCGGAATTCGGCGCCGGCTCGCATACGTTCAACGAGGTGTTCGGCGCGACCCGCAACCCGTGGGACCTGACGCGTTCCGCGGGCGGCAGCAGCGGCGGCGCTGCCGCGGCGCTCGCCTGCGGGATGAATCCGCTCGCATGCGGCAGCGACATGGGCGGCTCGCTGCGCAACCCGGCCGCGTGGAACAGCGTGGTCGGGCTGCGGCCGTCGCCGGGCCGCGTGCCGCGCGCGCCGGACCTGAACGGCTGGGCGACGCTCGGCGTCGACGGGCCGATGGCGCGCGACGTCGCCGACACCGCGCTGCTGCTGTCCGCGATCGCCGGGCCGAGCGGCGAAACCGCGACTGAAATCGCGGAGCCGGGCGCGCGCTTCGCGCAGCCGCTCGAACGCGATTTCCGCGGCACGCGCATCGCGATGTCGCGCGGCTTGCCCGGCGTGCCGGTCGATCCGGAGATCCGGCGCGCCGTCGATGCGCAGGCGCGCGTGTTCGCGTCGCTCGGCTGCGAAGTCGAATTCGACGATCCCGATCTTTCGGAGGCCGAAGAAGTATTCCGCATCGAGCGTGCCTGGATGATCGGCACGCTGGTCGACGGCTTCGACGAACGGCAGCGTGCCGCGCTGAAGCCCGAACTCCTCGACGAATACCGGCTGCATCGGTCGCTCTCGGCCGCGGATCTCGGCCGCATGTTCGTGCGCAAGACACGGCTGTTCGACCGGATGCGTGCGTTCATGCAGCGCTATGCGTTCTACGTGCTGCCGACGACGCAGGTGATGCCGTTCGACGCCGCGCTGCGCGTGCCCGCCGACGTGCTCGGCATCGCGAACACGACCTACATCGACTGGATGCGCGTGTGCTGGCTGCTGTCGTCGACCGAGGCGCCGATCCTGTCCGTGCCGTGCGGTTTCTCCGCGACCGGCTTGCCGATCGGCATGCAGATCGTCGGCCGCTACCGCGACGACTGGGGCGTGCTCCAGTTCGGCCATGCGTACGAAGTCGCGGCCGGCCGTTGCCGGACGCTGCCGCCCGTCGTCGCCGACGCGCTGCGCTGACCACTTTTCCCGGCTGATAGCGGACCGTTCCGGTCCGTGCCGGCAGGCCGCGCGCCTGCGGGGGGCGCGCACGCCTGCGTTTGGCCATTCGACCCGCGCAATGGAGATCTCTCGATGAAAAAACGGCTGTTGGCAGGCGCGGGCGTCGCGCTGATCGCGGGTGCGGCGCACGCACAGAGCAGCGTCACGCTGTACGGCATTATCGATGAAGGGCTGACTTACTCGAGCAACGTCGCGGTGACCGGCGCGAACGGCGTGGCAAGCGGCAAGCCCGCGCTGCGGATGCTCGGCGGCGTGCAGCAGGCGAGCCGCTGGGGGCTGCGTGGCAGCGAGGATCTCGGCGGCGGGCTGAAGGCCGTCTTCACGCTCGAGAACGGGTTCGATCCGAGCACCGGCAAGCTCGGGCAGGGCGGGCTGATCTTCGGCAAGAAGGCGTTCGTCGGGCTGTCGGGACCGCTCGGCACCGTCACGCTCGGGCGGCAGTACGACACCAACGTCGACTTCCTCGGCCCGCTCGAGGCCGCTGCGCTGTTCGGCGGCTACATGGTCGCGCACCCCGGCGACCTCGACAACGTGAACAACGCGAACTCGACCAACAACGCGATCAAGTTCACCAGCAACGACTACGGCGGGTTGCGCGTCGCCGCGATGTACGGGGTCGGCGGCGTGGCGGGCGCGACGACGCGCAACCAGGTGTGGTCGGCCACGGCCGGCTACACGCGCGGGCCGCTCGCGGTGGCGGCCGGCTACCTGAATGCGCGCAACCCGAACGTGTCGTTCTTCGGCACGACCGGCAGCCCCGCGCCGACCGTGGGCGGCGTGCCGGGCAACAACATGCTGTCGCCGGCGTATTCGGGCTATGCGTCGGCGCGCACGTTGCAGGTCGTGGCGCTCGGCGGCACCTATGCGATCGGCGCGGTGACGCTCGGCGCGATGTACACGAACACGTCGTTTCGCCAGCTCGGCGATCTGTCGTCCGGGCCGAATCCGGGTGGAGTGTCCGGCAACGCGGTGTTCAACAACGCCGAGGCGAGCGTGCGCTATCAGTTCACGCCTTACCTGTTCGGCGGCGTGGCGTACGACTACACGCGCGGCGGCGGCGTGGACGGTCGCGACGGCGCGACGTATCACCAGGTTGCCGCGGGGCTCGACTATTTCCTGTCGAAGCGCACCGACGTCTACGTGAGCGCCGTGTTCCAGCGTGCGTCGGGCACCGACTCGACCGGGCATGCGGCGGTCGCGGCGATCAACGGCCCCGGCGCCTCCGCGAACGACCGGCAGTTCCAGGCGCGGATCGGCATGCGCCACAAGTTCTGATCAGGGCGACGGCGAGCGGCTGCGCGGTGATATCCTCGCGAAACGCCCGCGACCGACGGGCGGATACCGACTGCCCGCACGCGGCCCGACGCCGTGCTGCGCGGCGTTTCCGAGGGAGAGCCGAACCATGAGCCGCAAATTCATTCTGAAGGGCGACACGACCGATCACGGCGGCGTCGTGCTCGACGGGATCGCCAATTCGTCGTTCGACGGCCGCGAGCTTGCCTATCTCGGCGCGCCTGTGTTCTGCGCCGCGTGCAAGACCCAGGGGGTGATCGTCTCCGATGGCGGCGAGCGGACGATGACCGTGATGGGCAAGGTCGTCGCGCTCGAACACGACCTGTGCCAGTGCCTGTGCGCGCCGCAGCCGAAGCTGATCCCGTCGCAGGGGACGGGCACCATCTCGGGCTGATGCCCGTCGACTCCGTGCGACGCGCGCGGCGCGCCGCCCGTCGTCAGACGCTGCCTGCGGTCTCGATCACCAGAATGCGCGCTTCTCCGAGCGGATGCGCGACATGTTCGGTGCCGACCGTCGCATGGAAGACGTCTCCCGTTTCGAGCACCGTCGCGTGCTCGATGCCTGCTTCGCGGTAACGCATCTCGACGCGGCCGTCGAGCACCGCAAAGACTTCCTCGCCGTCGTTCACGTGCCACCGGTACGGCTGATCGGTCCAGTGCAGGCGGACCGTGATGCCGTTCAGGTTCGCGATGTCCAGCGCGCCCCATGCGCGCTGTGCGGTGAACGCGGTGCTGCGGATGATGTTCATCGGTAGGTCCGGTCCGTGAATTTGAAGGCTGCGGAGCGCGGGCAGGCTGCACGGCCGCGCGCCGGTTTCCGTGTACCGGGGATCAGCGCGACATCGCGCGCAAGGCTGCGTCGATCGTCTGCTTCCGCTTCTCCAGCCCCGCAGCCGAACGCTCGGTCACGCGCTTCAGGACCGATGCCGGCGCGGTATCCGGCGAGCCTGCATCGAACGGCGGCGCGGGCGCATATTCGAGCGCGAGCTGGATCGCCTGCGCCTCTTCGTCGCCGACCAGTTCGGCGGCGATCGTCAATGCGAAGTCGATGCCGGCCGTCACGCCGCCGCCGGTGATCAGGTTGCCGTCGCGCACCACGCGTTCGCGCACGGGCACCGCACCGAGCGGCGCGAGCAGCGCATGAAACGCCCAGTGCGTCGTCGCGCGGCGGCCGCGCAGCAGGCCGGCCACGCCGAGCAGCAGCGCGCCCGTGCAGACCGACGTCACGTAGCGCGCGGCGGCCGCGCGCTGCTGCACGAACGCGATCGTTTCGGCATCGAGCAGCAGTTCGTTGATCCCGATTCCGCCGGGCACGCAGATGACGTCGAGCGGCGGGCAGTCGTCGAACGTGCAGGTCGGCGCGAGCGCGAGGCCGCTGCTCGACGCGACGGTGTCGCGCGATTTCCAGACCAGATGAACCGCCGCGTCGGGCAGCGATGCGAGCACGTCGTGCGGGCCGGTGAGATCGAGTTGCTGGACACCCGGAAACACGAGAAAGCCGATATGCAGGGTCATGCGAACACTCCGAAGGGAAGGGGAGGCGCCGCGGCCGGCGCACGATGGACAGATCGATTCTAGGCGCGTAGTGTTTGGCGAAATTGCCAGATCGCCCACGTTTTCAGCCAATCGCCATGCCAGCCGCTCCGCGCTCGATCCTGATCCTCGCGTTCCCCCGTGCGCAGTTGCTCGACGTGACCGGGCCGCTGCAGGTGTTCGCCTCCGTCAACGAACTCGCGCAGGAGCGCGGCCGGCCCGCGCCGTATGCGCCGCGCGTCGTGGCCGCCGAGCCGGGGCCGGTCGAGACGTCGTCGGGGCTCGTCGTGATGGCCGATTCGCTGCGCTCGGCCGGGCGGCCCGACACGGTGATCGTGGCCGGCGGCAAGGGCGTGCAGGCCGCGTCGCGCGATGCGCGCACGGTGCGCTGGGTCCGGCAGCAGGCGCAGCGCGCGCGACGTGTCGCGTCGGTCTGCACCGGTGCGTTCCTGCTCGCCGAGGCCGGCCTGCTCGACGGGCGGCGCGCGGTCACGCACTGGGCGCGCTGCGACGAATTCGCCGCGCGCTATCCGAACGTGCGCGTCGAGCCCGATCCGATCTTCATCCGCGAAGGCGCGCTGTGGACGTCGGCCGGCGTGACGGCCGGCATCGATCTCGCGCTCGCGCTGGTCGAGGAGGATCTCGGGCGGGCGATCGCGCTCGATGCCGCGCGCGAACTCGTCGTGTTCCTGAAGCGGCCGGGCGGGCAGGCGCAGTTCAGCGCGATGCTGTCGATGCAGCGCACCGACGACCGTTTCGGCGAACTGCATGCGTGGATCGCCGAGCACCTGACGGCCGACTTGTCGGTGCCGGCGCTCGCCGAGCGCGTCAGCATGAGCGAACGCAGCTTCGTGCGGCACTACCGCGCGGGGACCGGCCGCACGCCCGCGCGCGCGGTCGAACAGATTCGCGTCGAGGCTGCGCAGCGCTTGCTCGGCGAAACCGCGTGGCCCGTCAAACGGATCGCCACGCGGTGCGGCTTCGGTTCGGAAGAGACGCTGCGGCGCAGTTTCGTGCGCGTGCTCGGCGTGTCGCCGCAGGGCTATCGCGAGCGGTTCGTGCGGTAACGTGCCGGTGCGCGGCGAGCATGCCGCGCGTGGCAACCGGGGACGGAGCCGTCGACGTTCGGAACTGCGCGAATCCCGATCACTTTCCAATCCGAAACGCCGTGACTGTTCAGGCGTGGAGAACAATGGGCGGGGGCTTGTGCCGCGCGCGTTGCGCGCTCTATTCTGTTCCGTTGGCGATTCGAAGGGGGGCGCAGCATGGACCGCATCCAGGCAATGGAAGTTTTCACCCGCGTGGTCGACGCGAACAGCTTCACGCGCGCGGCCGACACGCTCGCGATGCCGCGCGCGTCGGTCACGACCATCATCCAGAATCTCGAGGCGCTGCTCGGCGTGCGCCTGATGCACCGGACAACGCGCCGGCTGTCGCTGACGCCGGAGGGCGCCGCGTATTACGAGCACTGCGTGAAGATCATCTCGGAGATCGCGGAAGCCGACGCGAGTTTCCAGACCGGCAACCGCAAGCCGAGCGGCGTGCTGCGCGTCCACATGCCGAGTTCGCTCGGGCGGCGCGTCGTGCTGCCGGCGCTGTCGATCTTCCGGCAGCGCTATCCGGACATCACGCTCGACCTCGGCCTGGCGGACCGCTACGTGGATCCGGTCGAGGAGGGCATCGACTGCATGATCCGGGTCGGGCCGCTCGAAGATTCGTCGATGGTCGCGCGGCGGATCGGCATGCTCAAGCGCGTGACCTGCGCGTCGCCCGACTATCTCGCGCGTCACGGCGAGCCGCAGGAGATCGCCGACCTGGCCGACCATCATGCGGTGAATTTCCGCGCGAGTCACGGCGCGCGGGCGATTCCGTGGGTGTTCATGATCGAGGGCAAGCCGGTCGAGGTGCGGATGAACGGCAGTGTCACCGTGAACGATTCGGATGCGTACGTGACGTGCGGGCTCGAAGGGTTCGGGATGATCCAGCCGACGCTGTTCATGGTGCTGCCGAACCTGCGCGACGGCACGCTGGTCGAGGTGCTGCCCGATTGCAATCCGAAGCCCAAGCCGATCTCGATCGTGTATCCGCACAACCGGCATCTGTCGCAGAAGGTTCGCGTGTTCGCGGACTGGATCGCGGAGCTGTTCGAGTCGACGCCGGCGCTGGAGGGCGGGGAGAACTGGCGGGGGAAGGTGCGGGCGGAGGTACCCGACGCCCAGCGCGGGGCGGTGGTCGCTTAGGGCGGCGGTACGCTGCCGGGCGTTGACGATGAAGATGAGTGAGGTCGTGAACGCCTCGTCTCGTCTTCATCGGTCGTCAGGCTGGTGAGCCGTGCCGCGCAATGGCGCGTCTACCAGCGGATCGCGTACGGATTGTCGCCGAGCGCCCAGTGTCCGTTGTCGTCCCGTTCGATGAGAATCCCCTTGTGCGCCCAGCCATCCTTTTCGGGGTAGAACGACAGGGAGTCCATGAGGTCCGGGTCTGCCAGCCACGGCGTGGCATGCTGATCCGGTTTCCACAGGAAGTTGACCCACGAAACCAGGTGCGGATTGTCGTCGAACGGATTCTTCATCGGCTCGATGAATTTCTCGACGCCGCCGTAGGTCACGTGCGCGCAGAACAAATTGATCATGTACAGGACACTCCCGCCGGGAGCGGACGCGTCCTTGCTCTCGAATTCCCTGTACCGATAGAACGCCTTGCCGGCCGGCGTGAGCTCGATATGGCTCAGCGGGACATTCGTGTCATGCGGCTCGTAGTCCGGATTTCTGATCGTCGGCTTGCCCCGGCCCGCGTTGAATTTCACGGTAATCAGGCCACGGTTGATCAACGCCTGCACGTCCTTTCTCACCACACCGTCGACTCTCAGCAATTCCTTCGCGTTCACGTCCGCGGGTAGTTCGGCGCCGGCCAGGCCGACGCAGGCGTCCGTTGGCGCGGTGTTCTTGTCCGCGAGCGCGACTTTCAGGATGTCGTCGATCGTGCGCTTGTCCAGATCGTCTCGCGTCGTCATGAAGCGCGCGCCGAAAAATGCAGCGACCGCGATCGCGACGCCCGCCACCAGCCACGGTTTTCGCGTACGTCGAACGGACTGGTCGTGCTTCGATTCGTTGTGTTCAGTCATGGGATTGTTGTTATCTGTGTTGCCGACCGGATCCGATTGCCTCGGTTCGAATCAAATCGGGATGGCCGCGAGCCCGTCGGTGCTCGGCGTTCGAACCGCACTGTAACGCACGTAGTCGACGACGATGATTCGCGAGGCCGAACGGATGGGCCCGGCGTGATGAATGGCGCTGGATTTCGGTTGGCAGGAGGAGGACGGAGGTCGCTCGTGCCTATGCGCGACTCGGGCGAACCGGATGCTGGATGTCGCGTGCGTGGCGCCGCGTGGTCGGCTGGAGGGCGATGGATGCCGCGCGCGGATCGCGGAGCAATGAAAAAAGCCGCTGATCCTTTCGGAGCAGCGGCTTTTCGCAATTGGTGGCGAATCAGGGACTCGAACCCCGGACCTGCGGATTATGATTCCGTCGCTCTAACCGACTGAGCTAATTCGCCGAAGACTTGAATTATGCTGATGTGCCGCCGGGCTGTCAACACCTTTTTTCATCTTCCCTGAAAAAAGTTGCCGGCGGCCCGTTCGGGCAGTGTAGCGGGCGGGGACGCCGCCCGCTACGCGACCTCAATCCTGCGCGTAGATATTGGAGTCCTTCGTCTCCTTGACGAACAGCACACCGATCACGAACGTGGCCAGCGCGATCACGATCGGATACCAGAGCCCCGAGTAGATGTTGCCCTTCGCCGCGACGATCGCGAATGCGGTCGCCGGCAGGAAGCCGCCGAACCAGCCGTTGCCGATGTGATACGGCAGCGACATCGACGTGTAGCGGATCCGCGTCGGGAACATCTCGACCAGCATCGCCGCGATCGGGCCGTAGACCATCGTCACGTAGATCACGAGGATCGTCAGGATCACGATCGTCATCGGCCAGTTGAGCTGCGCCGGGTCGGCCTTGGCCGGGTAGCCGGCCGCCTTCAGCGTCGACGCGAGCGTCTTGTCGAACGCCGCGCCTTGCGCCTTCGCGTCGGCCGCCTTGCCGTCATACGCGGGGATCACCGTATCGCCGACCTTGATCTGCGCGGTCGTGCCAGCCGGTGCCGCGACGTTCTCGTAGTTCAGGCCGGCCTTCGCGAGCGCGCTCTTCGCGATGTCGCACGAGTTCGTGAACTTCGACGTGCCCACCGGGTTGAACTGGAACGAGCAGGCGGCCGGATCGGCGAGGACCGTGATCGGCGCCTTCTGCGTCGCGAGTTCGAGTTGCGGGTTCGCGTAGTGCGTAAGCGCCTTGAACAGCGGGAAGTAGGTGAGCGCCGCGATCAGGCAGCCCGCGAGGATGATCGGCTTGCGGCCGATCTTGTCCGACAGCGAGCCGAAGAACAGGAAGAACGGCGTGCCGATCAGGAGGGCGATCGCGATCAGGATGTTCGCGCTGGCGCCGTCGACCTTCAGCGTCTGCGTGAGGAAGAACAGCGCGTAGAACTGGCCCGTGTACCACACGACGGCCTGGCCGGCGGTCAGGCCGACGAGCGCGAGGATCACGAGCTTCAGGTTCTTCCACTGGCCGAACGCTTCGGTCAGCGGCGCCTTCGACGTCTTGCCTTCCGCCTTGATGCGCAGGAACACCGGCGATTCGTTCAGCTGCAGCCGGATCCACACCGACACCGCGAGCAGCGCGATCGATGCGACGAACGGCACGCGCCAGCCCCAGCTGCCGAACGCTTCCTCGCCGATGAAGGTGCGCACGCCGAGGATCACGAGCAGCGACAGGAACAGGCCGAGCGTCGCGGTCGTCTGGATCCACGCGGTGTAGAAGCCGCGGCGGTTCGCCGGCGCATGCTCGGCGACGTAGGTCGCCGCGCCGCCGTACTCGCCGCCGAGCGCGAGGCCCTGCAGCAGCCGCATCGCGATGAAGATCACGGGCGCCGCGATGCCGATCGATGCGTAGCCGGGCAGGAAGCCGACCACGAAGGTCGAGATGCCCATGATCACGATCGTCACGAGGAACGTGTGCTTGCGGCCGACGAGGTCGCCGAGCCGGCCGAACACGATCGCGCCGAACGGACGCACGGCGAACCCGGCCGCGAAGCCGAGCAGCGTGAAGATGAATGCCGCGGTCGGATTGACTCCGGAGAAGAAGCTCTTGCTGATGTAGGCCGCGAGTGAGCCGGCCAGGTAAAAGTCGTACCACTCGAACACGGTGCCGAGCGACGACGCGAAGATCACCTTCTTCTCTTCGCCCGTCATCGGCGAGTGCGAAATTTGCCCGCCTAACGTTGCCATGAATCGTCTCCAAGTCCCTTGATATAGATGTGTGGCCGCCTTGGGTGGGCGGGCCTGTCGACGATTATTGGCACGGAAACTTACGGCGCACTGACTCGCGGGCGCAAAACGACTGCACGTTAACCCGCGCCGAATCGGCCGTTTCGTGCCCCGATCGTGTCGCGGCAGGGCGGTAAAACGCCGGTTTCGATGCGATCGCGGCGCGTATGCGGCGGTATGCGGTTCGGATCCGCCCGTATCAGGATCGATCCGGGGCGGTATCCGACAACGGCAGGCTGACGCGCACGAGCGTGCCAGCGAGGCGCGGTGCGCTCTGATAGACGTGATCGTCGAGCGTCAGCGTGCCGCCGTGCTGCGCGGCGATCTCGCGCACGATCGCGAGCCCGAGGCCGCTGCCGTCGCCTTCGCGGCCGAGGATCCGGTAGAAGCGCTCGACCACGCGCTCGCGTTCGCCGGCCGGGATGCCGGGGCCCGTATCCTCCACTTCGAGATGCACGCGCCGCGCCGCGGGCTCGGCCCGCACGCGCACGGTGATGCGGCCGCCTTCGGGCGTGTAGCGGATCGCGTTGTCGACCAGGTTGCCGAGCATCTCGCGCAGCATCACGGGATTGCCGTCGACGTCGAGCGGCGTATCGTCCTCCGGGCCTTCGTAGCCGAGGTCCATGCGCTTCGCGAGCGCGGCCTGCACCCAGTCGCGCACCGTGCGGCGCGCGAGCGCCCCGATCTCGACCGGCTCGAAGGTCAGCCCGCTCGCGCGGTTCTCGGCGCGCGCGAGCGCGAGCAGCTGCGTGACGAGCCGGGCGGCCTGCTCGGAGCTCGTCGCGATCTGCTCGAGCGAACGCTGGACGTCGGGCGGCACGGGATGGCGCAACGCGAACTCGGCCTGCGTGCGCAGCCCCGCGAGCGGCGTCTTCATCTGGTGCGCGGCGTCGGCGATGAAGCGCTTCTGCAGCGCCATGTTCTGTTCGAGGCGCGCGAGCAGGTCGTTGAACGACGTGACGAGCGGCTCGATCTCGGGCGGCGCGCGCTGCGCCTCGACGGGCGACAGGTCGTCGGGCCGCCGCGCGCGGATGTGCGCCTGCAGCGCGTTGAGCGGCGCGAGCCCGCGCGACAGCCCGAACCAGACGAGCAGGATCGCGAGCGGCAGGATCACGAACTGCGGCAGGATCACGCCCTTGATGATGTCGTTCGCAAGCGCGTTGCGCTTGTCGAGCGTCTCGCCGACCTGCACGAGCACGGGCTGCGTGCTGCTCGACTCCGGCAGCGCGACGGTCGTATACGCGACGCGCACGTCGTTGCCGCGCAGCAGGTCGTCGCGGAACACGACGACGCCCGGCGGCGGGCGGTCCTCGTCGCGCGGCAGCGGCATGTCGGCCTCGCCCGCGACCAGCTCGCCGCGCGTGCCGAGCACCTGGAAGTAAACGCTGTCGACGTTGTCCGCGCGCAGGAAGTCGCGCGTCTGCTGCGGCAGCGTCAGCTCGGCGACGCCGTTGACCGGATGGATCTGCCGCGCGAGCACGTACGCGTTGGTCTCGAGCGCGCGGTCGAACGGGCCGTTCGCGATCGTTTTCGCGACGAGATAGGTGACGGCGATGCTCATCGGCCACAGCAGCAGGAGCGGCGCGAGCATCCAGTCGAGGATTTCGCCGAACAGCGAGCGCGGGCGCGCGGCCTCGGGCGTATCGGTTTCGTCGGGCGGCGCGAACGGGTTCTCGTAGCGCGCGTCGCGCACGGCGTCGGCGGCGGACGATGGCTCGCCGGTCGGATGGCGGGAATGGGCCGGCGTGGCCATCGCGGCGACGGCCGGGTTCAGCGCAGCGGCGTGCCGGCCGCCGCGGGCTGGGGCGCGGCCGCGTCGGCCGGCGCCGCGGGCGCGACTTTCTCGAGGCAGTAGCCGAGGCCGCGCACGGTGGAAATCCGCACGCCGCTCGGCTCGATCTTCTTGCGCAGCCGGTGCACGTACACTTCGATCGCGTTGTTGCTGACTTCCTCGCCCCATTCGCACAGATGGTCGACGAGCTGCTCCTTCGACACGAGCCGGCCGATGCGCTGCAGCAGCACTTCGAGCAGCCCGAGCTCGCGCGCGGACAGATCGAGCACGCGCTCGTTCGCATACGCGATGCGGCCGACCTGGTCGAACGCGAGCGAGCCGTGGCGCACGACGGTCGGGCCGCCGCCCGCGCCGCGCCGGGTCAGCGCGCGCACGCGCGCCTCGAGCTCGTTGAGCGCGAACGGCTTGGCCATGTAGTCGTCCGCGCCGAGGTCGAGCCCTTTCACACGCTCGTCGACGCTGTCGGCGGCGGTCAGGATCAGCACGGGGAGGTTGGAATTGCGCGCGCGCAGGCGCTTCAGCACGTCGAGCCCGGACATCCTGGGCAGCCCGAGATCGAGGATCAGCAGGTCGAAGGACTGCATCGACAGCGCGGTATCGGCCTCGATACCGTTCTTCACGTGGTCGACCGCATAGCCCGATTGGCGGAGTGACCGGGTGAGGCCGTCCGCGAGTATGCTGTCGTCTTCGGCGATGAGAATTCGCATGTTGCTGACCGATGGCCGGCGGGGCGTGCGCGCCGGCGCGGCTGTCTCCGAAGTTATCCGTGTACAACGCAGCCTGCATTGCGGGCTTGCATAAAACACTGTTTTTTTATACAGTGTCTGCATTCGTGGGCAGCGCTTGAAAGCGGGCGCGCCTCTGACAGACGCTGCTCATCATAGCAAAGGACGATTCATGGAAGATAGCAAGAAGGGCTCCGGGATGACCGCCGAGAAGAGCAAGGCGCTGGCGGCCGCACTCGCGCAGATCGAGAAGCAGTTCGGCAAAGGGTCGATCATGCGGATGGGCGACGGCGAAGCGGCCGAAGACATCCAGGTCGTCTCCACGGGCTCGCTGGGTCTCGATATCGCGCTCGGCGTCGGCGGTCTGCCGCGCGGCCGGGTGGTCGAGATCTACGGTCCGGAATCGTCGGGTAAAACCACGCTCACGCTGCAGGTCATCGCCGAGCTGCAGAAGCTGGGCGGCACCGCAGCGTTCATCGACGCCGAGCACGCGCTCGACGTCCAATATGCAGCGAAGCTCGGCGTGAACGTGCCGGAGCTGCTGATCTCGCAGCCGGACACCGGCGAGCAGGCGCTCGAAATCACCGACGCGCTGGTGCGCTCGGGCTCGATCGACATGATCGTCATCGACTCGGTCGCGGCGCTCGTGCCGAAGGCCGAAATCGAAGGCGAGATGGGCGATTCGCTGCCGGGCCTGCAGGCTCGTCTGATGTCGCAGGCGCTGCGCAAGCTGACCGGCACGATCAAGCGCACGAACTGCCTCGTGATCTTCATCAACCAGATCCGGATGAAGATCGGCGTGATGTTCGGCAACCCGGAAACCACGACGGGCGGCAACGCGCTGAAGTTCTACTCGTCGGTGCGTCTGGATATCCGCCGGATCGGCTCGATCAAGAAGAACGACGAGGTGATCGGCAACGAAACCCGCGTGAAGGTCGTCAAGAACAAGGTGTCGCCGCCGTTCCGCGAAGCGATCTTCGACATCCTGTACGGCGAAGGCATTTCGCGCCAGGGCGAGATCATCGATCTCGGCGTGCAGGCGAAGATCGTCGACAAGGCCGGCGCCTGGTACAGCTACAACGGCGAGAAGATCGGCCAGGGCAAGGACAACGCGCGTGAATTCCTGCGCGAGAACCCGGAAATCGCCCGCGAGATCGAAAACCGCATTCGCGAGTCGCTCGGCGTTGCCGCGATGCCCGATGGCGTAGTCGACGAAGCCGAGGCGATGGACGAAGAAGAGTGATGGTCGGGCGCCGAGGTCACGCTGGCGAACCGGACCCGAGCGACGCGCCCGACACGGCGGGCCGCTCCGGCCGGCGAGCCGCATCCTCGGGTGCCGACCGGCGGGGCGCGGGCAGTCAGTCCGTGCACCGCACCGCGACGAGGGCATCCGACGATGCCCTCGTTTCGTTTGAGATCACCGCACCGGTCGATCCGTTCGACGACGACGAATCGTTCGACGCGCACGACCGGTCGCGCCGTCGCGTGTCCGGTGTCGGCTTCCCGGGCGAGCGCGCAGCCGATGCGGCGGCGTCGGTCAAGGAAGATGTGTATACGCGCAGCAGCCAGCATCCGCGTCGCACACGCCGTGCGGCCGGCGGTTCAGGCAGCGCTGCTTCCGGCGACGAGTCCGGCGCCACCGGGCGCAAGTCGTCGAAACCGCCGCGTTCGCTGAAGGGCCGCGCACTCGGCTATCTGTCACGGCGCGAATACAGCCGCGCCGAACTCGCGCGCAAGCTCGCGCCGTACGTCGGCGAGGACGAATCGGTCGAGCCGGTGCTCGATGCGCTGGAACAGGAAGGCTGGCTGTCCGATGCACGCTTTGCCGAGAGCCTCGTGCATCGCCGCGCATCGCGCGTCGGCGTCGCACGCATCGTCAGCGAACTGAAGCGCCATGCGGTCGGCGACAACCTCGTCGAGGAAGTGAATGCGCAGTTGCGCGAGACCGAGTGGACGCGCGCGCAGGCCGTCTGGCGCAAGAAATTCGGTGCACTGCCGCAAACGCCCGCCGAGCGCGCGAAGCAGGCGCGCTTCCTTGCCGCGCGCGGCTTTTCGAGCGCGACCATCGTGAAGTTGCTGAAGGTTGGCGACGATTTCCCGATCGACGACTGACCGCTTCGGTCGCGCGCGCTGCGCGCGATTTTGCTGCAACGCAACCGTTTCCGGACAGGCGGGAATACCCGCCGTCGCGGCCGGATGCCTCAAATACCCAATATGCTAAAATCCACGGGTTTTCCTCTTCGGCCTCAACCTCCAGCATGCCGCTATCCGAGCCCGTGCCCCGTCAGTTGCGACATCGACGCGCAATCCGAGCGGAAGCCTACGAGCGCGACGACGGCTTGTGGGACATCGAAGCCTGCCTGACCGACCACAAGCCGCGCGATGTCGCGCTTGCGTCGGGCATCCGGCCCCAGGGCCTGCCGATCCACGAACTCTGGCTGCGCGTGACCATCGATCGTGACCTCAATGTCGTCGACGCCGAAGCGTCTTCGGAGTGGGTTCCCTATCCCGGTCACTGTCAATCCGCCCCTCCCGCCTATCGAGCCCTCATCGGGCTCAACCTCTTCCGCAATTTCCGCCGCAACGCGAACCGGCTGCTCGCCGGCGTCGCGGGCTGTTCCCATCTGACCGAACTGTGCGCCGTGCTGCCGACGGCAGCGATCCAGGCGTTCGCCGGTGACGTGTGGAACGTGCGCGAAGAGGGCGGCGAAGGGCCGGACCATGACGGCGAGCACGTCGAGCCGCCTTTCCAGCTCGGCCGCTGCCGGGCATTGCGGTTCGACGGCGAGGTCGTGCGGCAGTACTACCCGCGGTGGTACGGCCCGCTTCGGCCGGATCTGCCCGGTGAGGGCAGCACGAAGGAATGAACGGAAATCATTCGAAGAAGCGTCTTAAGCGACATTTCATCCAACTCTCAGACTGAAGGGAATCACGCATGAAGATTCACGAGTACCAGGGTAAGGAAATCCTGCGGAAATTCGGAGTCGCGGTACCGCGCGGCAAGCCGGCGTTCTCGGTTGACGAGGCCGTCAAGGTGGCAGAAGAGCTCGGTGGCCCGGTTTGGGTCGTGAAGGCTCAGATTCACGCGGGTGGCCGTGGCAAGGGCGGCGGCGTGAAGGTGGCGAAGTCGATCGAGCAGGTCCGCGAATACGCGAACCAGATCCTCGGCATGCAGCTCGTCACGCACCAGACCGGTCCGGAAGGCCAGAAGGTCAACCGCCTGATGATCGAAGAAGGCGCGGACATCAAGCAGGAACTGTATGTCAGCCTCGTCGTCGACCGCATCTCGCAGAAGATCGTGCTGATGGGTTCGAGCGAAGGCGGCATGGACATCGAGGAAGTTGCCGAAAAGCACCCGGAACTGATCCACAAGGTCATCGTCGAGCCGTCGACGGGCCTGCTCGACGCGCAAGCCGACGACCTCGCCGCGAAGATCGGCGTGCCGGCCGCTTCGATTCCGCAAGCACGCGCGATCCTGCAAGGCCTGTACAAGGCATTCTGGGAAACCGACGCATCGCTGGCTGAAATCAACCCGCTGAACGTCTCCGGCGACGGCAAGGTCATCGCACTCGACGCGAAGTTCAACTTCGACTCGAACGCGCTGTTCCGTCACCCGGAAATCGTCGCGTACCGCGACCTGGACGAAGAAGATCCGGCTGAAATCGAAGCGTCGAAGTTCGACCTCGCGTACATCTCGCTCGACGGCAACATCGGCTGTCTCGTGAACGGCGCAGGCCTCGCGATGGCGACGATGGACACGATCAAGCTGTTCGGCGGCGAACCGGCGAACTTCCTGGACGTCGGCGGTGGCGCGACGACCGAGAAGGTCACGGAAGCGTTCAAGCTGATGCTGAAGAACCCGGACCTGAAGGCGATCCTCGTGAACATCTTCGGCGGCATCATGCGCTGCGACGTGATCGCGGAAGGCGTGATCGCCGGTTCGAAGGCCGTGAACCTGAACGTGCCGCTCGTCGTGCGCATGAAGGGCACGAACGAAGACCTCGGCAAGAAGATGCTGGCCGATTCGGGCCTGCCGATCATCTCGGCTGACAGCATGGAAGAGGCTGCGCAGAAGGTTGTCGCGGCTGCCGCAGGCAAGTAAGCGCGCTCAATGAATAGGTATGGCGGCGCGGTTTGCACGCGACGCCAATCGAACAGAGGTCAAAATACATGTCGATTCTGATCAACAAGGACACGAAGGTCATCACGCAGGGCATTACCGGCAAGACCGGTCAATTCCACACGCGCGCCTGCCGTGAATACGCAAACGGCCGCGAAGCATTCGTCGCGGGCGTGAACCCGAAGAAGGCCGGCGAAGACTTCGAAGGCATTCCGATCTACGCGAGCGTCAAGGAAGCGAAGGCCGAAACCGGCGCGACCGTGTCGGTCATCTACGTTCCGCCGGCAGGTGCTGCTGCTGCGATCTGGGAAGCGGTCGAAGCCGACCTCGATCTCGCGATCTGCATCACGGAAGGCATCCCCGTGCGCGACATGATCGAAGTGAAGGACCGCATGCGTCGCGAAGGCCGCAAGACGCTGCTGCTCGGGCCGAACTGCCCGGGCACGATCACGCCGGACGAGCTGAAGATCGGCATCATGCCGGGTCATATCCACCGCAAGGGCCGTATCGGCGTCGTGTCGCGTTCGGGCACGCTGACGTATGAAGCCGTTGCGCAGCTGACGGCACTGGGCCTCGGCCAGTCGTCGGCAGTCGGTATCGGCGGCGACCCGATCAACGGTCTGAAGCACATCGACGTGATGAAGATGTTCAACGACGATCCGGATACGGATGCGGTCGTGATGATCGGCGAAATCGGCGGTCCGGACGAAGCCAACGCCGCCGAGTGGATCAAGGACAACATGAAGAAGCCGGTCGTCGGCTTCATCGCTGGCGTCACGGCGCCTCCGGGCAAGCGCATGGGCCACGCCGGCGCGCTGATCTCGGGCGGTGCGGATACGGCCGAAGCGAAGCTGGAAATCATGGAAGCGTGCGGCATCACCGTCACGCGCAACCCGTCGGAAATGGGCCGCCTGCTGAAGAAGGCGCTGTAATTTCCGCGTGGTTCGTCCTGCAAAAAACGCCGGCTTCGCCGGCGTTTTTTGTTATGCTCGCGCAATGAATTTGTAAGCCCCGGGGCTGCGCGATGCATGTCCCGGCATTGACCCGGGCCGCCTGTTCGACAGCCGTTGCCCCGCACCCGATCACCCGATACTGCTCATGCTTGAATTCCTGACGTCGCTCCACTGGGGCGCGGTGTTTCAGATCGTCATCATCGACATTCTCCTCGGCGGCGACAACGCGGTCGTGATCGCGCTCGCATGCCGCAACCTGCCCGCCAACCAGCGGCTGCGCGGCGTCGTGTGGGGCACGGCCGGCGCGATCCTGCTGCGGGTCGCGCTGATCGCATTCGCGGTCGTGCTGCTCGACGTGCCGTTCCTGAAGTTCGGCGGCGGCCTGCTGCTGCTGTGGATCGGCGTCAAGCTGATGGTGCCGGACGCCGATGCGCACGACAACGTGAAGCCGGCCGACCGGCTGTGGGACGCGGTGAAGACGATCGTGATCGCCGACGCAGTGATGAGCCTCGACAACGTGATCGCGATCGCCGGCGCGGCCGAGCAGGCCGATCCGTCGCACCGGCTGGCGCTGGTGATCTTCGGGCTCGTCGTCAGCGTGCCGATCATCGTGTGGGGCAGCACGCTCGTGCTGAAGCTGCTCGACCGCTTTCCGGTCGTCGTCGCGCTGGGCGCCGGGCTGCTGGGCTGGATCGCCGGCGGGCTGATGGTGCACGACCCGGTCGGCGACCGCTGGCCGGTACTCGATACGCAGGCCGCGATCTACGGCGCGAGCATCGCCGGCGCGCTGTTCGTCGTCACCGCGGGTTACGCGCTCCGGCGCCGCCGCGGCGTGCCGCGCGCGCATTGACGTTGGCCGTCCGGCCGACTGCCGGGGCCGCGGCCCGCTGGCTACGATCGAAACGCCTGCCTGATCCGGCAGGCGTTTTTCGTTTCCGGAGCCAGTCATGTTCGAAGCCTTTTCCGTTTCCCTGTTCCGTCGCATCGCCGCCGATCTGCGGCGCGCGCGCCGGCCGGCGCCGCGCTGGCGGCCGGCCGGCTTCACGCTGATCGAACTGATGATCGTGCTCGCGATCGTTGGCGTGATCGCGGCCTATGCGATTCCCGCGTACCAGGATTACCTCGCGCGGTCGCGCGTCGGCGAGGGGCTCGCGCTCGCGTCGTCCGCGCGGCTCGCGGTCGCCGACAATGCCGCGAGCGGCGCGGGCCTCGACGGCGGCTACAGCCCGCCGGCCGCCACCCGCAACGTCGAATCCGTCGTCATCGACGGCGACACGGGCCAGATCACGGTGGCGTTTACCGCCCGCGTCGCCGCGGCCGGCGCGAATACGCTCGTCCTCGTGCCGTCCGCGCCGGACAAGGCCGATACGCCGACCGCGCGCGTACCGCTGAAAAAGGGCTCGATGCAGGCCGGCGCGATCGCATGGGAGTGCTTTGCCGCCGGCAAGGCTGCGTCGTCGCTCCCCGCGCCGGGCGCGGGCCCGCTACCGGCGGAGGCCGCGACGTTGCCCGCGAAATATGCGCCGGCGGAATGCCGCGCGTAGGGGCGGGGGCATGCCGGCGCGTGCCGGGCCGCGCGCACGGCACGGCGCCCGCCGTGCCGGCGGGTTGCGCCGGTCGCAGCGGTCGCGCCGCGTCGGGTGACGGTGCGACGGGCCCGCACAGAGCGGGGAAAGTTTTGTATAGTGCGCCGGTTGCTGACATCCGGTTCGCTCATGCCTTCTACTTTTTCCCGCTCGTTGCCGCTCGTTGCGCTGGCTGTCGCCCTGATCGTGCCGTACTCGATCACGAATCACACGTATCCGATTCCAACCTTCTATTCAGAATTTGCCGCGCTGGTGCTGTATCTGCTGGTGGGGCTCTCCGTCGTCCTGCTCGCGCGCACGGGCCGCCCGGCCGAGCCGTTCGCCGCGCCGGCCGCGTTCGTCGCGCCGCTCGGGTTCGCGGCGGTGCTGATCGCGCAGGTCGCGCTGATGCCGCTGAAGGTGCCGTCGATGAACTGGCTGGCGGTCGGCTATCTGGCCGCCGCGCTGGTCGCGATGCAGGCCGGCTACACGCTCGCGCGCGAGGGGCTCGCCGAAGCCGTCGCGCGAATGATGGCCGGCGCGCTGCTCGTCGGCGGGGTGTTCGCGGTCGCGAGCCAGATCGTGCAGTTGTTCCATCTCGAGTCCGCGGTGTCGCCGTTCGTCGTCGTGTACAACATCGCGGTCGATCGCCGTCCGTATGGCAACATGGCGCAGGCGAACCACCTGGCGACCTACATCGCGTTCGCGCTCGCGGGCGCGCTGTATCTGGCGCAGACGCGCCGGCTCGCGGCGTGGGCGTGGTTCGCGCTGTCGGTCGTGCTGTCGGTCGGGCTCGCGCTGACGGTGTCGCGCGGCCCGTGGCTGCAGGTCGCGGTGCTGGTCGTCGCGGGTTTCTGGATGGCATGGCTCGAGTCGCGCCGCGCGCCGGGCATTCGCCGCGCATGGCTGATGCCGGTCGCGCTCGCGGTGATCTTCGTCGCGGTGAACGTCGCGGTGCGCTGGGCCAACGTGCACTTCCACCTGGGGCTCGCCGAGTCGGCGGCCGACCGGATGCGCGACGCGGGGCAGATCGCGCCGCGCCTCGCGCTGTGGAAGTACGGGCTTGCGATGTTCCGCGAGCATCCGTTGCTCGGCGTCGGCTGGGGCGAATTCCCGTCGCATCAGTTCGCGCTCGTGCGTACGCTCGGCGGTGTCGAGATCGCGAACAACTCGCACGACATCTTCATCGACCTGCTCGCGAAGTCCGGCCTCGTCGGCCTCGGCGTGCTCGTCGTCGCGCTCGTCACATGGTTCGTGCGCGCGGTGCGCGCGCCGCAGTCGAGCACGCGCGTGTTCGGCCTCGCGCTGATCGGCATCCTGCTGATGCATGCGCTCGTCGAATATCCGCAGCAATACATGTTCTTCCTGCTGCCGGCGATGTTCGTGATCGGCCTGCTCGACGTGAAGCCGCTGCGTATCCTGCCGGGCCGCGCGGCGTTCGGGCTGTTCGCGGTGCTGTCGGTCGGCGGCGTGCTGGCGGCAGTGCCCGTGCTGCGCGACTACCAGCGCGCGGAAGTGCTGTACTACGGCAGCGAACCGGCCGCGCAGTACCGCGACGCGCCGTCGCGGCTGTTCGGCGCGTGGGGCGATTACGGCGCGGCCACGCTGCTGACGATTTCGCCGGACAACCTGCCGCTCAAGCTCGTCGCGCACGAGCGCGCGATCGCGCTGCTGCCCGGCGAGACGGTGCTGCGCCGCTATGCGGCGCTGCAGGCGCTGGCCGGCCGCGACGCCGACGCGCTCGATACGGTTGCGCGCCTGCATGTGTTCGCGAAGGAGTTGAAGGATTGGCCGCAGCAGCTTGGGTTGCTGTACAAGCTGTGCGACCAGCAGCCGGCGCTGAAGGCGTTCAAGGCGGCGGTGGTCGCGAAGTACGGAGAAGTCCCGGCCGACGCGGACGACGACGACTCGGACGACGATTCGGAGTGACGCCGCGCGGCGCCGGGCGGGGAATCCCGGCGTCGGTCGGATTGCGGTGGAGCAGGGGAGCGATGGCGGCCCGGGACGGTGCGGCGATTGCTTCCCGCGAAGAATGGATGCCCGCCGGATATGGCGCGATTCGCGTCAACCATTGTCAAATCGCCGCCACGCGCGAGGCGGCGCGTGCACAATGCGTGAAAGCGTTCGCATGCATGGCCGCCCGGAGCGGGCTGCCGGCACGAACGCTGCCCCCGGATTTCCGGGAACCCGCGCAGCAGGATCGCGACCGGGCAACCATCGGTCGTGCGGCCGCAACGGGGCGCCGGTCCGATGGCCGCGGCGCGGGGCGATGCATGCGATGCGGCCGGACGATGTCAGCCGGCGCGGCATTCGTCCGCAACAGTACTCAAGAACGATATTCGACCATGGCTCTTCGCTCGACCATCCTGATCCTGCCTGCCGTCGCCGTGCTGCTTTCCGGCTGCGCGATGCTGTCGTCGTCGCAGGAAAGCAAGCTGACCTGCCGCATTCCGCGCGCCGTCTACCCGGATGGCGCGAAGCCGCTCACGCGTCCCGTCACCGTGCTCGTGCGCGCGCTGATGACGACCTCGGGCGAAGCCCAGAACGTCACCGTGACCACGAGCAGCCGCAATGCCGCGGCAGACCGCGCGGCCGTCGACGCGATGACGCATGCGAGCTGCGCGCAGACCGGCGCCACCGCGAATCCGTTCCTGCTCACGCAACCGTTCGTGTTCGAGCCGCGTCGCGGCGAGTGATGGGCGGGCGACGCGGCTGGTCATGCCGTGTCGCGCCAGCCGCGTGCCGTCGTTTCCTCTCCGGTGCCGCCATGCCGCTGCGGTTCAGTGCCGCGGCATCAGGTTTACGCCATGGCAAGCCGGGGCGGCCGCGTTGCGTAGCCCGAGCATCGTGAACCCGTTGCGCTCCTGGCGGATCAGCGCGTAGCGCCGCGCCACCGTGTTTCCATCCTTGCCGGTCAGGTCCAGTTCGACCTGGAAGCGATCCTTGCCGTCCGAGCAGCCGCGTACCGGACCGTACGCGAACCCGACATCGGGCGCCTTGCTTTCGGCATTGAACGCTTGCCGGGCCTTCAGCGCCACCGCAGCGGCCGCCGGTTCGCTCCACTCGCGCGCGAGCGCATCGTCCACGTTCAGCCATTCGTCGACGAAATCGCGTCCGTTGAGCGCGACGGGCTGCACGCGCTGCACGGTGTCGCCGTCGACGCGGTAGCGGAAGATGCCCGGCCGCGTCATCACGTCGCTGTCGCGCGAGCCGACCGTCGTGCGCATTTCGAAGCCGTCGGGGCGCACCTTGAAGCGGAGCGCGTCGTCGTCGAGCACGTAGCCGTGATCCGTATGGAACAGCGTGCGTTGCGCGGCCGTGCCGTTGGCTGGCGCGACCACGTCCGCGCCGAACCGGCTCCAGCGCGACGAGCACCACGGCGTGCCATGGACGATCGCCACCTGGTCGCCGGGCAACGCACCGAACCAGAAACCGCCGCCGCAGGCGCCGCCGATGTCCTTGTAGTCGTCGGCTTGCCAGCGCAGCACGCGCCGCCAGCCGCCGTTTTCCCACGCGTACGCAGTGAGCAGGTTATCGTCGCCGCACGCGATGTCGAAGCCGGCGCGCACGAAGAGCAGCGGACGGGACGTGCCGTCGCGCGCGACGTCGACGTCCGCGTTGCGGCCGAACGCCGATTCGCCGGTTTTCGGCTGGGCGGGTTGGGCGGGTACGCCGAGCGTTGCCGCGAGCGCGCGTTTCAGCGCCGCCGGTTCAACGAGTTCACCGCTGCACGCGAGCCGCGCGTCGATCGCGCCGACGAGCGCCTGCTTGTACGCGCGAAGCGCATCGCGCAAGGGCGGCGACACGTCGACGGTGCCACCGCCGTCGCCTTGCGGATTGCGCACTTGCTGCACGCGGTGTTGCGCGTCGACGGCGGCGCGCGCGGCTGTGTCGGCGGCGGGGCAGGGGCTGGCGGCGAAGGCGACGGGCGATACGACAACGCACAGCGCGAGTGCGGCGCGATGTATCGAGTTGTTCATCGAATGGAGTCTCCGGGCGTAGCGAGGGGATTCAGTCCTGTGAGGCCGTGGCATTTCGGACAGGGAACGACAGCTTCTCCAGTCTTTCATCGAGCAGCGAATAGAGCGTGTTCGTATCCTGATCGAAGTACCGGCTGTTATGGACGATCTCGTCGACCTTCTGTTTCCAGGTCCTGCCTGCGTCAATGCTGCTGACCATCAGGGGGACCGGTGGATCGTCGGTTGCCTGCCCGGGATCGGTCGCATAGACGAGCAACAGGCCGTCGCGGCCCACGTCGAGGTCGCTCACGATGAGCTTGCTGTCAAACGTCGTCACTTGCCGGACGCGCTCGGGGTGCGTGGCCGCCCACGTCGAAAGCACGCCGGTCCGGTGTGCGCCGTCCGGCGCGGTATCGTCACCGCTCCCGTTGTCGAGGAGGGACAGCGCGTAAAGCGTGTAACCGCCGGTCGTGGCCGGTGTTGACGCGAGTCGGGTGACGGTCTGGTTCGGCAGGACGGCGTCGGGAACGAACGTCTGCTGATCCGGCGCGAGCCGATATACGACGCTGCGAGCGGGGGCCGTCGCCGACCGATCGACATGGTAAGCCACTCGCAGGGTGCCGTCGGGGCCGAGGTTCACCGCTTCGAAGTTGCGCGGGGGCAGACCGGGGACGACTGCATTCGGCGGTAGTGCAATCCGCTGCCAGGAGTCGCCGCCGTCGGATGTTCGCCGGACGGCCGGGCCCCGGCCGATCGCGTAGCCGCGCTGCGCGTCGATGAAGAGGAGCTGATCGATATCTTCGTGCTCGGGCCATTCGAGCTGCGACCAGCGGCGGCCGCCATCGAGCGATTTCCAGACACGGGTTTGCTGCGGGTTGAGGTCGTCCGCGCGACGCGGCGATGTGTAGCTCATCCAGCCGGCACTGATCAAGTGGACATGACCGTCTCGCGAATGCCACCACGCGATGTGTTGGCCGGGCGCTTGCAAGCTGCGCTGCAGTCCGCGATCGAGCGTGCCGCGGAAGAAATTCGCGGTCCGCCGATTGAGGGTTTCTCCCGCGTTGTTCATCCATGCTTCGGTGGGCTCGGCAACCGTCGGATTCTTCCACTCGTCGGCAGGCTTCAGCGCCACCACGGGATCGGCGACCGTGAGCGACATGATTTCGTTGCCGGTGATGTAGAAATCACCGATGCCTGTCGGCGGGTCGGGCCATGTGATCTGCGACGAAACGGTTTGCCATCGGGGGCCGGTGTTTTCGTACAGCAGAATCAGTACGATGCTGCCGATCGTGATGGCGGCCAGCCGCTTCAGCCGGGATCGATTGCGCATTGAAGTCGACGGAGAGGGCATGAGGCCGGTTGTGCCGCGGGCGTTGTCCGATTCTGCGGACGCGGCCCGCGGCACGCGTGCCAGGCGGCGATCAGAATTGTCGTTTCCGCAGCGTGTAGGCGAACACCGAATAGAGCGTATTCGTTTCCGGGTCGAAGTAACCGCCCTGCGAGGCCTTGTCGGTGGTTTGCTGCCAGGTCTTGCCGCCATCGGTGCTGCTGATGGTCAGGTCGATGGGCGAGCCGCCGCCGTTTGCGGTGTTTGGATCGGTTGCGTGAACAAGCAGAACGCCGTTGCGCCCGACACTCAGCCCGTTGAGCGTCAAGCGGTCCTCGAACGTGTGCAACTGCCGGATGCGATCAGGGTGCTCGCTGGTCCAGGTCGAAATGACTCCTGTGCCGCGGTTCTCGCCGGATGCATTGGCCGCGCGTGACAGCACATACAGCGGGTAGTCTCGATACGGTGCCGGCGGTGCTTCGAGGCCGACGACGTGGCCCGGTAGCTCGGCTTCATGGGCGAAGTCCGGCTGATCCCAGTCGAGCCTGCTGACGATGCTGGTCGGTTGCGGATAACCGGGCTCGTTGGCCAGATAGGCGACGCGCAATGTACCGCCCGGGCCGAGGGCGACTCCATCGAATGATCTGCGCGGCTTGCCTGGGATGATTGCGCCCGGAGGCGCCTTGATTTCCTGCCACGATTGGCCGCCGTCTGTCGTTCGCCAGACGCGCGGTCCCCAGCCGATCGCGTAACCACGCTGGGCATCGATGAACAGCAATCGGCCGATGTTGTGATCCGCAGGCCATTGGAGTTGGGACCAGTGCTGGCCGCCGTCGCTCGATTTCCAAAGCCTCGTAGTCTGAAGGACCGCGCCGTCGTCGGGGCGAGGTGCCTTGTAGTCCATCCAGCCGGTACTGACGTACAGGACCCGCCAGTCGGGCGAGTACCACCATGACGCGGTCTGGCCCGGTTGCTGGAAGTGGCGCACGACGCTGCCGCCCAGCGTGCCGCGCAGGAAACTGACGGTGGACCGGTTCAGCCGCTCGTTTGAATCGTCCATCCACGGTTCGGCGAACTCCGCGACGTCCGGGTTCTTCTGCTCGCTTTCCGGCTTGAACGTGAGTTCCGGTCTTGCAACCTTCAACGACATGAAGTCGTTGCGCTGTACGCGAAATGCGCCTGCGCCGTACGGCTTGTCGTTGCGCATGAATTCGGTCGATACCGTTTCCCACCCTGAAGTCATTTCCGTATATCCGTAAATAGCGATCGGCAGAACAAGAACGCATCCCGCGATCAAAAGCCATCGTTTGCTTTTTCGCATGTCACTTCACCAGCAGTCTTCCGAGTGCCTTGCCGACCGGATCATCGACGTCCCATTCCTCGGCCTTGTTCCTCAGAACGGGGATGGCCGAGTCGCGCGCCTGTCCCCACGTTCTTCCGTCGCCCCATTCCTGAATGTTCGGGCGCATTCCGATCCTGACGAGATCCATGATCGGCAGATCCGCCAAGCCGCCGTCGAGGTAGGCCATCGGGTGCGTCTTGAATGCGAATTCCTTGAACTTTTCGGTGTCCATTTCCAACTCGAACTGTGGCCACGTCATATCGACGCTACCGTTTCCTGGCGTCGGGCTGGCCATCTGGATCGTGTTGCCCACCATGTTTTGATTCAGGCCGTCTTCCATGTTGACCTGAAGCAGTTTTCGCGCTTTGTTCAACCACGCTTTTCCCTGGGGGCTGAGTCGAGGGTAAAGATTCTTGCCATAGTCGGAGCAATAGTAGTAGCCGTAGCTGATGTAGTAATCCGGCGGCTTATGTCCGCATCCGACGTGACGCATCATGAAGTTGCCGTGACGAGACCAGTCGGAATTCGTGCTGTCTATCTTGATCAGTTCCTCGCGCCGGTGCAGGAGTCGGTGCGCCACGTTCGAGTCGGTCCACGGATCCCACGACAGCGCGAAACCCTTGATGGTCGACCAGATGCTCGACATGCTGACCTTCTCGACCGTCTCCATATAGGCCCCGTGAAGTGGCCGATAGTAGAACGGACATGTGCCGACGATCCATTTCGGTGCCGGCGTCACATGCTTGTCGCAGATATTGATCGCCACCTTCGGCCGATCCTTGTACCCCGTCGGCGTCAGCATCCCCGCGCCGGTACCCAGCACGTTGTCCTTCTGTTGCACGTCAGCCATTCGATTTCCCCAAGAACTTGACGACGACGTCGTGCGGCACGTGGCTCTGCGTGAGCCCGGTCTCGCCTGCCGCGTTGGTGACGCCTTCCGAGATCAGCGTGCCGTTCGAGAACATCTGGTATCGCGTATTCGCGACCGGAATGTCGGTGCCGGCCCAGTGCGCGATGAACGCCTGGTCGTAGTTGCCGCTCGAGTTCGGCAGCGTCGGCATGGTTTGCGACAGGTGCGTGGGGCCGTTGAACAGGTGCTGCGCACCCTTGATGTCGATCTTGCCGGGCGCGTGCACCTCGATGTTGCCGTCCGCGATGCGGATGTAGGCGCCGCCGGAAGTCAGCAGGATTTCTTTCGCTGCCGCGCCTTCGATCGACTGCGTGGCCGCCACCAGTTTCAGCGCCTTCTGCGCGGTCAGTTCGATGTTGTCCGCCTGCGCCTGGATTTCCACCTTGCCCTTGCCGGCGAACAGCTTCATGCCTGCGTTCTGCGCGAACAGGCTGATCCGGTCGAGGACGCTCGCGATCAGCGACTTGCCGGCCGCGACGTGCATGCTTTGTCCGCTGATGAGGTTGACGTGCCGGTCCGCGGCGAACTGCACGGACTGCTGCGTCGACAGCGCGATGCCGGCCGGGCTGCCGAACAGCATCACGGGCTCCTTGAACGCGTTGGCCGTGCCGGTGCCGCCGCCGGCGGTCCTGCCGCCCGCGGTGCTGCCGCTCACGCTGTTCTGCGTCGCATCGCTGAACTGCTTCAGCGCCGTGTGGCCGGGGTCGAGCGACTCCCCCTGATGCTGCGCGCTGACCTCCGACATCGTTTCCATCAGGCCTTCCGCGCGGACGAGCTGCTGTTGCGTTTCCTTCACGTCGAGCGGCTGGCTTGCCGGCTGCTTCGGGTGCGTCGTGACGTACAGCCCGCGGCTCGCGCGCACCGCGCCGTATGCATCCGAGCGCAGGTCGAAGCCGCTGCCGAGATAGCCGCCGCGATCGTTGCCCGTGTGGTCGATCAGGTAGCCCAGGTGCAGGTGCGTGTTGGCCTGGCTGCTGTACAGGTGTACGCGGTTCTGCGACGTCGCGTCGTCGAGCACCAGCTGGTTGTAGCCGGCACCCGCATATTCCTTCGACCGGTAACCGGACAGGATGCCGTTGCTGTGCCATTGCGGGCTCGTCGCACCGTTGTAGACCTTGCCGACGATGATCGGACGATCGCAGTCGCCGCCGAGGAAGTCGACCAGCACTTCCTCGCCGCTGCGATGCGGATGAACGGCGCCATAGCCGTTTCCGGAATCCGATGCCGTGGCACGCAGCCAGCACGACGCCTTCTCGTCGCCGTCGTTCAGGCGGTCCCAATGGAATCGAACCTTGACCCGGTTGAGCGCGTCGGTGTGGACTTCTTCGCCCTGCGGTGCGACGACGATCGCGGATTGCAGGTGCATCGGCGGTTTCGCGTGCTCGAACGGGCTGCGGAACGGCACCGTCGTGCGCTGCGCTTCGATGCTGACCTGGAAAATGCCCTCGCTGCCGTCCGGATGCCGGACGTACGACAGGTCCGCGACGTCGGCCCGCACGAGCGCGCCGATGTCGGCCTGCAGGCTGTGCGGGAACCCGGTCTGTCGGTCGGCGACGGGCAGGTTGTTGGCGATCAGCCAGGCCGTCTCGATCACCGCGAAGCGGCGCTGGCCCGCGTCGTCCTTGTCGTGTTCGGGGTGATCGGCGAGCTCGAACGTGCGTCCCGCATCCATGCGCCGGACGCCGCCGATGCCGTGAAAACGCTTCGCAAGCGACTCCTGCTGTTCCATCCAGAGCTTCGACAGATGGTCGCCGCGAGACTGTTCGGGGTACGTGTAGGCGCCGGTGTATTCGTAGACTTCGAGCTGCTGCGGCAGGTCGCCCTGGTTCGCGATCGTCGGCAGATGAGTCGCCTTCGGATTCGACGCGGTGGGCGGCTGCTTGTAGTCGAACGTGCGCGTCGTACGCTCGACGCTGCGCAGCGTGCACGTGCCGGAGAACTGGACGAGCGTGTCGGCCTCGTCGCGTGCGCCGGCGTGATGAAAGCGCACGGTCGGCGGCGACAGCGCGGGCAGCGCGTCGATCCGGTCGACGACGACGAGCGTGTGCGACTTGCCGTCTTGCGCCTGCTCCCAGAAACCGTACAGGCCTTCCGATTCCAGCAGGCGGTGCACGAAGTTCCAGTCGTCCTCGTATTGCATGCAGAACGAGCGGGACGGCAGCGGCTGGTAGAGCCTGAAGTCGAAGCAGCCCCTGGCTTGCGGGTGCTGGTTCAGGACGTCGGCGATGATCTCGTCGGCGGGTTTGTCCTGCCAGATGCGCTGGTCGCGGCGGAACTTCAGGAAGTGCAGGAATGACGCGAAGACGATCTGGTAGTGCGTGAGGCCGCTGTCCGACCCGAGCCGGCGGGCAGCGTGCACGTATCCGTGGTGTGGCGCGTACGACTTGTCGGGCTGCTGGATTCGCAGCGTGACGGGCTGCGCGATCAGCTTCTTGAGCTCGATGTCGTCGGACACCGACACGGCGTCGACGGTGAACTCGAAATGACGCCCGAGCCGGGAGCGTCCCTTGACGCGATGGGGCAGCAGGACGTCAGGGCCGAGCGGCGTCTCTAGCTGGACGAGTCGTTCGTCCTGGATCGGCCCGGCCAGCCGTGAGTTTCTCAATGCTTGCGAATTCATCACCCGTGCTCGCTTTTTTTGTGCTGGGTCGCACGCTCTCCCGTGCGGAATCCGCCAATTGTATGAGATAAACGCCAGCTATCTCGAATTTGCCTTTCAACGACATTTCAAATGCGGTCGGCGCGTCGGCCTCACGGGGCAGGGCGTGCACGCCATCCGGTCGGGCAATGGTCGGGCGTGGGTGGTTCAGGCCGGATCGACCAGGCCCGGGCCGCTCAGCCCGCGACATCCTCCGCCTTCCAGTCCCCCGACTTCCCGCCGCGCTTCTCGCGCACGCTCACCTCGGTGATCACCATCCCGCGATCCACCGCCTTGCACATGTCGTACACGGTGAGCAACCCGACCTGCACGGCCGTCAGCGCTTCCATCTCGACGCCGGTCCGCCCGAACGTCTCGACCTGCGCGACGCAGTGCACGCCCGGCAGCGCATCGTCGAGTTCGAAGTCGACGGCCACGCGCGTCAGCGCGAGCGGGTGACACAGCGGAATGAGGTCGGCGGTGCGCTTCGCGCCCTGGATCGCGGCGATCCGCGCAACGCCGAGCACGTCGCCTTTCTTCGCCTTGCCGTCGCGGATCAGCGCGAAGGTCGCCGGCAGCATCCGGATCGTGCCGCGCGCGATCGCGATGCGTTGCGTTTCCTGCTTGCCGCCGACGTCGACCATGTGTGCGTGGCCGGCAGCGTCGAAATGGGTCAGTCCTGACATGTCTTGCTCCATTGGAACGGCGTGCGTGCGCGAGCACGTCACCCGATCCTGCTTCGTGACCGGCCGGGGTGCCGAATCCCGTATCCGCACCCCGATCCGATCCAACGTTTCAACGGGCGCCTATCATAGCAGTGGCCTTCGCGGCACCGGGCGCGCAGATGGCGCACTTGCCGCACGGGACAGTTGCGATGTCGCCGGTACAATGACCCGAATATTCAGACCACACGCCGCAATGCGCGCCCGGCGCGCGGTGCGGCGTCGCTTTCATCCTGCCATGCGTGTCAAACAGTTGCTTGCCGTGCTGCTGTCGGCGGCGCTCGTGCTGCCGCCGAGCGGCCATGCACAGCGCACCTCCGCGCTGCCGCTCGAGCCGGCGACGGGCGCTTCGCCGTCGATCTCCACGGTGCCGTCGGGCGTCGCGACCGGCGTGTTCGGCACCTACGGCGGCGCGGAAAGCCGGTTTGCCGGCACCGACGGCGCGTCCGCGCCCGGCGCGAGCCTGCGCGCACCGTTGCGCACGCTGGAGCTGCCCGACCTCGGCGACGGCTCCGGCGGTTCGCTCACGCCGCAGGCCGAACGCCGTCTCGGCGAGCGCGTGATGCGCGAGGTGCGGCGCGATCCGGACTATCTCGACGACTGGCTCGCACGCGATTACCTGAACGCGATCGCGAAGCGGCTCGCGGCGGCTGCGGCGGCGCGCTACATCGGCGGCTACATGCCGGACTTCGAACTGTTCCCGGTGCGCGATCCGCAGATCAATGCGTTCTCGATGCCGGGCGGCTTCATCGGCATCAACAGCGGGCTGGTCGTCACGACGCAGACGGAATCCGAACTCGCATCGGTGGTCGGCCACGAGATGGGCCACGTGCTGCAGCGGCACATCGCGCGGATGATCGGCGCGAACGAGAAGACCGGCTACACCGCGCTCGCGACGATGCTGCTCGGCGTGCTGGCAGGCGTGCTCGCGCGCAGCGGCGATCTCGGCAGCGCGATCGCGATGGGCGGGCAGGCCTATGCGGTCGACAACCAGCTGCGCTTCTCGCGGTCGGCCGAGCGCGAAGCCGACCGCGTCGGGTTCCAGCTGCTCGCCGGTGCCGGCTACGACCCGTACGGGATGCCGGGCTTCTTCGAACGGCTCGAGCGCACGTCGATGGGCGACGCGGGCGTGCCGGCCTATGCGCGCACGCACCCGCTGACGGGCGAGCGGATCGCCGACATGGAGGATCGCGCACGCCGCGCGCCGTATCGGCAGCCGCACCAGTCGGCCGAATATGGCTTCGTGCGCGCGCGCTTGCGCATTCTGCAGAACCGCGCGCCGAACGACATCGCGGCCGAGGCGCGCCGGATGCAGCTCGAGCTCGACGATCGGACGGCACCGAACGTAGCGGCGAACGCGTACGGGATCGCGCTCGCGAACACGCTGCTCGGCCAGTACGATGCGGCCGACAAGGCGCTCGCGTCGGCGCGCGCCGCGTTCGACGCGCGCGAGCGGCGCGCGGACGATCCGGCGACGAGTTCGCCGAGCCTCGACGTGCTTGCGGCCGACATCGCCCGCCGCGCGGGACGGACCGACGACGCGGTGCGGCTCGCGGCGCTCGCGCAGCGGCGCTGGCCGGCGTCGCATGCGGCGATCGTCGCGCACCTGCAGGCGCTGATCGCCGCGCGCCGCTTCGCCGACGCGCAGGCGCTCGCGCGCACCCAGACGCGGGCGGACCCCGAGCAGCCGGACTGGTGGGATTACCTCGCGAAGGCGAGCGACGGCCGTGGCGACGTGCTCGCGCGGCGCCGCGCGCTCGCGGAGAAGCTGGCGCTCGACGGCGCGTGGCCGTCGGCGATTCGCCAGCTGAAGGAGGCGCGCGACGCGAAGGACGTGTCGTTCTACGACCAGTCGATCATCGGCGCGCGGCTGCTGGAATTCGAGGCGCGCTACAAGGAAGAGCGCGAGGACGAGAAGAACGGCCGCGGATGACGGCCGTCAGGCGGGCAGGGCCGTGGGCGCGCGTCAGCCTGCGGCGCTGCCGGCACTATCGTCCGACGCGTCCGATGGACTGTGCGCCCGCTGCGCGGGACTCGCGACGAAGCCGAACGTCGCCGGCACGTCGGCGCGGGCGAGACTGCCGAGCGGCAGCGTGCGCCCGTCGCGCCAGCGCAGCACGGGCGGCGTCGCGTCGAAGTCCGCGTGATCGGCGAACAGGCCGAGGTCGTGGTCGTGCAACGCCGCGATGCGCGGTGGCGTGCCGGGCGCGCGCAACAGCACGCCGCCCGCATCGTCGAGCCATACGGCGTCCGGCTCGAACGGCGCGCCGGTCTGGTCGGCCAGCGTGAGCTGCCCGTCGCGCTCGGCCAGGCGCACGACCCACGGCGTATAGGCGAGCTCGACGTACACGCGTTGCGGCCCGTTCTGGAAGAACCACTGGCCGTGCGCATCGCATTCGTAGTTGCGTCCGATGAACGCGTTCAGCGCCGCATGCCGGACCGGCGAGCCGAGCTCGCCGGCGGCCTGCGCGGCGTCGTCGCGCAGCCGCCATTCACCGCGCCGGTCGAGCAGCAGCCAGCCGGTGCAGTGCGGCACGTTCGGCCACTTGGCGAGGGCCTGCCTGACGATGTCATCCATGGTCGACGAATTTCGAGCAATAGCCGAACACCCGCGCCGACAGCCAGTCGAGGCGGCCGGGGAACGGCCCGGTCATGAATCCCGCATGGCCGCCGTCCGCCGGCTGGTCGAGCTCGACGGCCGGCGACACGTCGGCGGCGCTCGGCAGCGCGGATTCGGGCAGGAACGGATCGTTGCGGGCGTTGAGGATCAAGGTGGGCACGTCGATCGCGGGCAGCAGCGGGCGCGTCGTGGCCTGGGTCCAGTAATCGTCGGCGTCGGCGAAGCCGTGCAGCGGTGCGGTCACGACTTCGTCGAAGTCGCGCATCGTCACGGCCCGCAGCATCGCGTCGCGGTCGAACAGCCCCGGATACTGGTCGAGCTTCGCGAGCGCCTTGCGTTTCAGCGTCTTCAGGAAGCTGCGCGTATAGACCATCGCGAAGCCCTGCGACAGCGCGCGGCCGCCCGCGTGCACGTCGATCGGCGTCGAGATCGCGGCGGCCGCGTGCACGATCGACGTGTCGCTGCGGTGCTCGCCCAGCCAGCGCAGCAGCACGTTGCCGCCGAGCGACACGCCGGCCGCGACGATCGGCCCGCGATGCCGCGCGGCGAGCCGGCGCAGGATCCAGTCGACCTCGGCGCTGTCGGCGAGATGGTAGAAGCGCGGCTGCCGGTTGAGTTCGCCGCTGCAGCTGCGAAAGTGCGGGACGACCGCGTGCCAGCCCTTCGCGCGCGCGGCGGCCATCATTGCCAGCGCGTAGTGCGAGCCGGAACTGCCTTCGAGGCCGTGGAACAGCACGAACAGCGGCGCGTCGGGCGGCGGCGCGGCACTGTCGAGATGCGCGACCCAGTCGAGATCGATGAAGTCGTGGTCGGGGGTTTCCCATCGCTCGCGTCGGTACGCGACCGCCGGACGCCGTGCGAACAGCGCGGGCACGATGGTTTGGGCATGGCTGTTCGGCAGCCAGCGCGGTGCGCGATAGCGCAGTGAATCGTCGTCGGGGGCCGGGGCCCCGGTCAGCGGCGAGGTGGGCGGAGAAGCCGTACTCATGATCGCCCCGCTAATGCGTTGCTTCGTTCTTCGTCAGTGCAGCGGACCCTGCCCGTGACGGATCTTCGCGGCGAATTGTCCGGCCGCTTGTTCGGGAATCGGGCTCGCGTGAATATGCGCGATGCGCCACTCGCCGCGTTCGTGAATCATCACGTACGTGGCGAAAACCATGTCGGGTTCGGCCGTCAGGTCGGCCTGCTGATGCGCTTCGGCGATCGTGTAGACGACGGTGCCGAGGCTGTCGTATACGCGGATGTCGAGCGGTTCGATCGTCACGGGGCGCGTCGCGAGCCGGTTGGCCAGCCCGCTGCGGATCTGGTCGAGGCCGTGCAGATGCTCGCCGTCGGCCCAGACGCAGCTGGCGAAGTCCTCGTCGATCCACAACCCCAGCAGCGCGTCGAGATTGGCATCGGCGACGGCCTGGTAGTAGGCGTTCAGCGTATCGGCAGCGGCTTCGAAAAGGCGGGCAAAACGTGGCATCGGGGTTATCTCTCGCGCGCGTCGCGCGCCGTATTCAGCACGGCGGCCCGGATGGAGCCGCCGTACACCGGTGAATCGGATTGCCCGGCGCGTCGTGCGACGCTGCCGGCCAGGGTCAGCGCTGCCCGACGAGCATGCCGCGCAAATCGCCGAATACCTGCTCGGGACCGAGTTCGCGCAGGCACTTCAGATGGCCGAGCGGGCACTCGCGTTCGAAGCAGGGACTGCATTCGAGATGCAGCCATTGTACCTTCGCCAGGTCAGACAGCGGAGGAGTGTGGCGCGGATCGGTCGATCCGTACAGCGCGACGAGCGGCCGGCGCAAGGCGGCCGCGACGTGCATCAGCCCCGAATCGTTGGTCACGACCGCGTTCGCGCGCGCGATCAGCGCGCATGCCTCGGACAGCGACGTCTGCCCGCACAGGTTGCGCACGTTCGGCGCGTGGTCGGCGATCGCCTGCGCGGCGGCGGCATCCTTCTGCGAGCCGAGCGCGACGATCTGCGTGTACGGGAACGACTGGTGGACGATCGTCGCGAGCGTCGCGAAATGCTCGGGCGGCCAGCGCTTGGCCGGGCCGTATTCCGCGCCGGGGCAGAACACGACGAGCGGCTTGCGCGTATCGAGATTGAAACGCGCGGACACGCGCGCCGTCTCGTTCAGGTCGGCGTCGAGGCGCGGCGCGGGCAGCGTCTTCATCGACTCGGGCAGCTTCGCGCCCGGTGCATACGCGAGCGCCGCGTAGTGGGTCGTCATCGGCGCTCGCTCGGCCGACTTGTCCGGGTTCGCGTGCCGCACGTTCAGCAGGCCGTAGCGGTGCTCGCCCGTGTAGCCGATCCGCAGCGGGATGTTCGCGAGCCACGGGATCACCGCGGACTTCAGCGAATTCGGCAGCACGTACGCCGCGTCGTAGCCGACGTCGCGCAGGTCGCTCGCGAGCTGCCAGCGGCGCAGCAGCTGCAGCTTGCCGTGCGCGAGGTCGGTCGCGTAGACATCGTGGATCTCGGGCATCCGCTCGAGCACGGGCGCGACCCAGGTGGGCGCGACGGCATCGATCGCGATGCGGGGATGGAGCTTCTTCAGCAGCGCAAAAAGCGGCTGCGCCATCAATGCGTCACCGATCCAGTTCGGTGCGATAACCAGCGCTCGACGCATCAGGTCGACTTCCGATGTCGTAATGAAGCACGGCGCACAGGCACCGCGTTCGGGTTGTCAGAACAGGAAAAGGGCGGCGCGCCGGGATTCCGGCTGCGCCGCCTTGCGTGCGGCGGGCCCGCGGGCCCGGCCGGCCGGGGCTCAGTGGCCCTTGACCACCTCGCCGTCGCGCAGCTTGTAGCGCGTGCCGCAGTACGGGCAGCGCGCCTCGCCGTGCGAGACGTCGATGAACACGCGCGGGTGCGCGCTCCAGCGCGCCATGGCCGGGTTCGGGCAGTAGGCGGGGAGATCCTTGGCCGTCAGCTCGACCAGCGGCATTTCCTTGATTTCGCTCATGAGACTTTCTCTTATCACTCTTTTGTGGGGCGGTCGGTGGCGCAGCGCACTCAGACCTTCGTCAGCCAGTGCGCGTACTTCGCGTTCTTGCCCGACACGATATCGAAAAACGCCGACTGGAGCTTTTCCGTGACCGGGCCGCGCGCGCCGCTGCCGATCGTGCGGTTGTCGAGTTCGCGGATCGGCGTGACTTCGGCGGCCGTGCCCGTGAAGAACGCCTCGTCGGCCGTGTAGACCTCGTCGCGCGTGATGCGCTTCTCGATCACCTCGATGCCGGCGTCCTTCGCGAGCGTGATGACCGTGTCGCGCGTGATGCCGTCGAGGCACGACGACAGGTCGGGCGTGTAAAGCTTGCCGTTGTTCACCAGGAAGAAGTTCTCGCCGGAGCCTTCCGACACGTAGCCGTCGACGTCGAGCAGGAGCGCTTCGTCGTAGCCGTCGGCGGTCGCTTCCTGGTTCGCGAGGATCGAGTTCACGTACCAGCCCGACGCCTTCGCGCGCACCATCGACACGTTCACGTGGTGGCGCGTGAACGACGACGTCTTCACGCGGATGCCCTTCGCGAGGCCTTCCTCGCCGAGGTACGCGCCCCACGGCCATGCGGCGATCGCGACGTGGATCGTGTTGCCCTTCGCGGACACGCCGAGCTTTTCCGAGCCGACCCAGATGATCGGGCGCAGGTAGCACGACTCGAGCTTGTTCTCGCGCACGACTTCGAGCTGCGCGGCTTCGAGCGTTTCCCGGTCGAACGGCACGTCCATCTGGAAAATCTTCGCCGAATTCAGCAGACGTTTGGTGTGCTCGCGCAGACGGAAGATCGCGGTGCTGCCGTCGGCCGTCTTGTACGCACGCACGCCCTCGAAGACGCCCATGCCGTAGTGCAGCGTATGGGTCAGGACGTGGATCTTGGCGTCGCGCCAGTCGATCAGCTTGCCGTCCATCCAGATCTTGCCGTCGCGGTCGGCCATTGACATAGGATTCTCCTGGAAGCGGTGAGGTGCTGCGGGTTGTGTGCAGCGTTGAGCCGGAAAGACGCATATTTTAGCGTCATTTGGCGTCGAGCCGGTCGGTCGGCCGAGGGCCGGGGCTATAATCGTCCGGCACCGATTCCAATGACGACGGGCCGTGCCGGCGGGAGACGCCGGAGCCCGGACGAACCGCCCGCTGCGGCCCGCCTTCCCATGCTCGCTCGATTGTCCGCCACCGACCGCTTCGCGCTGATCCAGGGCGCGCGCGACTATTCCCCGACCCTGATGGCGATCCTGTCCTGGGGGCTCGTCACCGGCGTCGCGATGAGCAAGTCGGTGATGACGCTCGGGCAGGCGAGCGCGATGTCGATCTTCGTCTACGCGGGCTCGTCGCAGCTCGCGGTGCTGCCGCTCCTCGTCGCGAAGCTGCCGATCTGGACGATCCTGCTCACGGCCACGATGGTCAACCTGCGCTTCGTGATCTTCAGCGCCGGGCTTGCTCCCCATTTTTCCTACCTGCCGCTGTGGCGGCGCCTCGCGATCGGCTATTTCAACGGCGACGTGATCTACCTGCTGTTCCAGAAACAGGGCTTCGCGAACGGCCACGTGCCGGGCAAGGAGGCGTATTTCTGGGGAATGGCGCTCGCGAGCTGGGCGTCGTGGCAGGCGTCGTCGCTCGCCGGCATCCTGCTCGCGAGCTTCGTTCCCGCGAGCTGGGGGCTGGAGCTGGCCGGCACGCTCGCGCTGATCCCGATCATGGTGTCGGCGGTCGCGAACCGCTCGACGCTCGCGGCCGTCGCGGTCGCCGGCATCGTGTCGCTCGTCGCGTTCGACCTGCCGTACCGGCTCGCGCTGCCGATCGCGGTGCTGGCCGCGCTCGCGGCGGGCAGCATGGCCGATTTCTTCGTCGAACGGGCCGACTGGCGGCGCATCCGTACCGAAACCGTGCACGAGAAGGAGATCGAATGAGCGCGACCGAGATCTGGATCGTGATCGTCGGGATGACGGTCGTCACGGCCGTCACGCGCGCGCTGTTCCTGCTCGGCGGCGAACGCACCGTGCTGCCCGAGCGCGCCCAGCGCGCGCTGCGCTATGCGCCGGCCGCCGCGCTCGTCGCGGTCGTGCTGCCCGACGTGCTCGAAACGCCGGCCGGGCTGTCGTTCGCGCTGTCCAACCATCCGTTCTACGCGGCGCTCGCCGGCCTCGGCTGGTTCTTGTGGCGGCGCAGCATGCTCGGTACGATCATCGTCGGGATGCTCGTCTTCACCGTACTGCGCCTGATCTTCTGACGAATCGCCATGCCGGCCGGCCGGGGGCCGGCCACGGGCGCACGCGCATTGCTGCATTGCGGCAATGTGTCGATGGCCACGCGCGATCCCAAATAGGCGGAATTCGCCGCCGCACGGGTCAGTCTGCCGGATGGATCGGCTAGAATGCCCGTTCGAGATTTTTTACCCGTGCGCGTCATGCGAACCGCCAGCCACGGCCGCATCCGGCGCCTTTTCGCGGCAGCCCGCGCACGTCCAGCGTGAACCCCCTTTCCCCATCCACTACTTCAATCTGTTCAACATGAGCCAAGTCAAGCGTCTTACCGACCTGATCGCCGCCGGCCAGCTCGCCGGCAAGCGGGTGTTCATCCGCGCCGACCTGAACGTCCCGCAGGACGATCACGGCAACATCACCGAAGACACGCGCGTGCGCGCGTCCGTGCCGGCCATCCAGGCCGCGCTCGACGCCGGCGCGGCCGTGATGGTCACGTCGCACCTCGGTCGTCCGACCGAAGGCGAATTCAAGCCGGAAGACTCGCTCGCGCCGGTCGCGAAGCGTCTCGCCGAACTGCTCGGCCGCGACGTGCCGCTCGTCTCGAACTGGGTCGAGAACGGCGTGAACGTCGCGCCGGGCCAGGTCGTGCTGCTCGAGAACTGCCGCGTGAACAAGGGCGAGAAGAAGAATTCGGACGAGCTCGCCCAGAAGATGGCGAAGCTCTGCGACGTGTACGTGAACGACGCGTTCGGCACCGCGCACCGCGCGGAAGCGACCACCCACGGGATCGCGAAGTACGCGCCCGTCGCGTGCGCGGGCCCGCTGCTGGCCGCCGAACTCGACGCGCTCGGCAAGGCGCTCGGCAATCCGGCGCGTCCGCTGGTCGCGATCGTCGCCGGTTCCAAGGTGTCGACCAAGCTGACCATTCTCAAGTCGCTGGCCGGCAAGGTCGACCAGCTGATCGTCGGCGGCGGCATCGCGAACACGTTCATGCTCGCGGCCGGCCTGTCGATCGGCAAGTCGCTCGCGGAAGCCGATCTCGTCGCCGAGGCGAAGGCGATCATCGACGAGGCGCGCGAGCGCGGCGCGTCGGTGCCGATCCCGAGCGACGTCGTCACCGCCAAGGAATTCTCGCCGACGGCAGCAGCCACGGTGAAGCAGGTCGCCGACATCGAAGCGGACGACATGATCCTCGACATCGGCCCGGATACGGCCCGCGCGCTCGCGAGCCAGCTCGAGAAGGCCGGCACGATCGTGTGGAACGGCCCGGTCGGCGTGTTCGAGTTCGACCAGTTCGGCAACGGCACCAAGACGCTCGCCGAAGCGATCGCCAAATCGTCCGCGTTCTCGATCGCGGGCGGCGGCGACACGCTCGCGGCCATCGCGAAGTACGGCATCCACGACCAGGTCAGCTACATCTCGACGGGCGGCGGCGCCTTCCTCGAGTTCCTCGAGGGGAAGAAGCTGCCGGCGGTGGAAGTGCTCGAAACGCGGGCGGCCTGAGCGTGGTGGCGCGCGCAGGGGTGACGAAGGCCGCGCGCTCCGCGAAAGCGGAGCAGCCGGCCGGCGCGGGCAAGCGCAAACGCGCGCCCGCGCGGGCGAACTCCACCCCGCGCGCACCGGCGGCCGCCGGCGACGCGGCCATGCAGCACCACGAGATTCAGAACAAAGCGATGCCGGGCGCAAGCACCGGCACGCCCCCCGGAACGGCCGCCGCTGGGCTCGCCGATTCCGGCTCTCGCAGCGTTTCACCCAGCGCATCCACCTTGATCCAGATGAGGAGTTTCATGCAGCGCGCCACCAAGATAGTCGCCACGATCGGCCCGGCTTCCAGTTCGCCGGAGATTCTGCTGCAGATGATGCAGGCGGGCCTCGACGTCGTGCGGCTCAATTTTTCGCACGGCACGGCCGACGATCACCGCCAGCGCGCCGAGATGGTGCGCGAGGCCGCCCGCAGGGTCGGCCGCGAGATCGCGATCATGGCCGACCTCCAGGGCCCGAAGATCCGCGTCGGCAAGTTCGAGAACGGCAAGACGACGCTCGTGCCGGGCCAGGCCTTCATCCTCGACGCGGGCTGCGAGCTCGGCAACGACGAGCGGGTCGGCCTCGACTACAAGGAACTGCCGCGCGACCTGAAGCCGGGCGACCTGCTGCTGCTGAACGACGGCCTGATCGTGCTGACCGTCGAGCGCGTGCTCGGCGACGAGATTCACACGATCGTCAAGGTGGGCGGCGAGCTGTCGAACAACAAGGGGATCAACCGCCAGGGCGGCGGCCTGTCGGCGCCCGCGCTGACCGCGAAGGACATGGAAGACATCCGCACGGCGATGTCGCTCGGCGCGGATCTCGTCGCGGTGTCGTTCCCGAAGAACGCGACCGACATGGAAATGGCGCGCCAGCTCGCGAACATCGCGGGCGCGCCGTACGGCATCAAGCCGAAGATGATCGCGAAGATCGAGCGCGCGGAGGCGATTCCGGCGCTGCAGAGCATCCTCGACGCGTCCGACGGCATCATGGTCGCGCGCGGCGACCTCGCGGTGGAAGTCGGCAACGCGGCCGTGCCGGCGCTGCAGAAGCGCATGATCCGGATGGCGCGCGAGTCGAACAAGCTCGTGATCACCGCGACGCAGATGATGGAATCGATGATCCACGCGCCCGTGCCGACCCGCGCGGAAGTGTCGGACGTCGCGAACGCGGTGCTCGACGGCACCGACGCGGTGATGCTGTCCGCCGAGACGGCCGCCGGCAAGTACCCGGTCGTCACGATCGAGACGATGGCGGCCGTGTGCGTCGAGGCGGAAAAGTCGGAGCACGTCGAACTCGACAAGGATTTCCTCGACCGCACGTTCACGCGGATCGACCAGTCGATCGCGATGGGCGCGTTGTTTACCGCCTATCACCTGGGTGCGAAGGCGATCGTCGCGCTGACCGAATCGGGCGCGACCGCGCTGTGGATGTCGCGTCACTACACGCACGTGCCGATCTTCGCGCTGACGCCGCGCGTCGGCAGCGAGCGCACGATGGCGCTGTACCGCAACGTGACGCCGCTGCACGTCGACTTCAACAGCGACCGCGACTCGGCGCTGCAGGCGGCGCTCGAGATCGTCGTCAAGCAGGGCTACGTGCAGCACGGCGACATGGTCGTGCTGACCGTCGGCGAGCCGATGGGGCAGGCGGGCGGCACCAACACGCTGAAGATCGTGCGGGTCGGCGAACATTATTGAGCGCCGGCGTGCACCGGGCCGGTCCGTCGACCGGTCCGACGGCCGCCCGAACTGATCGGGCACCGTTTATTCGACGAAAGCCGCGCGGGGTTCGATGCCCCGCGCGGCTTTTTTTCTGTTTTTTGGCCGCATTGTGCCGTGCGAAGGTAACAAAATGCGAGTACGCGCCACCGGGCGGTCGGAATCGGAGGCGCTTCGCGATAAAATGCGGCTATTCGACGCTCAGCCGCGCCGTGCCGCCCCGGTTCCGACGGGGTGAGAGCGCCGCGCCGGCGTCAGGGCGCACCGGTTTTCATTCCAAGGAGTTCCACAATGCCTCTCGTATCAATGCGTCAATTGCTGGACCACGCGGCAGAGCACGGTTACGGCCTGCCGGCCTTCAACGTGAACAACCTGGAGCAGGTCCAGGCGATCATGGCGGCAGCGGACCAGGTCGGCGCGCCCGTGATCATGCAGGCATCGGCCGGTGCGCGTAAGTACGCGGGCGAGCCGTTCCTGCGCCACCTGATCGAAGCGGCGGTCGAGTCGTATCCGCACATCCCGGTCGTGATGCACCAGGATCACGGCCAGTCGCCGGCGGTCTGCACGGCCGCGATCCGCAGCGGTTTCACCAGCGTGATGATGGACGGTTCGCTCGAAGCCGACGGCAAGACGGTCGCCTCGTACGAATACAACGTCGACGTGTCGCGCAAGGTCGTCGAGATGGCGCACTCGATCGGCGTGACGGTCGAAGCCGAACTCGGCGTGCTCGGCTCGCTCGAGACGATGAAGGGCGACAAGGAAGACGGCCACGGCGCGGAAGGCACGATGACCCGCGAGCAGCTGCTGACCGATCCGGAGCAGGCCGCCGACTTCGTGAAGCTCACGCAGTGCGACGCGCTCGCGATCGCGATCGGTACCTCGCACGGCGCGTACAAGTTCTCGAAGAAGCCGACGGGCGACATCCTGTCGATCCAGCGCATCAAGGAAATCCACGCACGCATCCCGAACACGCACCTCGTGATGCACGGTTCGTCGTCGGTGCCGCAGGAACTGCTGGCCGAGATCCGCGAATTCGGCGGCGACATGAAGGAAACCTACGGCGTGCCGGTCGAGGAAATCCAGGAAGGCATCAAGCACGGCGTGCGCAAGATCAACATCGACACCGACCTGCGTCTCGCGATCACCGGCGCGATCCGCCGCTACCTGTTCGAGAACCCGGGCAAGTTCGATCCGCGCGACTACCTGAAGCCCGCGCGCGAAGCGGCGAAGCAGGTCTGCGTCGACCGCTACCTCGCGTTCGGCTGCGAAGGCCAGGCCGGGAAGATCAAGCCGGTGTCGCTCGACAAGATCGCCGAACAGTACAAGTCCGGCGCGCTCGCGCAGGTCGTGCGCTGAGACTGTAGTACGATTGCCCCGCCCGGTTTCGCGCCGGGCCGGGGCTGACTGCCTTGGGGCCGGATCGGATCCGGCTCCGGCAGCCGTTCCGTCCGGCCGAACAAGGGCCGGCCGGCAACCGACGGGCGTGATCTCCCGGCGGTTCGCCGACGCATTGCAAGACCGCCGTTCCCGCCTGCCGCGGGGAACGGCGTTTCCCTTTTTGTTTGGCTCCTTATCTGCGAAAAGACGATGTCTACCCTTTACGAATCCACGCTCCGCTCGCTGCCGCTCCTCGGTCGCGGCAAGGTCCGCGACAACTACGCGGTCGGCAACGACAAGCTCCTGATCGTCACGACCGACCGCCTGTCGGCATTCGACGTGATCATGGGCGAGCCGATTCCGAACAAGGGCCGCGTGCTGAACCAGATGGCGAACTTCTGGTTCGACAAGCTCGCGCACATCGTGCCGAACCACCTGACGGGCGACGCGCCGGAAGCGGTCGTTGCGGCCGACGAGGTCGAGCAGGTCAAGGGCCGCGCCGCGGTCGTCAAGCGCCTCGAGCCGATCATGATCGAGGCGGTCGTGCGCGGCTACCTGGCCGGCAGCGGCTGGAAGGAATACCAGGCGTCGGGCGCCGTGTGCGGCGTCAAGCTGCCGGAAGGCCTGCAGAACGCGCAGAAGCTGCCCGAGCCGATCTTCACGCCGGCCGCGAAGGCCGAGCTCGGCGAGCACGACGAGAACATCACGTTCGAGGAAACCGAGCGCCGCATCGGCACCGAGCTGGCCGCGACGATCCGCGACATCTCGATCCGCCTGTACAAGGAAGCAGCCGACTACGCGGCGACGCGCGGCATCATCATCGCCGACACGAAGTTCGAATTCGGCCTCGACAACCACGGCAAGCTGTACCTGATGGACGAAGTGCTGACGGCCGATTCGTCGCGCTTCTGGCCGGCCGACCAGTACCAGGTCGGCACCAACCCGCCGTCGTTCGACAAGCAGTTCGTGCGCGACTGGCTCGAGGCGCAGCCGTGGGGCAAGACCGCGCCGGCGCCGGCACTGCCGGCCGACGTCGTCGAGAAGACGGCCGCGAAGTACCAGGAAGCGCTCGAGCGCATCACCGGCCAGCCGCTCGCCTGAACGAAGGAACGCACGAAATGAGTGAAGTCCAGACTGCCCACACGCACAGCGCGCCGCTCGTCGGCGTGCTGATGGGTTCGAGTTCCGACTGGGACGTGATGAAGAACGCGGTCGCGATCCTGCAGGAATTCGGCGTGCCGTACGAAGCGAAGGTCGTGTCCGCGCACCGGATGCCCGACGAGATGTTCGACTACGCGGAAAAGGCGCGCGAGCGCGGGCTGCGCGCGATCATCGCGGGCGCCGGCGGTGCCGCGCACCTGCCCGGCATGCTGGCCGCGAAAACCACGGTGCCGGTGCTCGGCGTACCGGTCGCGAGCAAGTACCTGAAGGGCGTCGATTCGCTGCACTCGATCGTGCAGATGCCGAAGGGCGTGCCGGTCGCGACGTTCGCGATCGGCGAGGCCGGCGCCGCGAATGCCGCGCTGTTCGCGGTGTCGATCCTGTCCGGCAACTCGGTCGACTACGCGAACCGGCTCGCCGCGTTCCGCGTGCGCCAGAACGAAGCCGCGCACGCGATGGTGCTGCCGCCGCTCGCGTGACGGCGCACCGGCGGCCGCACTACCATGCCAGCGGCCGCCTGATCCTCCCCACTGCGGCGGGCGTTGCCCGCCGCGACCGACCACTGACATGACCGCAACTCCTGATTCCGTTTCCCCGATCCTGCCCGGCGCGTGGCTGGGCATGGTCGGCGGCGGCCAGCTCGGCCGCATGTTCTGCTTTGCCGCCCAGTCGATGGGCTATCGCGTCGCCGTGCTCGATCCCGATCCGACGAGCCCCGCCGGCGCGGTCGCCGACCGTCACCTGCGCGCGGCCTACGACGACGAAGCCGCGCTCGCCGAACTGGCCGAACTGTGCGATGCCGTGTCGACGGAATTCGAAAACGTGCCGGCCGCGAGCCTCGATTTCCTCGCGCGCACGACGTTCGTCGCGCCGGCCGGCCGCTGCGTCGCGGTCGCACAGGACCGGATCGCGGAGAAGCGTTTCATCGAGGCGTCGGGCGTGCCGGTCGCGCCGCACGTCGTGATCGAATCGGCGGCGGCGCTCGCCGCGCTCGACGATGCCGCGCTCGACGCGGTGCTGCCGGGCATCCTGAAGACGGCGCGCCTCGGCTACGACGGCAAGGGCCAGGTGCGCGTGAGCACCGCGCGGGAAGCGCGCGACGCGCATGCGTCGCTCGGCGGCGTGCCGTGCGTGCTCGAGAAGCGCCTGCCGCTGAAATACGAAGTGTCCGCGCTGATCGCGCGCGGCGCGGACGGCCGCTCGGCCGCGTTCCCGCTCGCGCAGAACGTGCATCACAACGGCATCCTCGCGCTGACGGTCGTGCCGGCGCCGGCCGCCGATGCCGCGCGCGTCGAGGAGGCGCAGCAGGCAGCCGTGCGGATCGCCGATACGCTCGGCTACGTCGGCGTGCTGTGCGTTGAATTCTTCGTGCTGGAAGACGGCTCGTTCGTCGCGAACGAAATGGCGCCGCGCCCGCACAACTCCGGCCACTACACGGTCGATGCGTGCGCAACGAGCCAGTTCGAGCAGCAGGTACGCGCGATGACGCGCATGCCGCTCGGCAACCCGCGCCAGCACTCGCCGGCGGCGATGCTGAACATCCTCGGCGACGTGTGGTTCCCGAACGGTGCGGCCGAGGCCGTCACGCCGCCGTGGGACACGGTCGCCGCGATGCCGGCCGCGCACCTGCACCTGTACGGCAAGGAAGAAGCGCGCGTCGGCCGCAAGATGGGTCACGTGAACTTCACGGCGGAGACGCGCGACGACGCGGTTGCCGCGGCCACCGCGTGCGCGCAGCTGCTGCGCGTGCCGCTCGACTGAGGCACCGGCCGATGTCCATCGATCTCCCGAACACCGTGACGCCCGCGCAGATCGACGCGGCTGCCGCGCTGCTCGACGCGGGGCAACTCGTCGCATTCCCGACCGAAACCGTGTACGGGCTCGGCGGCGACGCGGCGAATCCCGAGGCCGTCGCGCGCATCTATGCGGCGAAAGGGCGGCCGGCGAACCATCCGGTGATCGTGCATCTGCCGCCCGGCGGCGACCCGGGCTACTGGGCCGACGACCTGCCGGCCGATGCGCAGGCGCTGATCGATGCATTCTGGCCGGGCCCGCTGACGCTGATCCTGAAGCGTCATGCGCGCATTCCGGATGCCGTGAGCGGCGGCCAGGATTCGGTCGGCCTGCGCTGTCCGTCGCATCCGGTCGCGCAGGCGCTGCTGGCCGCGTTCAGCGCGCGGCGCGGCGGCCACGGCGGCGTCGCCGCACCGTCCGCGAACCGCTTCGGCCACGTGAGCCCGACCACCGCTCAGCATGTGCGCGAAGAATTCGGCGACACCGTGCACGTGCTCGACGGCGGTCCGTCGGAAGTCGGCATCGAATCGACGATCCTCGACCTGTCGCGCGGCTTTCCGGCGCTGCTGCGCCCGGGCCACGTGACGCCGCAGCAGATCGCCGACGTGCTCGGCCGCGCGCCGCGCCTGCCCGACGGCAGCGATGCGACCGCGCCGCGTGCGTCCGGCACGCTGAAGGCGCATTACGCGCCGCGCACGCCGCTCGCGCTGCTGCCGTTCGACGCGCTCGAGCCGCTGCTCGCGGCCGCGCAGACCGACGGCGAACGCGTCGCACTCGTCGCGCGCGCGTCGCGCGCGGGACGCTGGGCGCAGGCCGACGGCGTGCATTTCGTCGCGGCGCCGGAAGATCCGCAGGCATATGCGCGCGATCTGTACGGGATGCTGCGCGCGCTCGATCGTGCGCAGGTCGCGCGCATCCTCGTCGAGAAGCTGCCCGAGACCGTCGAGTGGATCGCGGTCAACGATCGTCTCGGTCGTGCGGCCGCGGCGTTCGAAGCGCGCGACTGACGCGGCTTTCCGACGCCGTCCGCTCCGGAATGAAATAACGCCCGACCGGCGAACCGGTCGGGCGTTCTTGTTTGCGCGCGTGGCGGGCGGCTTATTTGCCGACGCCCGAAGCCGCGATCTGCTTCTCCACGAACTGTGCGAACAGCGCGTGCAGGCGCGTCGTCGGGTGGACCGTGTCGGCGAACATGTAGGTCTGGTCCGCGTTCGGGACCGTGTAGGTCTGCGGCGAGCAGAACAGCGACGAGCCGAATGCGGTCGCGTTCGCGACGCCGTACTGCGTCGCGGCCGCGACCATCGCCTTCAGGTTGCACGCGGTATCGGTGTTCGACACGCTGAAGCCGTTCGCCTGGTAGTTGGCCGCGATGCCGTCTTGCCACGTGAACGTGTCGAGCAACGCGACCTTCGTCGTGTCGACCTTCAGCGCAGCCAGCGTGCCGGCGAGCGTCTGGTTGAACAGCCCCGACAGTTGCGTGAATGCGGCCTGCGTCTGCGCGCCGCCCTGCAGCGCGAGCGGTGTGCCGCCGATGTCCGGCACGTTCGACACGTACACGTGCGCCGCGCCCGCCGCGACGATCTGCTGGACGATCCCGCCGAGCTGCTGCGCGGCCAGGCCGATCGCCTGCGCTGCCGCGAGTTGCGCGGCCGGCGTGTTGCCTTGCGCCTGCGCGACCTGCGCCTGGTAGAAGATGTCGTTCGCGCCGCCGTTGACCAGCACGATCTGGCCGGCGTTGAAGCTGCCGTGCTGCGTCAGGTACTGCTTGACCTGATCGGCGATCGGCGTCGTGGTCGCCTGCGCGTAGTCGGCGTTCGGCACGCTCGCGTCCGCGTGGCCGATGCCCGGCTGCAGCGTCACGCGCGAGCCGCCCTGTGCATAGCCGAGGCCGCCCGTCGCCTGCAGCGGAATGCCGAAGCCGCCCTGGTTCGCGGGCTGCAGCGTGTCGCCGTAGTACTGCGCGACGTCCTGGGTCCACACCTGGCCGGGGTTGGTCGTGAAGCGGCCGCCGCCGAAGCCGAGCTTGATCTGCGAGTAGGTGCCGGCGTCCGACAGGCTGTCGCCGAACGACACGATCTGCATCTTCACGCCGGACGGCGGCGTGTTCGACGCGCTGCTGCTGTTGTTGTCGTCGCCGCCGCCGCATGCGGCGAGCAGGGCGAGCGCGGCGCCCGCGATCGCGACCTGCGCGGTGCGCAGCAGGCGTTGACGGTTGCGCGACGGGAATTGTCGTTGTGACTGCATCGTTCGATCTCCTCGTAGATATGGCCCGATGTATTTCTCATCTGCCGCGCGTCTCCTCCGGTACTGGCTGCGCGGCGGCCGTTGGCTGAAGCGGTTTATTGGTCGCGCACGGCCGCGAGCGGCGTGGTGCGCGGATCGTGGTTTGCGGCCTCGGCGATCTGCGCATGATAAGCGCTCGCCCATTCGGGCGGGCCGAAAATCGCGCGCAGCTTGTTGCGCCATCCATGGACGCGCAACGCGTCGGCCGCCATCGACACCCACTCGTGAAACGTCGCGACGAGCGGGTTGTTCGAGCCGAGCGGCTCGACGATTCCGAATTGCGGCGGATCGTCGGGCGACTCCTCGACGTAGCTGCCGAACAGGCGATCCCAGATCACGAGCACACCTGCGTAATTGCGGTCGATGTAGCGCGGGTTGCGTGCATGGTGCGCGCGATGGATCGACGGCGTGTTGAGCACGTATTCGAGCCAGCCGAGCTTGCCGATCGCCTGCGTGTGCACGAAGAACTGGAACGCGAGGTTGATCAGCACGACGCCGACGATCTGCTGCGGCGGAAAGCCGAGGAACGCGAGCGGCAGCCAGAACGCCCACATGCCCGCGACGGGATACATCAGGCTCTGCCGGAACGCGGTCGAGAAATTCATCCGCTCGGACGAGTGGTGCACGACGTGCGCGGCCCACAGCCAGCGCACGCGATGGCTCGCGCGATGGAACCCGTAGTAGAGGAGATCCTGGCCGACGAACAGCACGGCGAACGACAGCCAGCCGTCGTGCCACGTGAACAGCCGGAAATGTGCGTAGCAGTACGCATAAACGGGGATCACGAACAGCCACGCGAGCTTGTCGGCGGCCTGGTGCATCAGCGCGAGCGCCGCATTGCACAGCGTGTCGCGCCACGCATAGAGATGATCCTGCGCGCGCGTGCGGGCGAGGTGCCAGGCCTCCCACGCGATGCAGAGCAGGAAGACGGGCGCCAGCGCGAGCAGAAGCAATTCGACGTCGAATCGCATGGACGTGTCTCCTCCTTTCCCCTGCAAGCCGTGAGGCCGGGCGTATGGCCCGTTGTAGATATCGGTCAGGCCAACAGCCTACGCAATCGGCACGCGCTAGGCGAGGGGGCAGCGTAGAGGGTTCCCTCTGAGCGGCCCAAACCGGTCGCTTCGCGTCAGGCCGCCGAGGGGGCGTCCTGCGGGGCGGAAAACCTGGGGGCGGCCCGGCGTTTTCTTGAGGACAGGGTTTCTACGGAAGCCATGCGGAACGGGGCCGCGCGGTGCGGCCCCGTTTCATGGACACGGCTGGCGGGCGCTGCGCGGCGCGCCGGCGGCCGGGACCGTTTCAAACCGCGCGGCGAGAACGCCCGGGGTGCGGGGCGCCCCGACATGTGGCGCCGCCCGCGATCGACGCAAGCCGGCAGCGCGGCATGCGCGCGCCGCTTCGCGGCGCGTGCGTCGTCAGTGCGCGCCCGCGTAGATCCATTCGAGCAGCGTGTCGTGCGCGGCACGCGCGCCTTCGGCGCGATCGTCGTTGATGAAGCTGACGACGATGTAGCTCTGCCCGTCGGCGCCCGCGACATAGCCCGCGATCGCGCGCACGTCGCGCAGCGTGCCGGTCTTGATGTGCGCGTTGCCGAGCACGCCGGCGTTGGTGAGACGGTTCTTCATCGTGCCGTCGATGCCGGCGATCGGCAGCGAATCGATGAACGCCTGCGCGACGGGGCTCGCGTTCGCGGCCTGCAGCAGCGCGGCGAGCGACTGCGCGCTCACGTGTTCTTCGCGCGACAGGCCCGAGCCGTTCTCGAGGTCGAGGTCGGGCATCGCGATCCCGCTCTTCTGCAGGAACGCGCGAATCGCGCGGCTCGACTGCTCGGGCGTCGCGGGCGGCTTGCCGGCGACCGCGCCGATCGTCAGGAACAGGTTGCGCGCCATCACGTTGTTGCTGAACTTGTTGATGTCGTAGACGATGCTGCCGAGCACGGGGCTGTGATGGACCGCGAGCGGCCGTGCGGTGGTCGGCACCTTGCCTTCGCTGACGGGGCCCACGATCGTGCCGCCGTCCTGCTGCCACAGCGCGAGAAAGCCGCGTGCGAAGAACGTCGTGTGATCGAGGATCGCGAGGTTCGTGGTATGCGCGCCGCAGCGCAGCGGATAGTCGCCGGCGAACGAGGCGGTCATGATCCCGCCGCCGCCGGCCGACAACGTCGGACGCGCGGCCGCGGCCGCCGCGCCGCACGACCCGGTGCCTTCGACCAGCTGGTTGTCGATCGACAGGTTCGCGAGCGGCGGCAGCACGTCGACGGCAATCTTGCCGTCGTCGCCCGGCGTCACCGTGAACGACACGGCCTTGAACGCATACAGCAGCGGATCGGGGCCGACGTTGTACGGCGCGCTCACGTCGTCGTCGAACGACGGCAGGTCGCGTGTCGACGCGGCGAAATAGCTCTTGTCGAGCACGAGGCCGCCGGCCACGCGCTTGATGCCGGCCTTGCGCAACTTGTCGACGAGGTCGATCAGTTCCTCCGGTACGAGCTTCGGATCGCCGGTGCCCTTGATGTAGAGGTTGCCCTGCAGCGTGCCGTCCGGATCGACCGGGCCGTCCGCATACGCGGTGGTGCGCCAGCGGAAGTCGGGGCCGAGGATCGACAGCCCCGAGAAGGTCGTGACGAGCTTCATCGTCGACGCCGGCATCATCGGCCGGCTCGCGTTCCACGCGATCAGCGGCTCGGGATCGCCGACGCGCTCGACGACGACGCTCATCGCCGAGGCCGGCACCTTCGCGCGCTGCAGTGCGACGAGCACGGACGCCGGCAGGCCGGCCGCCCGCGCGGCGGGCGACACCACGGCGGTCTTGCGCGCTTCCTTGTGGGACTTCTTGCGGGCCTGGGCGGACGGTGCGAACGCAAGGGCCGTGCAGGTGGCGACGACGGCGGCCGCACGCAGGAAGGGGCGGGCGCGGGGGGCGAACCGGGCGGAAAAATCGGAAATCGGCATGGGCGAATACGGGAAAAGCATCGGGCTCGGGCAGGGCGCGCGCGGCGCCGGAGCGCACATTGTAGAGACAAGTGCGCACACGCCCCTTGCAATCCGCCTTTCTGTTGCATTGCAGGCGGCGCACGCGATTCGCGGCGCTACAATGGTCGCCATGTCTTACTCGTCAGATGGGTTCCGGTTCCGATGCGGATTCTGCTTGTTGAAGACGATCGAATGATCGCCGAGGGCGTACGCAAGGCGTTGCGCGCCGACGGCTTCGCGGTCGACTGGGTGCAGGACGGCGACGCCGCGCTCACGGCGCTCGGCGGCGAGACGTACGACCTGCTGCTGCTCGACCTCGGCCTGCCGAAGCGCGACGGCATCGACGTGCTGCGCACGCTGCGTGCGCGCGGGCAGTCGCTGCCGGTGCTGATCGTCACCGCGCGCGATGCGGTGGCCGATCGCGTGAAGGGGCTCGACGCGGGCGCCGACGACTACCTCGTCAAGCCGTTCGACCTCGACGAACTGGGCGCGCGGATGCGCGCGCTGATCCGCCGCCAGGCGGGGCGCAGCGAGTCGCTGATCCGCCACGGCGCGCTGACGCTCGATCCCGCGTCGCACCAGGTGACGCTCGACGGCGCGCCCGTCGCGCTGTCCGCGCGCGAGTTCGCGCTGCTCGAGGCGCTGCTCGCGCGGCCCGGCGCGGTGCTGTCGAAAAGCCAGCTCGAGGAAAAGATGTACGGCTGGGGCGAGGAGATCGGCAGCAACACGGTCGAGGTCTACATCCACGCACTGCGCAAGAAGCTCGGCTCGGACCTGATCCGCAACGTGCGCGGGCTCGGCTACATGGTCGTCAAGGAAAGCTGACGCGTGCGGTCGATTCGTCATCAACTACTGATCTGGCTGCTCGCGATCGTCGTCGCGGGCGTGGGCGCCGCGGGCTGGCTGATCTACCGGCAGGCGCTCGCCGAAGCGAACGAGCTGTTCGACTACCAGCTGCAGGAAATCGCCGCGGCGTTGCCGTCCGAGCCGTTTTCGCAGGTGTTCGGTTCGCGCACCAACGGCGACGAAGGCATCGTGATCCAGATCTGGAACCGCAACGGCGTGCTGATGTACTTCTCGCATCCGCGCGCGCCGATCGCACCGCGCGCGGAACTCGGCTTCTCGACCGAGCGCACCGATCGCGGCGAATGGCGCGTGTACGGCGCGATCGTCGGCGACAACGTCGTGCAGCTCGCGCAGCCGCTGTCGGTGCGCAACCGGCTCGCGGCGAACGTCGCGCTGCGCACGCTGTGGCCGCTGATCGTGCTGCTGCCGTTTCTCGGCGCGGCGGTCTGGATGATCGTCGGGCAAGGGCTCGCGCCGCTCGAGCGCCTCACGCGCGCGGTCGAGGCGCGCCGGCCGGAAGCGCTCGATCCGTTGCCCGATGCGCGCCTGCCGCTCGAGGTGCAGCCGCTCGTGCGCGCGCTGAACGGGCTGCTCGCGCGGCTCGCGGCCGCGCTCGACACGCAGAAGGCCTTCGTCGCCGACGCCGCGCACGAACTGCGCACGCCGCTCGCGGCCGTGCAGATCCAGGCGCAGCTCGTCGCGCGCGCGAAGGACGACACGTCGCGCCGCGAGGCGCTCGCCGATCTGCAGGACGGCGTCACGCGCGCGACGCGCCTCGCCGAGCAATTGCTCGCGCTCGCGCGCGCCGAACCGGACGGCGCGACGATGCGCGAGCCGGTCGACCTGCAGGCGCTGCTGGTCGAATGCGTGGCCGCGCATGCACCGCTCGCGCAACGGCACAGCATCGATCTCGGCTTCGAGGAGACGCGCGCGGCGACCGTCGTCGCGGACGTCGGCGCGCTGCGCGTGATGTTCGGCAACCTGCTCGACAACGCGGTGAAGTACACGCCGGACGGCGGCCGCATCGACGTGTCGCTGACGCGCGACGCGGCAGGCCGCGCGTGCGTGCAGATCGGCGACAGCGGCCCCGGCATCCCGGCCGAAGAGCGCGAGCGCGTGTTCGACCGCTTCTACCGCGACAGCTCCGCGCGGGCGCGGGCCGACGTGTCGGGCAGCGGGCTGGGGCTCGCGATCGTCAAGCGCGTGGCGGCTCAGCAGGGCGCGACCGTGACGCTCGGCGACGCGGCCGCGGGCGGCCTGCTCGTGAGCGTCGTGTTCCGCGATTCCGCGCTGCCGCAGCCGGCGCCGCAGGCGTCCGAATCCGTATGACGAACGGCACACAGCGCGGTAGCGGCGGCCTAAGCCCCGCTTAAGGTCGATTAAGCCTCCTTTAAGTCAGCGTCGTTACGCTGCGTCCTAACAACGAGGAGGTCCTACGATGAACACCCGATTCCTTGCGCGCGGCGCCGTCGCGGTCGCCGTGGCGGCCGCCCTGTCCGCCGGTTATGTCGCGGGCACCCGCCGCGCCGATCCGCAGATCATCACGCCCGCGCAGGCCGCCGCGCTGATGCCGGCCGAGGCCGCGGCGAAGACCGGCATTCCCGATTTCTCCGGGCTGGTCGAAACCTACGGCCCGGCGGTCGTGAACATCAGCGCGAAGCACGTCGTGAAGCAGGTGTCGCGGCGCGTGCCGCAGCCGCAGCTGCCGATGGATCCGAGCGATCCGTTCTACCAGTTCTTCAAGCACTTCTACGGCCAGGTGCCGGGCATGGGCGGCGACACGCAGCCGGACGACCAGCCGAGCGCGAGCCTCGGGTCGGGATTCATCGTCAGCTCGGACGGGTACATCCTCACCAATGCGCATGTGATCGACGGCGCGAATGTCGTCACGGTCAAGCTGACCGACAAGCGCGAGTACAAGGCGAAGGTCGTCGGCGCCGACAAGCAGTCCGACGTGGCGGTGCTGAAGATCGACGCGAGCGGCCTGCCGACCGTGAAGATCGGCGACCCGGCACAGAGCAAGGTCGGCCAGTGGGTCGTCGCGATCGGTTCGCCGTACGGCTTCGACAACACGGTCACGTCCGGCATCATCAGCGCGAAATCGCGCGCGCTGCCCGACGAGAACTACACGCCGTTCATCCAGACCGACGTGCCGGTGAACCCCGGCAACTCGGGCGGCCCGCTGTTCAACCTGCAGGGCGAGGTGATCGGCATCAACTCGATGATCTACTCGCAGACGGGCGGCTTCCAGGGCCTGTCGTTCGCGATCCCGATCAACGAGGCGATCAAGGTCAAGGACGAGCTCGTGAAGACCGGCCACGTGAGCCGCGGCCGCCTCGGCGTCGCCGTGCAGGGGCTCAACCAGACGCTCGCGAGCTCGTTCGGGCTGCAGAAGCCGGACGGCGCGCTCGTCAGCTCGGTCGACCCGAATGGCCCGGCCGCGAAGGCCGGCCTGCAGCCGGGCGACGTGATCCTCGCGGTCAACGGCTCGCCGGTGGCCGACTCCACGTCGCTGCCCGCGCAGATCGCGAACCTGAAGCCGGGGTCGAAGGCCGACCTGCAGGTGTGGCGCGACAAGTCGACGAAGTCGATCAGCGTGACGCTCGGCGCGATGACCGACGCGAAGCTGGCATCGAACGACGGCGGTCCCGTCGAGCAGGGGCGCCTCGGCGTCGCGGTGCGCCCGCTCACGCCGCAGGAGCGCAGTGCCGCCAACCTGTCGCACGGGCTGATCGTGCAGCAGGCCGGCGGCCCGGCAGCCAGCGCGGGCATCCAGCCCGGCGACGTGATCCTCGCGGTCAACGGCCGCCCGGTCACGAGCCCCGAGCAGTTGCGCGACGCGGTCAAGGGAGCAGGCAACAGTCTTGCTCTCCTGATCCAGCGGGATAATGCACAGATCTTCGTGCCGGTCGACCTGAGCTGACCGGCGGCCGTTGCGGGCCGGCCTGGCCGGCCCCGACGGGCGTCGCCGGCGTTCGGCCCGTGGTGCTGTGTTCCGACCCGAAAGGAGGGAGCCATGCAATATCTACGCAACGTGTCCCGATTTGCCGTCGCGGCGGCGCTGGCCGCCGGCTTCGCCGCCGCCGCGCCCGGCGCGTACGCGCAATCGGACGGCTTGCCCGCGGCGAGCCAGCAGGGCGATGTCAGCTACGTGTCGGGCGGCATCGGCAAGGATCAATCGACGGCATTCGAGAGCAACGAGGCGGCGTGGCCGCTGGCGCTGCGGTTCACCGGCAAGGGCGGCGAATACCTGGCCGACGTCCATGTGCGGATCGTCGACGGCAAGGGCACCGAGCTGCTGGCGACGGACGCGCGCGGGCCCTACATGCTCGTGAAGCTGCCACCGGGGCGCTACACCGTGCACGCGTCGTACCAGGGCAGCGACGAATCGCGCGCGGTCACGGTCGGCGCGAAGGGCGGCGCGAAGGTCGCGTTCCAGTGGAGTGCGCAGTAGCGCGTCGCGCGCAGGCCCGGCCGGACCGCACAATCGGGCCCAGTTTCGCCCATAATGAAGGCCACGGCACTTGTGCCGTGGCTTTTTCGTTTCCGGCCCGCGGCTTGCGCGCCGGGACCGCCGCCCGGAGGAGAAACGATGTCCGATGCCGCCGACCCTCGCCTCGAAATCGTGCCGAACCGCCATCGCGTGCGCGTGATCCATCGCGGCATCACGTATGCCGATTCGCACGGCGCGCTGACCGTGCGCGAAACGGGCCTGCCGGATATCCATTACCTGCCGCGCGGCGACGTGAACATGCACCGGCTCGTGAAGTCGAGCGTCACGACGGACTGTCCGCTGAGGGGCCGGGCCGTGTATTTCGACCTGCAGACCGAAGACGGCGTGATCGAGAGCGCCGCATGGAGTTACGAGGAACCGGGGGCGACCGCGTCCGCGCTTGCGCACTACGTCGCCTTCGACGTCGCACGGGTCGACAGTCTCGTCGAGACGTCCTGATGCGGCGCGTGTTCATCGGGGAGGCATCATGGAACTGAACGACACGTTACGCGTACCGCTCGCGCCGGCCGTCGTGCGGGCGGCGCTCGAGGATCTCGCGCTGCTGCGGGCGAGCTTCGATCATTGCGAATCGTTCGTGAAGCTCGCGCGCGGCGAGTTCGCGCTGACCATCACGGTGCCGCTCGGCCCGCTGCGCGCGCGCTACGACGTGCGTGCGCATTCGGCGAGCGAGCAGGGCGACGCGGAAGGGCAGCCGCGCCGCGTGCTCAACTTCAAGGCGCGGGCCGACGGCCTCGGCGCGCTGCGCGGGCAGGTCGAGCTCGTGCTGCGGCCGGACGATGACGACACGGCCGCGACGTGCATCGAATACGTGGTGTGGGCGACGGCGAGCGGGCCGCTCGCCGAACTGCCGGCGCGGCAGATCGAGAACGCGCTGCACGAGTGGACGGACGATTTCTTCCGCGAATTCTGCGCGGTCGTGCAGGCGAAGCACGGTCTCGTGCCGAACCGCGCGCGCTCGAGCCCGCAGCGTCGCCAGCATGTGTTCCTGCGGCCGGCGTCGCTGATGGCCGCGGCGAAGCGTCCGCTGCCGCCGCACCTCGGCGGCGCGCTCGGCGGCCGCGCCGCGAGCGCCGTGCATCATCGCGAATCGGGTCCGCTGCCCGTCTGGGCGTGGGCCGCGATCGTCGTGTTCGTGGCGCTGCTGCTGTACGCGGCGCGCTGGATCAACGGCACCTGAGCGCCTGCGCGCGCCGCCGCGCTGCCTCATTGTCCGGCCGGTCGCCGGCCGTTCGTCGGCGGCGCGGCCGCCGCTAGCGTCGGGCGTCGGGCCCGGCGCCCCGAAATTCCTTCCGATATGCCGACGGCGACGTGCCGAGCGCGCCCGCGAAATGCTGGCGCAGCGACACGCTCGAGCCGTAGCCGGCCGCTTGCGCGATCGCGTCGATCGATTGTCCGGTGGTTTCCAGCAGATGCTGCGCGCGCGTGAGCCGCTCGGCCTGCAGCCACGCGATGACGGTCGTGCCCGTCGCCTGGCGGAAGTGGCGCGTGAAGGTGCGCCGGCTCATCAGCACGCGTTCGGCGAGCGAATCCACACTGTGCGCGACGTCGAGATGCGCGCGCACCCAGTCGAGCAGGCCCGCGAGGCGCGCGTCGCGCGGATGCGCGGCGACCGGCTGCGGCACGTATTGCGCCTGGCCGCCCTGGCGGTGCGGCGGGATCACGAGACGCCGCGCGATCTGGTTCGCGGCGTCCGAGCCGAAGCGCCGCCGCACGACGTGCAGGCAGCAGTCGAGCCCCGCGGCCGTGCCGGCCGACGTCATCAGGTTGCCGTCGTCGACGTACAGCACGTCGGGGTCGAGCTTCACGCGCGGAAAGCGCTGCGCGAAGTCGTCGGCCCACGCCCAGTGCGTCGTGGCCGGGCGCCCGTCGAGCAGCCCGGCCGCGGCGAGCACGTACGCGCCGAGGCACAGGCCGACCACCTGCGCGCCGCGCGCGGCGGCCGCGCGTACCGCGTCGACCAGCGCGTCCGGCGGCGCTTCGTCGGGATCGCGCCATGCCGGCACGATGACGATGTCCGCGTCGTCGAGCGCGTCGAGCCCGTACGGCGCGATGATCGTGAAGCCGCCCGTCGTCGACAGCGGGCCGCGCTCGGCCGAGCACACGCGGCACTCGAACGCGGGCATCGCGGCCGCATCGCGCTCCTTGCCGAACACGACGGACGGCACCGACAGGTGGAACGGGCTGATGCCGTCGTACGCGATCACGGCGACGACGGTCGGGGCGGGGGCAACGAACGACGCAGCGGCGCGCATGACGGGCTCCGGCGGGGCGATGGCCCGATTCTATCGAAGAATGGCTATCGGGCCACTGTCCGCCGGCGCGATGCAATCCGACAATGCATCGCATCGCGCTGCTGTCCGCCCCGTTCCGGAGCGGGGCGGCGCGGCCGAACCCGGAGCCTGCCATGTCGAACGCCGTATCGTCTTCCGCTTCCCGCCGTGCCCTGATCGTGATCGATGTCCAGAACGAATACGTGACGGGCAACCTGCCGATCGAATATCCGCCCGTCGACGCGTCGCTGGCGAACATCGGCCGCGCGATCGACGCCGCGCACGCGGCCGGCGTGCCGGTGATCGTCGTCCAGCACGTCGCGCCGGCGGGCGCGCCGATCTTCGCACCGGGCACCGACGGTGTCGCGCTGCATCCGGTCGTCGCCGACCGGCCGTATGCGCACCTCATCGTGAAGGCGCAGGCCAGTTCGTTCGCCGGCACCGATCTCGCCGCGTGGCTCGACGCGCACGGCATCGATACGCTCGCGGTCGCCGGCTACATGACGCACAACTGCAATGCGTCGACGGTCTATCACGCGGCCCACGCGGGGCTCGCCGTCGAATACCTGGCGGACGCGACCGGCGCGTTGCCGTACGCGAACGAAGCGGGCGCGGCGAGCGCCGAAGAGATTCACCGCGCGTACACGGTGGTGTTCCAGTCGAATTTCGCGGCCGTGATGTCGACCGACGCATGGATCGCGGGACTCGGCGGCGCGGCGATGCCGACGCGCGATTCGGTGGCCGCGTCGAACCGGCGGGCCCGCACGCAACGCGCGAAGGCGGCCTGAGCCGGTCAGTCGCCCGTCTTCAGCATCGCCGGGCTGTAACGCATCATGTCGAAGCAGCCGTCGACGAGCTGTTCCGCATGCTGCTCGGCGTCGATCTCGTCGGGCAGCATCAGCATGTCGCGCACGAAACCGCTGACGAGCGTGTGCAGCATCAGCGTCGCGCGCCACGTGTCGAGCCGCTCGGGCAGCAGCTTGAGCCGCACGGCGCCCGCGAGATCGGCATCGATCGCGTGCAGCGCCTCGCTCATCCCCGCGCGGTTGCGCTGCAGCAGCGGTTCCATGTCCGCGACGTACTCGCACTTCATGAACAGGATGCTGAACACGCGCCGCAACTGCGAGTCGCGCTGCACGCCGAGCAGGCACCAGATCAGGATCTTGCGGATCTTCTCCAGCGGATTGCCGCCGGGCGCGTCGAGCGGCATCCGCTTGAGTTCGTCGATCGGCAGGAACACGCGGTCGAACATCGCGTCGAACAGCTCGCTCTTGTTCGCGAAATGCCAGTAGATCGCGCCGCGCGTCACGCCGGCGTGATGGGCGATGTCCGCGAGCGACGTGTGCGACACGCCCTTCTCGAAGAACACGTGTTCGGCGGCGTCGAGAATGCGGTTGCGCGTCTCGAGCGCCTCCTCCTTGGTGCGTCTGACCATGTGCAGGCCTGAATGGATCGATCGTAGGTGAATATAGGGTCCGTAACCCTCGTCGCGGCTGTGCGGACGGGCTATGCTTGCGACTGGTAATAATTCGTAAGACTTGGCGGTTGGCGACGGACGAGCGGGCTTTTTACATACATTCGTGAATGTATATACAATACCACCCTACGATCGAATGACCAAAGTGGCAATCAGTTAATATCCCACTCTGCTGATTCCCGCCAAAGTACCAGTCCGCAGTTCGCGGCATCTCGTCGGCATGGAGGTCTCGTGCCGACTTGCTGTATCCAGTAGTCCAGTAATTCAGGTGTTCGATCTGCGCCGCGAGGCGCATCCGTGTGGCGCTCCGTCCGTGCGCCGCACTCATTCCATTGGTTACACACAGAGGTCGCTCCATGCGCGTCGAACGGGTTCCATACCGCTTGATCACTGTCGCGGCAGCCGCGGTTTTCCTGGCTGCATGCGGAAAAAAAGAATCGGCACCGCCGCCGCAAACGCCGGAAGTCGGCGTCGTCACCGTCCAGCCGCAAGCCGTGCCGGTCTACAGCGAACTGCCGGGCCGTACCAGCGCATTCCTCGTCGCGCAGGTCCGCGCGCGGGTCGACGGCATCGTGCTGCGCCGTGAATTCACCGAAGGCACCGACGTCAAGGCCGGCCAGCGTCTGTACAAGATCGATCCGGCGCCGTACCTCGCTGCATTGAACAGCGCGAAGGCGACGCTCGCGAAGGCGCAGGCGAACCTCGTCACGCAGAACGCGCTGGTCGCGCGCTACAAGGTGCTGGTGGCCGCGAACGCGGTCAGCAAGCAGGACTACGACAACGCGGTGGCCACCCAAGGGCAGGCCGCGGCGGACGTCGCGGCCGGCAAGGCGGCGGTCGACACCGCGCAGATCAATCTCGGCTACACGGATGTGGTCTCGCCGATCACCGGCCGCGTCGGCATTTCGCAGGTGACGCCGGGCGCGTACGTGCAGGCGAGCCAGGCGACGCTGATGTCGACGGTGCAGCAGCTCGATCCGGTCTATGTCGACCTGACGCAGTCGAGCCTCGACGGGCTGAAGCTGCGCCAGGACGTGCAGAGCGGCCGCCTGAAGACGAGCGGCCCGGGCGCGGCGAAGGTGTCGCTGATCCTGGAAGACGGCAAGACGTACTCCGAAGCCGGCAAGCTTCAGTTCTCCGACGTGACGGTCGACCAGGCCACCGGCTCGGTGACGATCCGCGCGGTCTTCCCGAACCCGGGCCGCGTGCTGCTGCCGGGGATGTTCGTGCGCGCACGGATCGAGGAAGGCGTGAACGAGAACGCGTTCCTGGTGCCGCAGATCGGCGTCACGCATGACCAGAAGGGCCAGGCGATCGCGATGGTGGTGAACGCGAGCAACAAGGTCGAGCCGCGTCCGCTGAAGACGGCGGGCATGCGCGGCCAGGACTGGATCGTCGAAGGCGGTCTGCAGGCGGGCGACCACGTGATCGTGCAGGGGGGCGAGAAGGTGCGTCCGGGCGCGACCGTGAAGTCGGTGGAGGCACAACTCGCACCGGCGGCCGGTGCCGCATCGGGTGTCGCCGCTGCCACCGCCGCTCCGGCTGCCGCCGGTTCCGGCGCCGCCGCCGCGTCCGGCGCCGCCGCATCGGGCGCAGCGCCGGCGAGCGCCGCCGCTGCTTCGAGCGCGCAATAACAGGGAGCCTGTTTCATGGCAAAGTTTTTTATCGATCGCCCGATCTTCGCGTGGGTGATCGCCATCATCCTGATGCTGGCCGGGGTTGCGGCGATCTTCACGCTGCCGATCGCTCAGTATCCGACGATCGCGCCGCCATCGATCCAGATCACCGCGAACTACCCGGGCGCTTCCGCGAAGACGGTGGAAGACACGGTGACGCAGGTGATCGAGCAGCAGATGAGCGGTCTCGACAACTTCCTGTACATGTCGTCGACGAGTGACGACTCGGGCAACGCCACGATCACGCTGACGTTCGCGCCGGGCACCAACGCCGACATCGCACAGGTCCAGGTGCAGAACAAGCTGTCGCTCGCGACGCCGGTTCTGCCGCAGGTCGTGCAGCAGCTCGGTCTGTCGGTCACGAAGTCGAGCAGCAGCTTCCTGCTGGTGCTCGCCTTCAACTCCGAAGACGGCAGCATGAACAAGTACGACCTCGCGAACTTCGTGGCGTCGCACGTGAAGGATCCGATCAGCCGGTTGAACGGCGTCGGTACCGTCACGCTGTTCGGCTCGCAGTACGCGATGCGGATCTGGCTCGACCCGACCCGCCTGACGAACTACGGCCTCACGCCGGTCGACGTGACGAGCGCGATCACCGCGCAGAACGTGCAGATCGCGGGCGGCCAGATCGGCGGCACGCCGGCCAAGCCGGGCACCGTGCTGCAGGCGACGATCACCGAATCGACGCTGCTGCAGACGCCCGAGCAGTTCGGCAACATCCTGCTGAAGGTCAACCAGGACGGCTCGCAGGTGCGCCTGAAGGACGTCGCGCAGATCGGCCTCGGCGGCGAAAACTACAACTTCGACACGAAGTACAACGGTCAGCCGACCGCGGCACTCGGTATCCAGCTCGCGACCAACGCGAACGCGCTCGCGACCGCGAAGGCCGTGCGCGCGAAGATCGACGAGCTCGCACCGTTCTTCCCGCACGGCCTCGTCGTGAAGTATCCGTACGACACGACGCCGTTCGTGAAGCTGTCGATCGAGGAAGTGGTCAAGACGCTGCTCGAAGGTATCGTGCTCGTGTTCCTCGTGATGTATCTGTTCCTGCAGAACCTGCGGGCGACGATCATCCCGACGATCGCGGTGCCGGTCGTGCTGCTCGGCACGTTCGCGATCATGTCGCTGGTGGGCTTCTCGATCAACACGCTGTCGATGTTCGGCCTCGTGCTCGCGATCGGCCTGCTGGTGGACGATGCGATCGTGGTGGTCGAGAACGTCGAGCGCGTGATGGCGGAAGAGGGGCTGTCGCCGAAGGAGGCGACCCGCAAGGCGATGGGCCAGATCACCGGCGCACTCGTCGGCGTCGCGCTCGTGCTGTCGGCGGTGTTCGTGCCGGTCGCGTTCTCCGGCGGGTCGGTCGGCGCGATCTATCGTCAGTTCTCGCTGACGATCGTGTCGGCGATGGTGCTGTCGGTGCTGGTCGCGTTGATTCTGACGCCGGCCCTGTGCGCGACGATCCTCAAGCCGATCCCGCAGGGCCATCACGAAGAGAAGAAGGGCTTCTTCGGCTGGTTCAACCGCACGTTCAACAACAGCCGCGACAAGTACCACGTCGGCGTGCACCACGTGATCAAGCGCTCGGGTCGCTGGCTGATCATCTATCTGGTCGTGATCGTCGCGGTCGGCCTGCTGTTCGTGCGCCTGCCGAAGTCGTTCCTGCCCGATGAAGACCAGGGCCTGATGTTCGTGATCGTGCAGACGCCGTCGGGCTCGACGCAGGAAACGACCGCGAAGACGCTCGCGAACATTTCCGACTACCTGCTGAAGGACGAGAAGGAAATCGTCGAATCGGCGTTCACGGTCAACGGCTTCAGCTTCGCCGGCCGCGGCCAGAACTCGGGTCTCGTGTTCGTGCGCCTGAAGGACTACTCGCAGCGCCAGCACGCGAACCAGAAGGTCCAGGCGCTGATCGGCCGGATGTTCGGGCGCTATTCGGGCTACAAGGACGCGATCGTGATCCCGTTCAACCCGCCGTCGATTCCGGAACTCGGCACCGCCGCCGGCTTCGACTTCGAGCTGACGGACAACGCCGGTCTCGGCCACGACGCGCTGATGGCCGCACGTAACCAGCTGCTCGGGATGGCCTCGAAGGATCCGACGCTGCAGGGCGTGCGTCCGAACGGGCTGAACGACACGCCGCAGTACAAGGTCGACATCGATCGCGAGAAGGCGAATGCGCTCGGCGTGACGGCGGATGCGATCGACCAGACGTTCTCGATCGCGTGGGCGTCGAAGTACGTGAACAACTTCCTCGACACCGACGGCCGGATCAAGAAGGTGTACGTGCAGTCGGATGCGCCGTTCCGGATGACGCCGGAGGACATGAACATCTGGTACGTGCGCAACGGGTCGGGCGGGATGGTGCCGTTCAGCGCGTTTGCGACCGGTCACTGGACGTACGGTTCGCCGAAGCTCGAGCGTTACAACGGCGTGTCGGCGATGGAAATCCAGGGTCAGGCCGCACCGGGCAAGTCGACCGGTCAGGCGATGACCGCGATGGAAGGGCTCGCGAAGAAGCTGCCGGTCGGTATCGGCTATTCGTGGACCGGCCTGTCGTTCCAGGAAATCCAGTCCGGCTCGCAGGCGCCGATCCTGTACGCGATCTCGATCCTCGTCGTGTTCCTGTGTCTCGCGGCACTGTATGAAAGCTGGTCGATCCCGTTCTCGGTGATCATGGTGGTGCCGCTCGGCGTGGTCGGCGCACTGCTCGCGGCGACGATGCGCGGCCTCGAGAACGACGTGTTCTTCCAGGTCGGCCTGCTGACCACGGTGGGCTTGTCCGCGAAGAACGCGATCCTGATCGTCGAATTCGCGCGCGAACTGCAGATGACGGAGAAGATGGGGCCGATCGAGGCTGCGCTGGAAGCGGCGCGCCTGCGGCTGCGTCCGATCCTGATGACGTCGCTCGCGTTCATTCTCGGCGTGATGCCGCTCGCGATCAGCAACGGCGCGGGTTCGGCGAGCCAGCACGCGATCGGTACCGGCGTGATCGGCGGGATGATCACGGCGACGTTCCTCGCGATCTTCATGATCCCGATGTTCTTCGTGAAGATCCGTGCGATCTTCAGCGGCGAGAAGGAAGACGTCGACCAGGCGCTGCGTCTGGCTCAGGAGCACTCGCACCACGAAGAGAAGCCGGGCAACGGCGACGAAGGCAACAAGGGACAGTGATGATGCAAAAACACGCTTTGACTGCAATCGCGGTCGCGCTGCTGGCCACGGGCTGCACGATGGCGCCGCACTACACGCGGCCCGACGCGCCCGTCGCGCAGGCGTACCCGGCCGGCGGCGTCTATGCGACGCAGCCGGGCGCTGCCGGCGCGCGCAGCGCGAACGGCCAGGCGGCGACCGCCATCGGCTGGCGCGAATTCTTCGTCGATCCGCGCCTGCAGCGGCTGATCGAGATCGCGCTGAAGAACAACCGCGACCTGCGCGTGTCGGTGCTGAACATCGAGGCGGCGCGCGCGCAGTACCAGATCACGCGCGCGGGCCTGTTCCCGACGCTCGACGGCACGGGCACGGGCAGCATCCAGCGCGTGCCGCAGGGCCTGTCGCAGACGGGTGCGCCGTATATCTCGCGGGCCTACAACGTCGGCGTTTCCGCGTCGTGGGAACTCGACCTGTTCGGTCGCGTGCAGAGCCTGAAGGACCAGGCGCTCGCGCAGTACCTGTCGACGTCGTACGCACGGCAGGCTGCCGAGATCTCGCTGGTGTCGCAGGTGGCGGATCAGTACCTGACGCTGCTGTCGACCGACGACCTGCTGCAGGTCACGGAAAACACGCTGAAGTCGGCCCAGGCATCCTACGACCTGACCAAGCTGCAGTTCGACAACGGCACGGGCTCCGAGCTCGAGCTGCGTCAGGCGCAGACGGTCGTCGAGACGGCGCTCGCGAACCAGCAGGCGCAGGCGCGTGCGCGTGCGCAGGCGCTGAACGCGCTGGTGCTGCTGATCGGCGAGCCGCTGCCGGACGATCTGCCGGCGGGCATGCCGCTCGACGCGCAGAACCTGCTGACGGACGTGCCGGCCGGTCTGCCGTCCGACCTGCTGACGCGTCGTCCGGACGTGATGCAGGCCGAGCAGACGCTGCTGGCCGCGAACGCGAACATCGGCGCGGCGCGTGCGGCGTTCTTCCCGCGCATCTCGCTGACGGGCGCGTTCGGCACCGGCAGCCCGACGCTCGGCGGCCTGTTCAAGGCCGGCACCGCGGCGTGGTCGTTCGCGCCGCAGATCACGATGCCGATCTTCGAAGGCGGGCAGAACATCGCGAACCTGAACCTCGCGAACGTGCAGAAGCGCATCGAGATCGCCAACTACGAGAAGGCGATCCAGTCGGCGTTCCGCGAAGTGTCGGACGGGCTGGCCGCACGCGGCACGTACGACCAGCAGATCGCCGCGCTCGAGCGCAACGAGCACGCGCAGCAGCGTCGCTTCGACCTGTCGGACCTGCGCTACAAGAACGGTGTCGACAGCTACCTGTCGGTGCTGACCGCGCAAACCGACCTGTACTCGGCACAGCAGTCGCTGATCAGCGCGCGCCTGGCACGCTGGACGAACCTCGTCACGCTGTACCGCGCACTGGGCGGCGGCTGGATCCAGCACGCGGGCGAGACGCCGCGCGCACCGGACGAGACGGTCGACTACGACAAGGCGGCTGCTCCGGCCGCTGCGTCGGCGGCAGCGACGAACGGGTAAGCACGATGGCGGGCAGGGGCGGGCGACCGCGCCCGGTTCGCCGAAGTCGCGGTCCCCGGGATGAGACAACGCCACGGACGAAGGTCCGTGGCGTTTTTTTGTGCGGCCGGTTCGGTTGGCCGCGACCGCGGATCGTCATCACCGGCACCTCCGCTATCGTCGCTCAATCACTCGCCGCAAAGCAAAACGCCACGGCAAGCCGTGGCGTTTTTCCTTTACCGTATCGCGCCGTCCTTCGGCGCGTCCGGGTCGGACCGATCAGTGATGCACGTCGGCCGGGCGTCCGTCGAAGTCATGCCCTGCGCGGCGGATCTCGCAACGCGCGTCTTTCTCGCCCTTCACGCCGTTGAACACGACGTTCAGGATCACGGCGGTGGCCGACGCGAGCAGGATGCCGCTATGCAGGATCGGGGCGAGCGCGGGCGGCAGCTTCGAGAAGAAGTGCGGCGACACGACCGGCACGAGGCCCATGCCGACGCTCACGGCGACGATGAACAGGTTGTGCGAGTTGTTCACGAAGTCGACCTTCGACAGCACCTTGATGCCGTTCGCGGCCACCATCCCGAACATCACGATGCCCGCGCCGCCGAGCACGAACGGCGGCACCGACGCGACGACCTGCGCCATCTTCGGGAACAGGCCGAGCAGCACCAGGATCACGCCGCCCGTCGCGCAGACGAAGCGGCTCTTCACGCCCGTCACGCCGATCAGGCCGACGTTCTGCGAGAACGACGTATGCGGGAACGAGTTGAAGATGCCGCCGATCAGCGTGCCGAGGCCGTCGACGCGCAGGCCGCGCACGAGGCGGTCCTGGTTGACCGGACGATCGACCATGTCGCCGACCGCGAGGAACATGCCGGTCGATTCGATGAACGTGACGAACATCACCGTGACCATCGTCGCGATCGACAGCGGGTCGAAGTGCGGCAGGCCGAAGTGGAACGGCATCACGAAGCCGACCCACGGTGCGTGCGCGACGCCGTCGGTATTCACGCGGCCGATCGCGAACGCGATCACGAAGCCGGCGACGATGCCGAGCAGCACCGAGATGTTCGCGAGGAAGCCGCGGCCGTACTTGTTGATCAGCAGGATCAGCGTGAGCACGAGCAGCGACAGGCCGAGGTAGACGGGGCTGCCGTATTCGGGGTTGCCGACGCCGCCGGCTGCCCAGTTGATCCCGACTTCCATCAGCGACAGCCCGATCACCGCGATCACGGTGCCGACCACGACCGGCGGGAAGAACCGCAACAGCTTGCCGATCATCGGCGCGAGCACGATGCCGATGATGCCGGCCGCGATGGTCGAGCCGAAGATGTCGAGAATGCCGAGGCCGGGGTTGGTGCCGATCGCGATCATCGGGCCGACGGCCGCGAACGTGCAGCCCATGATGACGGGCAGGCGGATCCCGAAGATCCACAGGCCGAGCGTCTGGATCAGCGTGGCGATGCCGCACGAAAACAGATCGGCGCTGATCAGGAACGCGATCTGGTCTTTCGGCAGCTTCAGCGCGCCGCCGACGATAAGCGGCACGGCGACGGCGCCGGCGTACATGACGAGGACGTGCTGGAGACCAAGCGTTACAAGCTTGCCGGTCGGCAGCACCTCATCGCACGGATGGACCGTGTTCGATTGCATCTGTCTCACTCCATGATCTTGTTTTCGGGGTGGTACGAAGTTATGCGGAATGCCACATCGCAACAAGAGCGCTGGGTTCTATTCCGTTCTTTGCTGGTTCGATATGCCTGGTCGGCATGAAACAGGGTGTCGATCATCGGGAAACTGCCGCTGGAGTGAGGTTTCCCGGTTTTATAGCCCTACAAAATAGCGCGGACCCCCGTGTCAAATATCGGCCGCTTTATGGTGTGTATCGCGAGCGCGGCATAGTGGCAAAAACGACCGGCGAAAAATCGCGCCGGGTTAACCCGCGAGCGGCTGTTTTGGCGGGCAACGTGCAGCCCGGCGAAGCCGGTCGTGCACGGCCGTGTTTTCGCGTCGCCGCGCGGCCGAAAGCGTCGCAAAAATCGGGGCGCATGGCGCGATCCCGCTATCATCGATATCCGTTCACTCGACTACGCCATCCCGTCATGCGCCTGCTCGGAATCGACCTCGGCACCGGCTCCGTCAAACTCGTCACGCTCGATGCCGATGGCGTCGAGCGCGCGGTGGCGAGCGAACCCTATGCGTTGTCGTCGCCGCAGCCCGGCTGGGCCGAAATCGCGCCCGATGTCTGGTGGCAGGCGCTCGTGCGGGCCGCCGCGCGGCTGCCGGCCGGCGAGCGCGCGCAGGTCGCCGCGATCGGCTTCTCCGGCCAGATGCATGGCGTCGTGCTGATCGACGCGGCCGGGCAGCCGGTGCGGCCCGCGCTGTTGTGGCCCGATACGCGCGCGGTGCGCGAAGCGGACGCGGCGGATTGGCCCGCCGCCGGTTTGCCCGTCGCACCGAATCCCGTCGCGCCCGGCATGGCGGGCCCGCTGTTGCGCTGGCTGGCCGCACACGAACCGCAGGCGCTGCGGGCCGCACGCTGGGCCGTGCAGCCGAAGGACTGGCTGCGCGTCGCGCTGGGCGGCGAGGTCGCGGCCGATCCGAGCGATGCGTGCGCGACCGCGCTCGCGACACCGGACGGCGCATGGGATACGACGCTGATCGAGTCGCTGGGCCTGCCGCTCGACCGGTTCGCGCCGGTGCGGGCGTCGGGCGCGCGCTGCGGCGTGCTCGATGCGAAGGCCGCGGCGGCACTCGGGCTGCCGGCCGGCGTGCCGCTGGCGACGGGGGCGGCCGATACCGCGTGCGCGGCGCTCGGCAGCGGGCTCGTCGCGGCCGGCGACGCGCTGCTGACCACCGGCAGCGGCGGCCAGATCGTCGTGCTCGCGGATGCGCTGCCGCCCGCGCGGCGTGGGCTGCACCGCTATCGCGCGGCAGCCGGCGATGGTTATTACACGATGGCCGCGATGCAGAACGTCGGGCTCGCGCTCGAAGCCGTGCGCGGCTGGCTCGGCTATCCGGGCTGGGCGGATGCGTACGACGACGCGTTCGCGCAGTCGGCGTCCGAGCGGCTGTGCTTTCTGCCGTACCTGACGGGCGAGCGCTCGCCGTGGATGAATCCCGACGCGCGCGGCGGCTGGCTCGGGCTCGGGCTCGGCGACACGCGCGGCGCGATGATGCGCGCCGCATTCGAAGGCGTCGCGTTCGGGCTGCGCGCGGGGCTCGATGCGATCCGCGCTGCGAACCCGGCCGATCCGGTGACGGCGCTGCGCCTCGCCGGCGGCGGCTCGGTCGATCCGCGCTGGCGCCAGTTGCTCGCGGATGCGCTCGGCGCGTCGCTGGACGCGGTCGATTGCCCGAACGCCGCGACGCGCGGTGCCGCGCTGCTCGCCGGCGTCGCGATCGGACACTGGCGCGACGACGCGCTGCGCACGCTGGCGCCGGCTGCGTCGCCCGTCGCCGCGCCGCGCGACGATCGCGCGCTGGCCGCCCGTCATGCGCGTTTCATCGATCTGTATGCGCGAACGGATGCGTGGTTCACGAGCGGCGTTTAAACTCGGGCACTTGTCCTGGATTGTCCTGTTGCGACAGCGGTGACGCCTCGCGGCAAGCCGACGGCCGTTTCCCGCGCGCGACGGGCAGCGGGATCGGCGATCATGCCGGGCGCGATACGGCTTCGCCGTGTCGCGCGGCACGGCGCGACCTGATCACGCACGCGCTGCCGCGCGAGATGCTCGACGACGGCGTCGACCCGATGAAGAAGGGCGAATCGATTCGCCCGATCGTGCTGTATTGAACGGAAGGGAACCCCATGCTCGAACTCGTTTCTTCGCATGCTTGCCACGGTGGCGAGCAACGCTTTTATCGCCACGATTCGAAGGCGATCGGCCTGCCGATGAAGTTCTCGGTGTACCTGCCGCCGCAGGCGGCGCACGGCCGCGTGCCGGCGCTGTTCTATCTCGCGGGGCTCACCTGCACCGAGGAGACGTTCGCGATCAAGGGCGGCGCGCAGCAGTACGCGGCGCAGTACGGCCTCGCGCTCGTGATGCCCGACACGAGCCCGCGCGGCGCGGGTGTGGCGGGCGAGTCGGAGGCGTGGGATTTCGGCGTCGGCGCGGGTTTCTATGTCGACGCGACGCAAGCGCCGTGGTCGACGCATTACCGGATGGAGTCCTACGTGACGGGCGAGCTGCGCGAACTCGTCGCGGCCGAGCTGCCGATCGACGGCGCGCGGCTCGGGATCTTCGGCCACTCGATGGGCGGGCACGGCGCGCTGACGCTCGCGCTGCGTCACCCCGACCTGTACCGGTCGGTGTCGGCGTTCGCGCCGATCGCCGCGCCGACGCGCTGCCCGTGGGGCGAGAAGGCGTTCTCGGGTTATCTGGGCGACGATCGCGAAGCGTGGAAACAGCACGACGCAAGCGAGCTCGTCGCGCGTGCGGATGCGCCGAAGTTCGCGGATGGCATCCTCGTCGACCAGGGCCTCGCCGACCAGTTCCTCGCGAACCAGCTGAACCCCGACGTGTTCGAAGCCGCGTGCGAGAAGGCCGGCCAGCCGCTGACGCTGCGCCGCCATGCGGGCTACGACCACGGTTATTACTTCATCTCGACGTTCATCGCCGATCACGTCGCGCATCATGCACGGGTGCTGGCACGTTAGTGCGATAAACCGGCCGCGCCATCCGCCATCAGCGAGTGGCGCGGCGCTTCCACTTTCGCAGCGTGCGCAAGGCGAGCCAGGTCACCGGTATCACGACCGCAAGCGCTATCAGCAAATGCACGACGATGACGAGATCATCGCCCGCCTCGCCATCCCAGAACCCGGGAACATGCGTGACGAGCCAAGCCCACGCGCGCTCGGGTATCGGCAGTGCGAATGACTCGTGAGTGAGGCACAGCCGTGCAAGCGACACGGATGCCACGAGTACCCACGCGGTCACCGCGGCTCGGTACGCGACTCGCTTCATTTGACTGTAATCGTGCCGTACGCACGCACGGAGGAGCCGGGGATCGGAACCGGCTTCTGCGCGATCAGCAAGTTTCTCAGTCCCGCGTAATCGATCGTCGATTCGATGGTCACGCATCCCCCGCTGATTCCATGCACGCCTTTGGAGTGCGTGCGACATGCGCGGCGCCCTGTCGAGCGCCCGCTGAACGTCATGTGCGTCGCCGCAACAGGCTCGCCCCATACACGAGCGCGGACAGCGCGGTGATCCAGAAACTCGTCGGCCAGTCGGTGTGATACGCAAGCGCGATCCCGGCCCACGCTTCGAACAGCGCGAACAGCGCGGCGAGCAGCACGCCGGTCGACAGCCGCGTCGACACGTTCTGCGCGGCCGCGGCCGGCCCGACCAGCAGCGTGAACACGAGCAGCACGCCGACGATCTGCGTCGCCGCGGCCACCGCGAGCGCGCACACCGCGAGGAACAGCATCGACACCGTGCGCAGCGACACGCCCTTGGCTTCGGCCAGCTCGGGCTGCAGCGACGCGAACAGCAGCGGCCGCGCGATCAGCGCGAGCGCGACGAGGCTCACCGCGCCGATGCCGGCCAGCACCGCGAGCGTATCGTGGCTGACCGCGAGCACGTTGCCGAACAGCAGCGCGGTGACCTGCGTCGCGAACGACGTGTAGAAATGCAGGAACAGCAGCCCGAAGCCGAGCGCGCCCGACAGGATTACGCCGATCGCGACGTCGCGGCCCGCGAGCCGTTCGCCGAGCGCGCCCATCCCGATCCCGGCCGCGAGCGTGAAGCCGACCATCCCCCAGATCGGCGAGATGCCGAGCAGCACCGCGCCGGTCGCGCCGGTGAAGCCGACGTGCGACAGCGCGTGGCCGGCGAAGGTTTGTCCGCGCAGCACCAGGAAGTAGCCGACGATGCCCGCGAGCACCGCGACGATCCCCGACGCGGCGAACGCGTTGATCATGAAGTCGTATTCAAACATCGTGCGAATGCCCGGGATGAGCGTGTCCGTGGTGGTGGTGACCGTGATCGTGACCGCCGCCGTGCGAGTGGCCGTCGTCGTCCTCGTGTTCGTGATCGTGCTTCTCGATTTCGACGTCGCCCGACATCACGAAGATCCTGCCGTTCACGCGCATCACGTCGATCGGCGAGCCGTACAGGCGCGACAGCACGGGTTTCGTGATCACCTCGTCGACGGTGCCGAGCGCCGCGACGCCGTTGCCGAGATACAGCACGCGGTCGAGCGCGTTCAGTAGCGGATTCAGTTCGTGCGCGGAAAACAGCACGGTGATGCCGAGCTCGCGCTGGACGTTGCGCACGAGTTCGACGACGCCGCGCTGGTGGTTCGGGTCGAGGCTGATCAGCGGCTCGTCGAGCAGCAGCAGCTTCGGGCTGCCGAGCAGGCACTGCGCGAGCAGCAGGCGCTGCCGCTCGCCGCCCGACAGTTCCGACAGCGGCCGGCGCGCAAGCGTCGGGCCGCCGACGAGGTCGAGCACGCGGTCGACGTCGCGCCGCGTCGCGGCGTTCGTGTGCGGCAGCCCCCAGCGGTGGCCGTCGGCTGCCATCGCGACGAAGTCGTAGCCGCGCATCCGGCGATTCGCGAGGCCGCTTCTGATCTGCGGCATGTAGCCGATCGACGCGTTGCCGCGCACGACCGGCACGCCGCCGACCGACAGCGTGCCGCCCGTGACGGGCACGAGGCCGAGCACCGCGCGCATCAGCGTCGTCTTGCCCGCGCCGTTCGGCCCGAGCACGCCGACGAATTCGCCGGGTTCGATCGAGAAGCTCACGTCGCGCAGGATCGTGCGTCCGCCCAGTTCGAGCGTGACGCGATCGAGTGCGAGTGCGTGGGGAGTGGCGGTCATGTCGTAGCGTGAATCATTTCTTGCTGGCGGAAAGCGCGCCCGCGAGCGCGTCGAGCTGGCCGGCCATCCATTGCTGGAAGGTCTTGCCGGCCGGCTGCGTCTCGGTGACGCTGACGCTCGGCACGCCGCCGTCGCGCGCGACCTTCAGCAGGCGCTTGGTCATCGGCGCTTCGGCCTGGCTGTTGTAGATCAGCACGCGCACCTGCTTCTTGCGCAGGTCGTTCTCGAACGCGGCGACGTCCTGCGCGCTGGCTTCGGTGTCGTTCATCGTCGCGAGCTGGAAGCGCTGGTTGCGCATGTCGAGGCCGATCGCATCCGACATGTAGCCGAACACCGGCTCGGTGGCCGTCACCGGCACGCCCTTGTACTGCGCGCGCAGCGCGGCGACCTTGTCGTCGATCGGCTTCAGCGACGCGACGAACTTCTGCAGGTTCGCGTCGTAGTCGGCCTTGTTCGCCGGGTCGGCCCGGCCGAGCTCGGCCGCGATCGCGCGCGCCGCGGCCGGCATGGTCGCCGGGTCGTACCACAGGTGCGGGTTGTCGCCGGCCTTCTTGCCGACGAGATCCGCGACGACGATCGTCGCGCGCTTCGCCTGCTTCGATGCGGACAGCAGCTTGGCCATCCACGGGTCGTAGTTCGCCCCGTTGTAGATCACGACCTGCGCGTGCTGCAGCGCGCGCGCGGTCTTCGGGCTCGCTTCGAACAGGTGCGGATCCTGGTCGGGACTGCTGAGGATGCTGGTTACCGCGACATGGCGGCCGCCGATCTGCGACGCGACGTCGCCATAGAAATTCTCGGCGGCGACCACGTTGACGGTCGCGGCCTGCGCGAACGCGGGCGCCGCGATCGACAGCGCGGCAGCAGCGGCGGCCAGCAGGCGGGCAAGCGGCAGGGCGCGCCGCGGCGCGCGCTTCAGGGCAATGGACATGAAACTCCTCGTTGGAAGGGGCGGCGGGTGCGCCGCGCGGTGCGGTGTCAGCGTTGCGCGGGCTTGCCCTTGCAGTGCCCGCACAGGCCGTTCAGCTCGACGACCTGATGGTGGACTTCGAACCCGTGCGCGGGCTCGCTCGCGGACAACTGTTTCGCGAGGTCGCTGCCCGGGATCTCGACGGTCTCGCCGCACGAGTCGCAGATCAGGAACTGGCCTTCGTGCGGCACGCCGATCTCGCAGCACGCGAAGAACGCGTTCTTCGATTCGATCCGGTGGATGAAGCCGTGCTCGACGAGGAAATCCAGCGCGCGATAGACGGTCGTGGGCGGCACGCGGCCGCGTTGCGGCTCGAGCTCGGCGAGCAGGTCGTACGCGCCGATCGGGCGCTGCGCGGCCAGCACGCGTTCGTAGACCTGGCGGCGCAGCGGCGTCCACGCGAGCCCGTGCTCGGCGGCGAATGCGTCGGCCCGGGACAGCCGGGCGTCGATGGGCGATGAGGTGGCCATGGCGTGAAGCAGGCAATGAAACGAAGTATCGCGATGATATAACGTATCTCCATGCCGTGCAGCCCGAATTCCTGCCGATGCACGCGCTCCGTCCCCTTCAGCGCCGTTTCAGCCGCGCCGCACCCAGCCCGCCGCGCCTTGCCGGGCGCGGGTCGCCGGCCGGCGCACGGCGCGGCCGTGCCGCAGCGCATCATCGAAAGCCGCCGTGTCGCCTTGACAGCATGAATCGCGTATCCGATCATTCGATCAACAACAGAGCAATTGATCGGCCGGCGAGCGTTCGCTCACCTCGCGGCCTTCGTGCAGCAGAACGAACCGGAGACAACCAGTGAGACTGGCAGACAAGGTCGCGATCCTGACGGGCGCGGCAAGCGGCATCGGCGAAGCGGTCGCGCAACGCTATCTGGACGAGGGCGCGCGCTGCGTGCTGGTCGACGTGAAGCCGCCGAGCGGCTCGCTTGCGCGGCTGATCGAGGACAATCCCGGCCGGGCGGTGGCCGTCACCGCGGACGTCACGCGCCGCGACGACATCGCGCGCATCGTCGCGACCGCGGTCGAGCGCTTCGGCGGCGTCGACATCCTGTTCAACAACGCGGCGCTGTTCGACATGCGCCCGCTCCTCGACGAATCCTGGGACGTGTTCGACCGGCTGTTCGCGGTCAACGTGAAAGGGCTGTTCTTCCTGATGCAGGCGGTCGCGCAGCGGATGGTCGAGCAAGGCCGCGGCGGCAAGATCGTCAATATGTCGTCGCAGGCGGGGCGTCGCGGCGAGGCACTCGTTTCGCACTACTGCGCGACCAAGGCCGCGGTGATCAGCTATACGCAGTCGGCCGCGCTCGCGCTCGCACCGCACCGGATCAACGTGAACGGCATCGCGCCGGGCGTGGTCGACACGCCGATGTGGGAGCAGGTCGATGCGCTGTTCGCGCGCTACGAGAACCGGCCGCTCGGCGAGAAGAAGCGGCTCGTCGGCGTTGCCGTGCCGCTCGGCCGGATGGGCGTGCCGGGCGACCTCACGGGCGCCGCGCTGTTCCTCGCGTCGGCCGACGCCGACTACATCACCGCCCAGACGCTGAACGTCGACGGCGGCAACTGGATGAGCTGAAGTGGCGCCGCTCGCACGCTTACCCCTGGCGTTCGTGCCGCGCGCGGCCGCCGCCGCACGAGGACACGCATGATGGCGGAGATCGTGGTTGCCGGCGAACTGCTGGCCGAATTCGTCGCCGCCGAGCGCGGCCAGGGCTTCGACGTGCCGGGCCTGTTCGCGGGCCCGTTCCCGAGCGGCGCGCCGGCGATCTTCGCCGACCAGGCCGCGCGGCTCGGCGTGCGCGTCGCGTATGCGGGCTGCGTCGGCCGCGACGCGTTCGGCGACGCGATCGTCGCGCGGCTCGAGCGCGATGGCGTCGACGTCGCGCGCATCCGCCGCGTCGCACGTCCGACCGGCACCGCGTTCGTCGCGTATCGCGACGACGGTTCGCGCAGCTTCGTGTTCAGCCTGTCGACCAGCGCTGCCGCGTGCGTCGACGCATCCGACGTCGATACATCGATGTTCGACGGCTGCCGCTACTTCCACGTGATGGGCTCGTCGCTGACGAGCGAATCGGCGATCGCGGCGGTCCAGCGCGGCGTGATCGAGGCGGCGCGCGCCGGCGCGAAGGTGTCGTTCGACCCGAACGTGCGGCCCGAGATGCTGAGCTTCCGCCCGATGCGCGCGGCGCTCGACACGCTGCTCGCCGCGTGTCACCTGTTCCTGCCGAGCGAGGCCGACCTGCCGTTCTTCTGCGGGCCGCAGCCGGCCGAGCGCGCGATCGCCGGGCTGCTCGCGACGCATCCGCTGCTCGAACGCGTCGTGCTCAAGCGCGGCGCGGCCGGCAGCGTCGCGTTCGACCGTGCGAGCCGCGTCGACGCGCCGGCTTATCCCGTCGACGAACGCGATCCGACCGGCGCCGGCGACTGCTTCGGCGGCACGCTGGTCGCGAGTCTCGTCACCGGCCTGCCGATCGACGTCGCACTGCGCCGCGCGAACGCGGCCGGCGCGATCGCGGTCACGCGGCGCGGCCCGATGGAGGGCAACAGCAGCGCGGCCGAGATCGACCGCTTCCTGACCGAACGAGGTGTCGCATGCCCGGCCTGACTTCCACTGCCGAACGCCCGCGCAGCGCGCACGCCGGCGCCGTGCTGCGAATGATCTTCGACGCGAACCGCGCGCAGGCGCAGCGCGGCATCTATTCGGTCTGCAGCGCGCACCGGCTCGTGCTGGAGGCCGCGTGCGAGGCCGCGCGCGCGGACGGCTCGCCGCTCCTGATCGAGGCGACCTGCAACCAGGTGAACCATCTCGGCGGCTATACGGGCATGACGCCCGCCGATTTCCGGCGCGACGTCGATGCGATCGCGCAGCGCTGCGGGCTCGCGCCGTCGGCGCTGGTGCTCGGCGGCGACCATCTGGGACCGAACCCGTGGCGGCACCGCCGCGCGGCCGACGCGATGCGCGAAGCGGCGGCGATGGTCGCCGCGTATGTCGAAGCCGGGTTCGAGAAGATCCACCTCGATGCGAGCATGGCGTGCGCGGACGATCCGGCGCGGCTCGACGACCGGACGATCGCCGCGCGCGCGGCCGGGCTGTGCCGCGCGGCCGAAGACGCGGCGGCGCGCGCCGGCGTCGCGCCCGTCTACGTGATCGGCACCGAGGTGCCGACGCCGGGCGGCGAAGTGGCCGGCGACGCAGCCGGCGATGCGATCGCGCGGATCGCGGTCACGCGCATCGACAGTATCGCCGCGACGCTCGACGCGCATCGCAGCGCATTCGCGGCGGCCGGGCTCGACGACGCATGGACGCGCGTGGTCGCGATCGTCGCGCAACCGGGCGTCGATTTCGACGATCGCCACGTGCTCGACTACGACAGCGCGAAGGCCGCATCGCTCGGTGCAAGCATCCTGCGCACGCCGCGCCTCGTGTTCGAAGCGCATTCGACCGACTATCAGACCGAAGGCGCGCTCGCCGCGCTCGTGCGCGACCACTTCGCGGTGCTGAAGGTCGGCCCCGCGCTGACCTTCGCGCTGCGCGAGGCGCTGTTCGCGCTCACCTTCATCGAGGACGCGCTGATCGGCGACGGCGCGCAGCGCTCGCAGCTGCGCGACGTGGTCGACGCCGCGATGCGCGCGCAGCCCGAGCACTGGGCGCCATACTACCGCGGCGACGAGACCGAGCAGCGGCTCGCGCGCCAGTTCAGCTACAGCGACCGGATCCGCTACTACTGGCTGCAGCCGGCCGTCGCGGCGGCGGTCGAGCAGTTGTTCGACAACCTCGCGCGGCAGCCGGTGCCCGAAACGCTCGTCGCGCAGTGGCTGCCGGACGTGTACGCGGCGTGCCGCGCGGGCGGCCTCGCGAAGGAGCCGCGCGCATGGGTGCGCCACCGGATACGCGACGTGATCGCGCACTATGCGCGCGCGTGCGGGATGCAGCGGCCGGCGTGACGGGCCGCGAAGGAAGTGCAGCAACGCGACATACGCAATACGCAATACGCAATACGCAACACCGACGACAGTTCGAACAATCACAGGAGACATGCCATGCAACGAAAGATGCTCGATGCCGCCGTACGCTGCTTCGCCGGGGCCGCGCTCGCGACGGCCGCGTGCGCGGCGTCCGCCGGCACGCTGACGATCGCGACGCTGAACAACCCGGACATGATCGAGTTGAAGAAGCTGTCGCCGGCGTTCGAGAAGGCGAACCCTGACATCAAGCTGAACTGGGTGATCCTCGAGGAGAACGTGCTGCGCCAGCGCGCGACCACCGACATCACGACCGGCAGCGGCCAGTTCGACGTGATGGCGATCGGCACCTACGAGACGCCGCAGTGGGGCAAGCGCGGCTGGCTCGCGCCGATCACGGGGCTGCCCGCCGACTACGACCTGAACGACATCGTGAAGACCGCGCGCGACAGCCTGTCGTACAACGGCCAGCTGTATGCGCTGCCGTTCTACGTCGAGAGCTCGATGACGTTCTACCGCAAGGACCTGTTCGCGGCGAAGGGGCTCAAGATGCCCGACCAGCCGACCTACGACCAGATCGCCGAGTTCGCGGACAAGCTCACCGACAAGGCGAAGGGCACCTACGGGATCTGCTTGCGCGGCAAGGCCGGGTGGGGCGAGAACATGGCGTACGTGTCGACGGTCGTGAACACGTTCGGCGGGCGCTGGTTCGACGAGAACTGGAACGCGCAGCTCACGTCGCCGGAATGGAAGAAGGCGATCGGCTTCTACGTGAACCTGCTGAAGAAAGACGGCCCGCCGGGGGCGAGCTCGAACGGCTTCAACGAAAACCTGACCCTGACCGCGTCGGGCAAGTGCGCGATGTGGATCGACGCGACGGTCGCGGCCGGGATGCTCTATAACAAACAGCAGTCGCAGGTCGCCGACCGGATCGGCTTCGCCGCCGCGCCGGTCGCCGCCACGCCGAAGGGCTCGCACTGGCTGTGGGCGTGGGCGCTGGCCGTGCCGAAGACGTCGAAGCAGCAGGACGCCGCGCGCAAGTTCATCGCGTGGGCGACGTCGAAGCAGTACATCGAGATGGTCGGCAAGGACGAAGGCTGGGCGTCGGTGCCGCCGGGCACCCGCACGTCGACCTACCAGCGCGCCGAGTACAAGGCCGCCGCGCCGTTCTCGGACTTCGTGCTGAAGGCGATCGAGACGGCCGACCCGAACGATCCGTCGCTGAAGAAGGTGCCGTACACGGGCGTGCAGTACGTCGGGATTCCTGAATTCCAGTCGTTCGGCACGGTGGTCGGGCAGGCGATCGCGGGTGCGGTGGCCGGCCAGATGACGGTCGACCAGGCGCTCGCCGCCGGGCAGGCGGCGGCCGACCGTGCGGTCCGGCAGGCCGGCTACAAGAAGTAACGCGGCTGGCACCGTGCGCGCTGCCGCGCACGGTGCGCGTCGCCGATGCAGAAAGGCGGGCCGGCCGTTCGTGCCCGCGTCTCAACCGGAGGGACTCCGATCATGCGTCATTTGCGTCTTCCCCTGAGCCATGCGTCGCCGGTCGGCGACGCATCGTCGCCGCCGGGCGCGCCGCGCCGCGCGCGCGGCGGCGCCAGCTGGCTCGTGTCGCCGTCCGTCGCGGTGCTGCTGCTGTGGATGTCGATCCCGCTCGCGATGACGATCTGGTATTCGTTCTCGCGCTACAACCTGCTGAACCCGGACGTGAAGGGCTTCGCCGGGATCGACAACTACCGCTTCCTCGCGACCGATCCGTCGTTCCTGCCCGCGATCTGGCACACGCTCGTGCTGATCGGCGCGGTGCTCGCGATCACCGTGGTCGGCGGCGTGCTGATGGCCGTGCTGTTCGACCGCAAGTTCTACGGGCAAGGCGTGGCCCGCCTGCTCGCGATCGCGCCGTTCTTCGTGATGCCGACGGTCGCCGCGCTGATCTGGAAGAACATGATCCTGCATCCGGTGTACGGGCTCGTCGCGAACGCGATGCGCGCGCTCGGGATGACGCCGATCGACTGGTTCGCCGATTACCCGCTCACCGCCGTGATCATCATCGTCGCGTGGCAGTGGCTGCCGTTCGCGTTCCTGATCCTGTTCACCGCGATCCAGTCGCTCGACCAGGAGCAGAAGGAAGCCGCGCGCATCGACGGCGCGGGCCCGATCGCGATGTTCTTCTACATCACACTGCCGCACCTGAAGCGCGCGATCGCGGTGGTCGTGATGATGGAGACGATCTTCCTGCTGTCGATCTTCGCGGAGATCTATACGACGACGGGCGGCGGCCCGGGCAATGCGACGACCAACCTGTCGTACCTGATCTACGCGCTCGGCCTGCAGCAGTTCGACGTCGGCCTCGCATCCGCGGGCGGGATCATCGCCGTCGTGGTCGCGAACGTCGTGTCGTTCTTCCTGGTGCGGATGCTCGCGCGCAACCTGAAGGGGGAGTACGAGAAATGAGCGACCTGACTTTGGAAGGCCGGCGTGCGCCGGCTGCATTCGACCTCGTGCGGCGCGCGCTGCCCGGCGCGCTCGCGTGGCTGCTCGCGCTGCTGCTGTTCTTCCCGATCTTCTGGATGGCGATCACCGCGTTCAAGACCGAGCAGCAGGCGTACGCGTCGACGCTGTTCTTCATGCCGACGCTCGACAGCTTCCGCGAGGTGTTCGCGCGCAGCAACTACTTCGCGTTCGCGTGGAACTCGGTGCTGATTTCGGCGGGCGTCACGCTGATCTCGCTGCTGCTCGCGGTGCCCGCGGCCTACGCGATGGCGTTCTTCCCGAACCACCGCACGCAGAAGGTGCTGCTGTGGATGCTGTCGACCAAGATGATGCCGTCGGTCGGCGTGCTCGTGCCGATCTACCTGCTGTGGAAGAACGCGGGGCTGCTCGATACCGTGTCGGGCCTCGTGATCGTGTACACGCTGATCAACCTGCCGATCGCGGTGTGGATGACCTTCACGTACTTCAACGAGATCCCGAAGGACATCCTCGAAGCGGGGCGCATCGACGGCGCGTCGACGTGGCAGGAGATCGTCTACCTGCTGATGCCGATGGCGCTGCCGGGGCTCGCGTCCACCGCGCTGCTGCTCGTGATCCTGTCGTGGAACGAGGCGTTCTGGAGCATCAACCTGTCGAGCTCGAACGCCGCGCCGCTCACCGTGTTCATCGCGTCGTACTCGAGCCCCGAGGGGCTGTTCTGGGCGAAGCTGTCCGCGGCTTCCCTGCTCGCGGTCGCGCCGATCCTGATCGTCGGCTGGCTGTCGCAGAAGCAGCTCGTGCGCGGGCTCACGTTCGGGGCGGTCAAATGAGCGCTACCGGCGAAGCTGCTACCGGCGAACGCGCGTTCGGTCACGGGATGAACGTGCTGATCTGCGACTGCGACGGCGTGCTGATCGACAGCGAGGCCGTCGCCGCCGACGTGATCGTGCGCGAGCTCGATGCGCGCTGGCCGGGTGTCGACGCGCGGCCGGCGGTGATGCCGCTGCTCGGGCTGCGCATCGAGCGCGTGCTGGCCGGCGCGGGCGAGGCCGTCGGCCGCACGCTGTCGGCCGGCGACGTCGACGCGATCCGCCGTGCGGCCGAGGCGGCGGCCGTCAACGCGCCGATGGTCGACGGCATCGACAAGGCCCTCGCGGCGCTCAACCTGACGACCGCGTGCGCGAGCAACAGCTACCGCGCGTACGTCGAGGCGGCGCTCGCGCGCACCGGCCTCGCGCGCTTCTTCGGCGACCGGCTGTTCTGCGCGGACGCCGTGGCGAGGCCGAAGCCGGCGCCCGACGTGTATCTCGCGGCCGCGCGTGCGCTCGGCGCGGTGCCCGCGCAATGCCTCGTCGTCGAGGACAGCGTGACCGGCATCACCGCGGCCGCCGCGGCCGGCATGACCGTGCTCGGCTTCGTCGGCGGCGGGCATGCGTCGGCCGCGCAGATCGACGCGTTGCGCGGGATCGGCGCGCGTCACGTATTCGACGACATGCACGAGCTGCCCGGCTACGTCGCGCGCTGGCAGGCGACCGGCGCGGTGCTGCCGGGCTAGCAACCAGGAACGAATGCGCGCCGCTTTCAACGCGGCGCATCACGAACGAACGGAGACAGACCATGGCAAGCGTGCTCCTGCGCAACATCGCGAAGCGCTACGACGACACCGAAGTGCTGCGCAACGTGAACCTCGACATCGCCGACGGCGAATTCGTCGTGTTCGTCGGGCCGAGCGGCTGCGGCAAATCCACGCTGATGCGGATGATCGCCGGGCTCGAGGACATCTCGAGCGGCGAACTGCTGATCGACGGCGCGAAGGTCAACGACGTGCCGAGCGCCAAGCGCGGCATCGCGATGGTGTTCCAGTCGTATGCGCTGTACCCGCACATGACGCTGTACGACAACATGGCGTTCGGCCTGAAGCTCGCCGGCGCGAAGAAGCCCGAGATCGACCAGGCGGTGAAGCAGGCCGCGAAGATCCTGCACATCGACCACCTGCTCGATCGCAAGCCGAAGCAGCTGTCGGGCGGCCAGCGGCAGCGCGTCGCGATCGGCCGCGCGATCACGCGCAAGCCGAAGGTGTTCCTGTTCGACGAGCCGTTGTCGAACCTCGACGCGGCGCTGCGCGTGAAGATGCGGCTGGAATTCGCGCGGCTGCACGACGAGCTGAAGACCACGATGATCTACGTGACGCACGACCAGGTCGAGGCGATGACGCTCGCCGACAAGATCGTCGTGCTGTCGGGCGGCGCGGTGCAGCAGGTCGGCACGCCGAACGCGCTGTACCACGCGCCGGCCAACCAGTTCGTCGCGGGCTTCATCGGCTCGCCGAAGATGAACTTCCTGAAAGGCACCGTCGAGTCGGTCGACGCGGCCGGCGTGCTGGTGCGCTTCGGCAGCGGCGAGACGCAGCGCGTCGCGGTCGAGGCGGCCGGGCTGTTGCGCGGCGCGGCGGTGACCGTCGGCGTGCGGCCCGAGCATCTGATGGTGGGGCAGGCGGAGACCGGCGTGGCCGCGCGGACGATGGCCGTCGAATCGCTCGGCGATGCCGCGTACCTGTATGCGGAGTCGGCCGTCGCGCCGGACGGGCTGATCGCGCGGATTCCGCCGCTCGATACGTACCGCACCGGCGAGGCGCTGCACGTGCATGCGCAGGCCGAGCACTGCCACCTGTTCGACGAGCAAGGCCAGGCGTTCCGGCGCTTGAGCGCGCACGCGAAGGCGGCGTGAGGACGCGCGCCGGTCAGAGCCGCAGGTGCTCGGCCATGTAATCGACGAAGGCACGCAGTTTCGGCGTCGGATGGCGGCCTGACGGCCACAGGACGTAGATCGGCGTGCAGCTCGCGACGTGTTCGTCGAGCACCGCGCGCAGCGTGCCGTCGTCGAGCGCGTCGCGCACGAAGAACTCGGGCAGGCACGCGATGCCGAGCCCGCGCAGCGTGAAGCACAGGCGCGCTTCTGCGCTGTTGCTGACCATCGCGACCGGCACCTCGGGCGGCGTACTCGCGTGCGCCACGCGCAGCGGCCAGGTCTCGAGCTTGCCGCTGCTCGGAAAGCGGTAGTGCAGGCAGCGGTGCTGCGCGAGATCGGCCGGCGTGCGCGGCGTGCCGTGCCGCGCGAGGTAGCCGGGCGACGCGACGAGGTGCTGGCGGAAATGGCGCAGCAGCCGCGACGACAGCCGCGAATCCGTCGGCTGGCCGGTGCGCAGCACCGCGTCGAAGCCTTCTTCGACGACGTCGACGAGGCGGTCGCTGAAATCGATATCGAGTTCGATCTCCGGATACGCGGCCATGAAATCGGCGAGCAGCGGCAGCAGCAGCGTGCCGATCGTCGGCAGGCTCACGCGCAGGCGCCCGCGCGGCGCTTCGGCGCTGTGCGTCAGTTCCTGCTCGGCCGCGTCGATCTCGGCGATCACGCGCCGGCACCGCTCCAGGAAGCGCGTGCCTTCCGCGGTGAGCGTGATGCTGCGCGTGCTGCGGTGAAAGAGGCGCACGTTCAGCCGCGCCTCGAGCCGCGCGATGCGCTTGCCGATCGCCGACGCCGACAGCCCGAGCGCGCGGCCGGCCGCGACGAAACTGCGCGTTTCCGCGACCTGGACGAACACGACGAAGCCGCCAAGATTTTCCATGCTGGTTCTCGATTGCGGACACCGATGTCCGGAGTGTCCGGAACTCTAACCCGGTTTTTCTTCTCGCGCCGGCTCCCTACGATGGGCGTTCCTTCACTGTTCGAGGTCACGCCATGTCATCCCTGCCTGTCACCGCCCACCGCGCCGAACCGGACGCCGACGCCGCGCTGCCCGAGCGCCTCGACGCCGCGCTCGATCGCGCGCTGGCCGATGCGCGCGTGGTCGGCGCGGTCGTGCTGGTCGCCCGCGACGGCCAACTTCGCTATGCGCGCGCGGCCGGTCTGGCCGATCGCGAGGCCGGCACGCCGATGCGGGACGACACGCTGTTCCGGCTCGCATCGGTGTCGAAGCCGATCGTGACGGCCGCCGCGATGCGGCTGGTCGCGGCGGGGCGCATCGGGCTCGACGAGCCGGTCGCGCGCTGGTTGCCCGCGTTCCGGCCGACGCTGCCCGACGGCACGCCGGCCGACATCACGTTGCGTCATCTGCTGTCGCATACGGCCGGGCTCGGCTACCGCTTCCTCGAAGCCGACGCCGACGGCCCGTATGCGCGTGCCGGCGTGTCCGACGGGATGGACCGCGCGGACCTGTCGCTCGCGGAGAACGTGCGGCGCATCGCCGGCGTGCCGCTGCGGTTCGCGCCCGGCACGTCGTGGGACTACTCGCTCGCGACCGACGTGGTCGGCGCGCTGATCGAGGCGGTCGACGGCCGGCCGCTCGCCGAAGCCGTGGCCGCGCTCGTCACGACGCCGCTCGGGATGACCGACACCGCGTTCTTCTCGAATGACTCCGCGCGCTTCGCGACGCCGTACGTCAGCACGCCGGGCGCGCCGCGCCGGATGGCCGACGACGATCTCGCGCCGGTGTACGACGGCACGGTCGGCATCCGCTTCGCGCCGGCGCGCGCGTTCGACGCGGCCGCGTGGCCGTCGGGCGGCGCGGGAATGGTGGGCACCGCGCGCGACTGCATGACGTTGCTCGATGCGTTGCGCACCGGCCGCGACGGCTGGCTCGCGCGCCGCTGGATCGACGAGATGTCGCGCGTGCAGCCGGGCGCGCACGACCTGCCGGACGCGCCGGGATTCGGTTTCGGGCTCGGCTTTTCGGTGCTGCGCGATCCGGCGGCCGCGCAGTCGCCGGAGTCGGTCGGCACGTGGCGCTGGGGCGGTGCGTACGGGCATGCGTGGTTCGTCGACCGCGCGGCCGGGCTGACGGTCGTCGCGCTGACCAATACGTTGTACGAAGGGATGCACGGGCAGATCGTCACCGACGTGCGCGATGCGGTGTATGGCGTCGACGACCGGAGCGCGGCATGAGCGAGTGCGTATCCGTTCCCGACCGCGTCTCCGACCACGCTTCCGACCGCGTCGCCGACCCTGCGTCCGGTCTGTCCGCACCGGTGCGCGAACGCCTGCCGGTCGCGAACCTGCTGGCGCTCGCCACCGCCGGGTTCATCACGATCCTCACCGAAGCGTTGCCGGCCGGCTTGCTCCCGTTGATGAGCATGGACCTGCGCGTGACCGAGGCGTTGATCGGCCAGCTCGTGACCGTCTACGCGCTCGGCTCGATCGTCGCGGCGATCCCGCTCGTCGCCGCGACGCGCGCGATGCGCAGGCGCCGGCTGCTGCTCGCGGCGCTTGCCGGGTTCGTCGTGTCGAATGCGTTGACGGCCGCGTCGCCGTATTACGCGCTCACGCTCGCCGCGCGCTTCGTCGCGGGCATGTCGGCCGGGCTGTTGTGGGCGCTGTTGGCCGGCTATGCGAGCCGGATGGTCGACGCATCGCTGCGCGGCCGGGCGATCGCGGTCGCGATGCTCGGCGCGCCGGTCGCGATGTCGATCGGCATCCCGGCCGGCACCACGCTCGGCGCGATGTTCGGCTGGCGCATCGCGTTCGCGGGCATCACGGTCGCGGCGCTCGCGCTGATCGGCTGGATCCGGCTGCGCGTGCCCGACTATCCGGGGCAGCCCGCCGGCGCCCGCGAGCCGGTGCTCGGCGTGATCGCACTGCCCGGCGTGCGGCCGGTGCTGGTCGTGATGTTCGCCTATGTGCTCGCGCACAACATGCTGTACACGTACGTTGCGCCGTTCCTTGCCGGCGTGCGGATGGGCGCGCAGGTCGATGCGGTGCTGTTCGTGTTCGGTATCGCGTCGCTGGTCGGCATCGCGCTGACGGGCGCATGGATCGGCGCCGCGCAGCGGCGGCTGACGCTCGCGAGCATCGCGTTGTTCGCGCTTGCGGCGGCGATGCTCGGTGCCGGGTCCGGGATGACAATCGTTTATGCGGGTGTCGCGCTGTGGGGGCTCGCGTTCGGCGGCGCGCCGACGCTGTTCCAGACGGCCACCGCGAACGCGGCGGGCGATGCGGCCGACGTCGCGCAGTCGATGCTCGTGACGGTGTGGAACCTCGCGATCGCGGGCGGCGGCATCGCGGGCGGGATGCTGCTCGGCGCGACGGGCGCGGGCGCGATTCCGTGGGTGCTGGTCGCGCTGCTGGCGGCTGCGTGGCTCGGCGCATGGCGCGCGCGCCGGCATGCGTTTCCGGCGCCGCGCGCGGCCGCGTGAGCGTGCGGCGGCGTCAGGCCGCCTTCGCGTCGAGCGCCGCGCGTGCGCAGGTTTCGTCAGTGACGAGCCCCGACAGCCAGCCGCCGCGCAGCGCGGCGATCACCGCGTCGCGCTTCTTCGGGCCGCCCGCGAACGCGATCGTCGGGCGCTTCGGCGGCGCGTCGAGCGCGACGCTCGTCACGCGCGCGCTCGTCGACACGTCGACGAGCCGGCCCTGCGCATCGATCGGCACGCCGAGCAGTTCGGCCACCGCGCCGAGCGCGGTCATCTCGTCGCGTTCCTGTTCGGTGATGAAGCCGTCTTCATAGAGCGGGCAGTGCGGGCCGATGTTGCCGATCCCGACGAACGCGACGTCGGCCTGCGCCGACAGCGCGTCGACGATCCGGTACAGCCGGTGATTGCACCATTGCGCGCGCTCGGCGTCGCTGTCGGCGAACAGCGGCGCGGGCAGCAGGAAATGCTTGCCGCCGGTCTTCTCGGAGATGTACTGCGCGACGTCGTAGCGGTTCGACGAGCCGTCGGCGGCGATCGCGCCGACCATCGACACGAGCCGGTGCTGCGGCCGCTCGATCTGCGCGATCTGCGCGACCGCCGCCTTCAGCGTCCGGCCGCTGCTGACGGCGATCACCATCGGGCGCGTCTCGTTCAGGTAGCGCTCCATCACCTGCGCGCCGGCGACCGCGAGCTTGCGGTCGATCGCTTCGGCCGCATCGGCATCGACGGGCACGACTTCGCACATCGTGAGCCCGTAGCGTTTCGACAGCTGCGCGCCGAGCTCGAGGCAGTCGGCGAGCTGGTGATCGACGCGCACGCGGATCAGGTTCTTCTCGACCGCGAACGCGACGAGGCGCTGCGCGACCGGGCGCGACACCTGCAGCTTCTCGGCGATTTCGTTCTGCGTGTCGCCCGCGACGTAGTAGAGCCACGCGGCACGCGTGGCGAGATCGAGTTTTTCTGAGGACTTGGACACGATAGCGATTCGGTTCGGATCTGGGGGGCCGCCCGCGGACCGGCCGTCGGGCGGCGCAACGGCATCCACTGTAACGCATGCGCGGCGCGCGGCCGACGGCCCCCTGCGTCGCCGCCTACGCGAGCCGCGCGCGCGATGGTTCGTAAAGCGGGCGCACGTGGCGATACAGCGCGCGGAACGCGTCGAGGCGCTCGCGCAGCAGCGCATGACGCGCGGCGTCGGGCACGTATTCGGCGCGCACCGGCGGCTTGGTCAGCACGACTTGCGGATCGCCGCCGACGGCGAGCCAGCCCAGCCGCGCGGCGCCCAGTGCCGCACCTGTTTCGCCGCCGCCGTGCTGGCAGGTGCGCACGTCCAGCGCGTCGGCGATCAGCTGCGCCCAGAACGCGCTGCGCGCGCCGCCGCCGATCAGCGACAGCCGGTCGGTTTCGACGCCGGCCGCGTGCAGCGCGTCGAGGCCGTCCGCGAGGCCGAGCGTCACGCCTTCGAGCACCGCGTAGCCGAGATGCGCGCGCTCGGTCGCATGCGTCATCCCGAAGAACACGCCCTGCGCATACGGATCGTTGTGCGGCGTGCGTTCGCCGGACAGGTAGGGCAGGAACAGCGGCGCCGTCGCGAGTGCGTCCGCGTCGAGCGCCGCGATTTCGGCGAGCAGCGCCGGCTCGTCGGTGCCCGTCAGCTTGCAGACCCAGCGCAGGCAGCTCGCGGCCGACAGCACGACGCTCATCAGTTGCCAGCGATCGGGAATCGCGTGGCAGAACGCATGCACGGCCGATGCCGGATTCGGCATGAAGCGGTCGCCGACCACGCTCAGCACGCCCGACGTGCCGAGCGACACGAAGCCGTCGCCCGCGTGGATCGCGCCGATGCCGAGCGCGCTCGTCGCGTTGTCGCCGCCGCCGCCCGCCACCACGACGGCCTCCGACAGCCCGAGTTCGCGCGCGACGTCGGCGCGCAGCGTGCCGGACGGCGCATTGCCTTCGACGATGCGCGGCATCTGGGCGCGCGTCATGTCGCACGCGGCGAGCAGCGCGTCGGACCAGTCGCGGCGCGCGACGTCGAGCCACAACGTGCCGGCCGCGTCGGACGGATCGGACACCTTCGCGCCGGTGAGCCGGAAGCGCAGGTAGTCCTTCGGCATCAGCACGCAGGCCGTTGCGGCGAACACGTCGGGCTCGTGCTTCGCGACCCACAGCAGTTTCGGCGCGGTGAAGCCGGGCATCGCGAGGTTGCCGGCCAGCGCATGGAGATCGGGCGCGCGTTCGGTGAGCAGCGCGCATTCGTCGGCGCTGCGCATGTCGTTCCACAGGATCGCGGGGCGCAGCACGCGGTCGTCGCGGCCGAGCAGCACCGCGCCGTGCATCTGGCCCGACAGGCCGATCCCGCGCACCTGCGCGAAGGCCTGCGGATGCCGTTCGCGCAGCGCCGCGAGTGCGGCGAGCGTGCCTTGCCACCAGTCGTCCGGATGCTGTTCCGCCCAGCGCGGGTGCGGCCGCGACACGCTGAACGGCGTGCCGGCGGTGCCGACCACGGTGCCGTCCGGAGCAAGCAGCAGCACCTTCACTTCCGAGGTGCCGAGGTCGATGCCGAGATACATGAGCGATCCGTTCCGTCAGTGAGGAGCCGCTACTTTAGCCGCACGCGCGCACGCCTGCCAACGCAGGTTCGCCCGGATGCGCGGCCGCTCGCGGGCGGCCGGCTGCGAGGCCGCGGGCCGCCGTGCGTCAGCGCTGCGCGAGCCATGCGTCGACGCGTGCGAGCCCGGCGCGCAGCGCGTCGAACAACGCCGCGTTGCCGGCGAGCGAGCCCCACAGCGCGCGACTCGCGCACAACGCGACGACCGGGTCGTCGGCCTCGACGATCGCCCGCGCGGCGCCGTCGTCCATCACGCCGTCCTGGTACGCATACGGCAGCAAGCCGCGCGCCCAGCGTTCGAGAAAGCGCAGGAACAGCGCCGGCAGCACCGCGGTGGCGACCGGCGCCGCGCCGCGTGCGAGCGATTCGGCGAGCGTCGGCGCGATGAAGCCGGGAATCTTCGAGAAGCCGTCGGCCGCGACGCGCTGGTTCGTGTCCAGCACGTACGGATTGCCGAACCGTTCGAGCACGACGTCGCGGTAGCGTTCGAGGTCGAGCGGGCTCGGGCTGAGACACGGGATCACGTCCTGCGTCACGTAGTCGTGCGCGAAGCGGCGGATCGCCGCGTCGTGCGTGCCTTCGTGGATGTACGTGTGGCCCGCGAGCGTGCCGGCCCACGCGATGCAACTGTGCGTCGCGTTGAGGATGCGGATCTTCGCTTCCTCGTACGGATGCACGTCGTCGACCAGTTCCGCGCCGGCCAGCTCCCAGCGCGGCCGGCCCGCCGCGAAGCGGTCCTCGATCACCCACTGGATGAACGACTCGCCCATCACCGGACACGCGTCGTCGACGCCGGTTGCCGCGCGCACCCGTTCGCGCACGTCGGCGGTCGGACGCGGCGTGATGCGGTCGACCATCGCGCTCGGCGTCGCGACGTGCGCATCGAACCATGCGAGCAGATCGGCCTCGCCGCGGCGTTCGAGGAATTCGCGCATGCCCGCGCGAAAGCGCGCGCCGTTGTTGCGCAGGTTGTCGCAGCTCTGCAGCGTGAGCGGGCCCGCGCCGCGTTTCGCGCGTTCGGCGAGCAGCGCCGCGAGCGCGCCGTACAGCGTCGTGCGCGCGCCTTGCAGGTCGGCCGCGAGATCGGCGTTCGCGAGGTCGAGCCGGTTGTGTTCGTCGAGGTAGTAGCCGCCTTCGGTGACTGTGAATGACACGATCCGGCATGCCGGGTCGGCGCCGGCGTCGATCAGCGCGGCGAGATCGATCGACCACGGCAGCACGCGCGAGATCGCGCGGACCGTCTCGTACGCGCGCTCGCCCTGCGGCGTGACGGTTTCGAGCGTGTAGGCGCCGTGCTGCGCGGCGAGCGCGTCCATCGTCGCGCGCATGTCGTCGCGGATGTTGCCGACGGTCAGCGACCAGCGTTCGTCGGCCGGCACGGCCGCGTTCACGCGATGCAGATACCACGCCTGGTGCGCGCGGTGGAACGAGCCTGCGCCGATGTGCAGCAGCACGGGCGCGTGGGCGGAGGGCGATTCGCTCATCCGGTGTCTCCTGTTCGTGCCAGTCTTTCCTGTCGAATACGATCATTTGCTCTTTGTGTGAGCGAATGATCGTATTCGGGCGAACGAAAGTCAAGGCGCGGACGCGGCATTTCGATGGTGCGCTGCGGCGGGGCGTGGGCGGGGCGGAGGCGGGGGCGGAAGGCGTCAGCGTCCGTCGCGCATCGATGTGACGAGGTCGTCGAGCAGCGAGCTTGCCGACCGGCCCCGACAGGATGCCGAGGCGCTGTCGGAACGCGGTGAGCATGCGCAGCGGATGGTGCGGCGCCGCAACGATACGGCGATATGCCGGCGATCCCGGCCGCGCCGGCACATTCCGCGGCTCGCGCACGAACGCGCGTTGCCGCGCGAAGGGGAGGCGCCGGCCCGCACGTCGTCGTGACGCGCGGGCGCGAGGCGTGCGTTACAGCGTGGTGCGCACGTGCCAGAGCTCGGGGAACAGCACGACGTCGAGCATCTTGCGCAGATACGGCGCGCCGCTCGTGCCGCCGGTGCCCTGCTTGAAGCCGATGATGCGCTCGACGGTCGTCACGTGACGGAAGCGCCACTGGCGGAACGCATCCTCGAGATCGACGAGTTCCTCGGCCATCTCGTAGAGCTCCCAGTGCTGCTGCGGGTGACGATAGACCTCGAGCCATGCGGCCTCGACCGTTTCGTCGTGACGCATCGGCTGCGTCCAGTCGCGCTCGAGCCGTTCCGGCGCGATCGGGAAACCGCGCCGCGCGAGCAGGCGCACGACCTCGTCGTAGAACGACGGCGCCTCGAGCGTCGCGCGCACCTGTTCGAGGATGTCGGGCCGGTGCGCATGCGGCTGCAGCATCTGCACGTTCTTGTTGCCGAGCAGGAATTCGAGCTGCCGGTACTGGTACGACTGGAAGCCCGACGACTGGCCGAGATACGGCCGCATCGCCGAATACTCGGACGGCGTCATCGTCGACAGCACGTTCCACGCCTGCACGAGCTGCTCGAGGATCCGCGACACGCGCGCGAGCATCTTGAACGCGGGCGGCAGCGCGTCGCCGCGCACCGCGTCGAGCGCGCCGCGCAGCTCGAACAGCGCGAGCTTCATCCACAGCTCGCTCGTCTGATGCTGGATGATGAACAGCATCTCGTTGTGATCGGGCGACAGCGGATGCTGCGCGTCGAGGATCGCGTTCAGCGACAGGTAGTCGCCGTAGCTCATCGACTTCGAGAAATCGAGCTGCGCATCGTGCCAGCCGGCTTGAGCAGTGGCTTCGCCGGGCACGTGCGGCGCTTCATGAGCCGGTTGGGCCGCGCGTGCGCCCGAGAACGGGCAGCCCGCCGGCGCATCGTCGCCGGGTGGCTGAATATGACCAGAATTCACGACTTTCTCCAGATTGGAATGACGGGGCGCGGCGCGCAATCCGCACGTCGCGGCGGCGCGCGCCGGGCTGGAAGCGGTCAGGTCACCGCGCCGCGCTCGGCGAACTCGGGCGCCTTCCACGCGTCGGTGGCGAGGATGTCGCGCAGCGTCTCGACGGCATCCCACACGTCGACGAAGCGCGTATAGAGCGGCGTGAAGCCGAAGCGCAGCACGTAAGGCTCGCGGTAGTCGCCGATCACGCCGCGCGCGATCAGCGCCTGCATCACCTCGTAGCCGTGCGGATGCTCGAAGCTCGCCTGCGAGCCGCGCTGGTGATGCGCGCGCGGCGTGACGAGCTTCAGCGACAGGCCCGCGCAGCGCGTTTCGACGAGCGCGATGAACGCGTCGGTCAGCGCGAGCGACTTGCGGCGGATCGCGTGCATGTCGGTCTGCAGGAACACGTCGAGCCCGCATTCGACCATCGACATCGACACGATCGGCTGCGTGCCGCACAGGAAGCGCGCGATGCCCGGATCGGGCGCGAAGCCCGGCTGCATCGCGAACGGTGCGCGGTGGCCCCACCAGCCCGACAGCGGCTGCGAGAAATGCGCGAGATGGCGCTGCGGCACCCACACGAAGGCCGGCGAACCGGGGCCGCCGTTCAGGTACTTGTACGTGCAGCCGACCGCGCCGTCCGCGTGCGCGCCGTTCAGGTCGACCGGCACCGCGCCGGCCGAATGCGCGAGATCCCACAGCATCAGCGCGCCCGAATCGTGCACGAGCTGCGTGACGGCCGGCATGTCGTGCATGTAGCCGGTGCGGTAGTTCACGTGCGTGATCATCGCGACGGCCGTGTCCGCGCCGAGCGCGTCGGGCAGGTCCGCCGGATCGTCGATCAGGCGCAGCTCGTAGTCGCCGCCGAGCTGTTCGATCAGCCCTTGCGCGATGTACAGGTCGGTCGGGAAGTTCGAGCGCTCCGACACGATCACGCGGCGCTCCGGCGCGCGTTCGGCCTGGTGGCGCAGCATCGCCGACAGCAGCTTGAACAGGTTGATCGAGATGGTGTCGGTCACGACGGTTTCGCCGGGCGCGCCGCCGATCAGCGTCGCGAGCTTGTCGCCGAGGCGGCGCGGCAGCGCGAACCAGCCGGCGGTGTTCCAGCTGCGGATCAGGCCTTCGCCCCATTCGGCGCCGATCACCTGTTGCGCGCGGGAGGCCGATGCGCGCGGCTGCGCGCCGAGCGAGTTGCCGTCGAGATAGATCACGCCGTCGGGCAGCGCGAACTGGTCGCGCAGCGCGGCGAGCGGGTCGTCGCGGTCGAGGGCGAGCGCGTCTTCACGGGTCTTGATGATCATGATGTCGGGTCAGTAGTTCGCGGACGAGTGGTTCGCGGGTCGATGGTTGGATGAATCAGGAGGACCGGCCGGGCAGCGCGCGCAGCACCGCACGCACGGGGCTCGCGTCGAGCGTCGCGAACTTCAGCGGCAGCGCGATCAGCTCGTAGTCGCCGGGCGGCACGTCGTCGAGCACGATCCCTTCGAGGATCGCCATCCGGTGCGTGCGCACGCGGTGATGCGCATCCATGGTCTTCGATTCCTGCGGGTCGAGCGACGGCGTATCGATGCCGATCAGCTTGACGCCGTGCGCGGCGAGCAGGTCGACGGTCTCGGGCGCGACCGCGCAGAAGCTGCTGTCCCATTGCGCGACGCTGGCGCGCGCATAGGTGCGCAGCAGCACGCGCGGCGGCACGCCGGCGAGCGCGGCCTCGAGGTCGGCCGGGCGCACGACCGGCGACGCGCCGATGCAGTGGATCACGCGGCACGGGCCGAGATAGGTGTCGAGCGGCACCGCGCCGATCGGCGCGCCGTCGGCGTCGTAGTGAAGCGGCGCGTCGCAGTGCGCGCCGGTATGCGGCGACAGCGTCAGGCGCGCGACGTTGACCGGCGAGCCGGCCTCCATCCGCCATACGCGTTCGACGGAAACCGGCGTGTCGCCCGGCCACACGGGGGTGGCGGGGCTGACGGGCGGCGAGATGTCCCAGAGTGTGTCCATGGCATGACGAGTCGGTGAATCGATGCTTCGAATGATAGGTGGACGCTCGCAGAAAGTGCTTGCGAAATAAACATGGACAATCCGCCCGATTGGCAGATAATTCGACTCAGAGGGAAAACGGGGACCAAAAATGCACGCGATCACGCTCGATGCCACCGACTGCCGGATTCTGGCGGTCCTGCAGGAAGAGGGCAGAATCAGCAATCTCGATCTGGCGGAGCGCATCTCGCTTTCGCCATCCGCCTGTCTGCGCCGGATGCGCCTGCTCGAGGAGCAGGGCGTGATCGAGCACTATCGCGCGTGCCTGAGCCGCGAGAAGCTCGGCTTCGAGCTCGAGGCGTTCGTGCAGGTGTCGATGCGCAACGAAGAGAATCAATGGCACGAGCGCTTCGCGGAGGCGCTGCGCGAATGGCCGGAGGTGGTCGGCGCGTTCGTCGTGACGGGCGAGAGCCACTACCTGCTGCGCGTGCTCGCACACAACCTCAAGCACTATTCGGATTTCGTGCTGAACCGGCTCTACAAGGCGCCGGGCGTGATGGACATCCGTTCGAACATCGTGCTGCAGACGCTGAAGGACGAAGCGGGCGCGCCGGTCGGGCTGGCGCGCATGGGGGCGATCAAAGCGGTGTGAGGCCGTGGAAGCCGCCGCCGTGGAACACGAGCGGCGGAGCGGCATCCGACACGGCACGCACGCCGCAGCGTTCCACTTCGCCGACGAAGATCACATGGTCGCCTTCGTCGTAGCGGCTGCGGTTGTGGCATTCGAACCACGCGAGCGCACCGTCGAGCACCGGCATGCCCGAGTTGCCGGCCGCGTGCGCGATCCCTTCGAAGCGGTCGCCCTTGTAGGTCGAGAAGCGCTTGCACAGGTCGAGCTGCGACGCCGCGAGCACGTTCACCACGTAATGGCTGTTGCTGCGGAACACCGGCGTCGACGCCGATTTGTGCGCGAGGCTCCACAGCACGAGCGGCGGATCGAGCGACACCGAGTTGAACGAGCTCGCGGTGATGCCGATCAGCTGCCCGGACGGCGCACGCGTCGTGATGACCGTGACGCCGGTCGCGAACTGGCCGAGCGCCTGGCGAAAGGCGGCCGAGTCGAAATCGGGCGGGGTGGCATGCTTCATCGGGCGGCCATCCGGATCGAAACGGACAGGCGCGGCGCGCGGCGGGTGCGGGAGGCGCGGCGGACGAAAGGCGGCAAGGCCAGGGCGGTCGGTCGGGAAGTGGTGCGCATGGCGCGATTTTAGCGGAATCGCGACCGCCGGGCCCGTGCGGACGGTGCATTGCGGGGCCGGCGTGAGGTAGCGAACACTGTCGCGCGGCGCCGCGATCGGGCCGGCGGCGGCGTTTCCGGCGCGTTTTATCGCGTGCGGTCGGTGGCCTGCCCATGCGGCAGGCCCTCCGCCACGCCATGCATCACGCGCGACCGCCGCGGCAGCCATCGCGCGTGCGCTACCGCGCCGCCGCCAGCCCGAGCGACAGCACACCCGTCAGGATCAGGCTCGACGCCCACACCGCATCGAGGTTGAACCAGCTCCGCGCGACGAACTTCAGCCCGAGATAGCGGTACACGAGCCACGCGAGCACGCCGCCCGTGCCGATCATCGCGGCCGCGTGCACGGCCGCGACGACGAGCGCCATCCCGAGATGCGCGTCGACGAGCGTGGCCGCCGCGCGATCGCCGGCGTCCGTGTCGAGCCCGCAAAGCCCCAGATAGATCGGCACCAGCATCAGCCCGGCGCCGTGCGCGAGCGCGACCGCGAACGACCACAGCCCGAGCCGCGCGGGCGGAATCCGCGCGAGCGCACGCGGGTGGCGCCGCCGGATCAGCAGCACCGCACCGAAGCCGATCACGAGCGCGCTCGCGCCGATCCGGATCGCCGTCTGCCACGCGAGCAGCGCGGCGAGCAGCCCGAACGGCAGCATCACCATGAATACCGCGAGCGCATGGCCGAGCGCGAGATAGCCGAGCGCCGCGACGAGCGCGCCGCCGCGGCGCGTCATCAACGCGTTCGACACCGCGAGCGGCCAGCCCATCGCCGGATTGAGCCCGTGATAGACGCCGCTCGCGAGCACGGCCGCCCACAGCGCGAGCGGCGCGGAGAGGCCGGCGCTCAACGCTTGACCGACGGATAGCAGAACGAGTCGGTCGAGCAGTCGCCGCCTTCCAGCCGGATCTGGTGCGCGCGATAGCCGTCGGGGAACTCGACCCAGTAGTCGTCGGCGAGCGTCAGCCCGCCGTCCGGCCCCGCATGCGCGAGCACCTGCGCGGCCGGCACGCCGTCCGGATAGAACTGGTCGTCCCACGTCGAGTAGAGCGAGTTGGTCCAGTACACGCGCCGGCCGTCGCGGCTGATTTCCACCATCTGCGGGCCGCCGGCGAACGCGCGGCCGCTCGAGTGCGGCGCGCGGCGCACGATCCCGCCGATGCGCACCGACCCGGCGAGCACGGGGTGACGCGGATCCGACACGTCGTACTGACGCATCTCGCCCGTGCCCCAGCACGATACGTACAGGAAACGGTCGTCGAGCGACAGGTCGATGTCGGTCACGAGCGGCGGCACCGCGCCGAATCCCTGGAGCAGCGGCGGCAGTTCGTCGGCGGCGGCCGGCTCGGGCGGGATCGTCGCGGTCTTCTCCACATGGAACTGGCCGTCCTCGCGCCACCAGGTCCAGATCGATCCTTCGAGATTGGTCGTGTCGACCACGACGCCGACGAACCCGTATTCGCGCACCGGATCGTGCGCGGGCCGCACTTCGAGCGCCATCTGGTGCTGCGCGCCGAGATCGATCGTCTGCACGTTGCGCCGCGCGCGCAGGTCCCAGAAATGCAGCCGGTGGCCGTAGCGGTTCGCGAGCAGGTCTTCCGGCACGATGCCGTTCTCGAATTGCGGCGGCAGCGCCCATTCGCTCGACACCATGTAGTCGCGCGGCAGGTTCCACCAGAAGTCGTAATGCTTGTCCTGCGGGCCGCGGTCGATTTCCCAGCGGCCGAGCACGTCGAAGGTCTCGCAGTCCATGATGAAGATGCCGGGCGCGCCGTCGGTGCCGTCCGGGCCCGCGCCGCCGAGCGTGCTCACGTAGATGCCCTCGGGGCCGCAATGAACCGTGTGCGGCCGCGAATAGCCGGTCTTCGCGAACACCTCGCCGGGCTCGATGATCTTGTGGATGCGCGCCTGCGTCGGGTGCGGCTTCGTGTCGATCACGTAGATCCGCGACGAGCGCAGGCCCGGGATGATCAGGAAGCGGCGCTCGAGAAACGCGTGGCCGGTCAGCGGCGACAGCGACGACGAGCATGCATTCCAGCCGAAGTGGTGGAATTCGTCGCCGGTGTTCGGCATCGTCACCGTGTGCACGATCTTGCCGTAGGTCGCCGAGCCGGGTTTCACGTCGATCACGGCGAGCGCGTCGGGCCTGGAAAAATCGGGGCTCAGCAACAACGTATAGGCAAACTCTTCCGCCGGCGCCTGCATCGCAAGTTCCGGCGAAGCGTGAAAGGTCGGGTCAGGCCGCATGCTCATCGTGGTGCCTCTCTCGGTTGTATCGGATCACGGGCGCACGGCCGTTCACTGCGGGCGTGCGGGTCGAACAGGTTGCGTGACGGGAATGCCCCTGCGGTGGCGCGCGATTGCAGGACGCGCGGTGCGGTGCATCAGGTCGGGAAAGCGGGGAAACGCGGCGCGCCGGATCGTCGCGCAGGCGGCGCAACGGGCGCACGGTGACGCGAGGGTGCGGTGAAGGCGACGGCGCGCGGGGTACCGGCGGCCGGGCCCGTCATGCGGGCGATTTCTGCTGAGGCGTGCATATCGATGTTCCGGCAGATGTTGTTGGCATCAGGGCGGGCATGCATCGGACGCTGCGTGCAGCCGGACGGTGTGCCGTCGCGGCGAAGCGTGCCTAAGTGTAGTCGAGAAACGCGCAGCCGGTGGCGCGCGGCGCGCATGCGGTTCTGCCGGATTCGCGCGCGAGTGAGATACTTGAACGCTGCCGCTGCGCGCCGGGCAACCGGGCAGCGACGATAAGGACCGGCGGCGCCGGCACGCGCCTGCGTGCCGGCCGCCGTCTTCAACGAGGTACTGATTTCATGGTGAACGAGATGCTTGAAACCGCGACTGTGGGCGGCGGGTGCTTCTGGTGCACGGAGGCCGTGTTTCTGGACGTCGACGGCGTGACGGCCGTCCAGTCGGGCTATGCGGGCGGCCATACGCGCAATCCCGGCTATCGCGACGTCTGCGACGGCGACACCGGCCACGCGGAGGTCGTGAACGTGACGTTCGATCCGGCGCGCATCGGTTATCGCGAGATCCTCGAGATCTTCTTCGCGACGCACGATCCGACCCAGCTGAACCGGCAGGGCAACGACGTCGGCACGCAATACCGGTCGGTCGTGTTCACGCATTCCGACGCGCAGCGCGACGTCGCGCTCGACGTGATCCGCGAACTGGAGCGCGAGCAGGTGTTCGGGCAGCCGATCGTCACGCAGGTCGTGCCGCTCGACGGCAACTACTGGCCGGCCGAGGACTATCATCAGAACTATTACGCACGCAATCCGGGGCAGGGCTACTGCTCGGTCGTGATCGGGCCGAAGCTCGCGAAATTCCGCCAGAAGTTCTCGCACCGGCTGAAGTCGCAGCGCGGCGCGTAATCGACGCGTCAGCCGCAAGCGGCGCGGGCACCCGCGCCGCGCCCCCTACGCCGCCTCGCTGCGCCAGTGCGCGCACGCGGCGGCGATCTCGCGCGCGAGCGCGAGGCACGACAGCGGCGCGGAGCCTTCCGCCTTGTTGTTGATCGTGATGATCACCGGCTGTCCGGCCAGCGCGTAGCGCGCGGCCAGCTCGGCGAGCGCCGCGCGCGTGGCCGGGTCCTCGTCGACGAGCTTGTCGAACGGCTCGTATTTCGCTTTCGCCTGTTCGTACTTGAACCCGCCATGCAGGCTCCAGCGCACGATCAGCGGGCCCGGCGCATCGCCGTCGAGCAGCGCGAGCGCGGCCGCCTGGCGCAGCGGGTCGGGCATCCGCGCGTGCAGGCCGACGCAGTAGCGCACGCCGAGCGCCGCGAGCGCGCGGATGAAGCGCGGCGTGAGCAGGCTCGCGTCGCGGATCTCGATCGCGTAGCGCGTGCCGTCGGCGTCCGGCGGCAGCGGCGGCAATGCCGCGAAGAATGCCGACAGCCGGTCGATCAGCGCGGCCGGCTCGGCGAGCAGTTGATCGGGCATCGGCGAGAACTGGAACACCAGCACGCCGGCCTTCCGGCCGAGCCCTTCGAGGCACGGCTGCACGAATTCCCGGGTGGCGAGCTGCGCGTCGAGGAAGGTCGGGTTCGGGCCCGACGGCTCGCCGCGCCTGCCGCGCACGACCGCGTCGGTGACGGACGCCGGCGCCTTCACGACGAAGCGGAAGTCGTCCGGCACCTGTTGCGCGTAGCGCAGGTAATCGGCCACCGACAGCGGCCCGTAGAACGAGCGGTCGAGGCTCACGCTCTTCAGCAGCGGATGCGCGCCGTACGCCTCGAGCCCCTCGCGCGACAGCTTCGTCTGCGCGAAATCGCCGTCGTAGACGATGCCGTCCCAGCCGGGGAAATACCACGACGACGTGCCGAGCCGCACATTGGGCGGCAGCGCGGCCGCGGCGGCGGCGACTTCCGCGGAAACCGGGGCGGGCGGCACGCCGCGCCGGCGCCGGCTTTTCTTCGGCGGCGCGGCCGGTGGAGACGGTTCGTCCCACAGCAGGCCGGAGGCGGGGGGCGGTTCCACCGGCTCCTGGTCGGCGCAAGGGCGGGGCGATGCACGGCCGGGGCGCGCGGGCGACTTTGCCGGCCGCGCAGTGTCGTGTTCGTCCGGCGTCACGCGTGCGCCGGCACCTGCAGCGTTGTCGGCGTCCGCGGGCGCAGCCGCGCGTGCGCCGTCGGGCGACGCGCCGCCGAACAGGTCGAACTGCCCGTCGGCGTGCGATCCGTCCGGTTCGTCGCGCTGCTGTCGTTGCGGCGCCGTGTTGCGCCGCGTCCTGCCGTCACCCATGCATGCCCAGCGTGAAGTGCCGCCTAGCGCGGCAGCGTGTGTTCGTACATGTAGCGCCGCGACCACGGCAGCGTTTTCGCGCTGCGTCCGGCCTTGCGGCACACGATCTGGAAGATCGACACGTCGTCGTGTTCGAACGCATACGCGCAACCGGCGAGGTACACGCGCCAGATGCGGAATTTCTCGTCGTCGACGAGCGCGCGCGCCTGGTCCGCCTTCGCCTCGAAGTTCTCGGTCCAGATGTCGAGCGTGCGCGCATAGTGCCGCCGCAGGCTTTCGACGTCAATCGCCTCGAGCCCGCCGCGCTGCGCCGCTTCGAGCGCGAGGCTGATGTGCGGCAGCTCGCCGTCCGGGAACACGTAGCGGTCGATGAATTCGCCGCCGCCGAGCGCCGTTTCGCCGCTTTCCGCGTCGGTCGACGTGATCCCGTGGTTCATCGCGATGCCGTCGTCGGTCAGCAGGTCGTGCACGCGCGAGAAATAGAGCGGCAGGTTCTTGCGGCCGACGTGCTCGAACATCCCGACGCTCGTGATGCGGTCGAACTGCCCGTCGATCTCGCGGTAGTCCTGCAGGCGGATCTCGATCTTGTCCTCGAGCCCGGCGGCCTTCACGCGCGCGGTCGCGAGATCGAACTGGTTCTGCGACAGCGTCACGCCCAGGCACGTCGCGCCGAACTTCTGGGCGGCGCGCAGCACGAGCGCGCCCCAGCCGCAGCCGATGTCGAGCAGGCGCTGGCCGGGCTCGAGCTGGATCTTGGTCAGGATGTGGTCGATCTTCTTGATCTGCGCGGTCGCGAGATCCTCGTCGCCGTTCTCGAAGTACGCGCACGAGTACACCATGTTCTCGTCGAGCCACAGCTGGTAGAACTCGTTCGAGACGTCGTAGTGATACTGGATCGCCTTCCGGTCGGTGTTCTTCGTGTGATTGAAGTAGCGCTTCACGCGCGCGAGCTTGCTCGCGCTGGTGACCGTGCTGCGCGCGAGCGAATAGCTGATGTTGATGATGTCCGACAGCCGGCCTTCGATGTCGATCTTGCCCTTCACGTACGCCTCGCCGAGATTGTCGAGGCTCGGTTCGAGCAGGAGCGGCAGCGCCGACGCGCTGTTGACCTTCAGCGTGACCTGCGGCGCGCTGAAGGTGCCGAAATCGAGTTGATCGCCGTTCCACAGCACGAGGCGCGCCGGTATGTTCGCTTTCGCCCGTACTTCGTCCGCCCACTGTGCCAGCTTCTTTTCCCAGAACATTTGGATTCTCCGTTTGTTCGTTGAATCGAATACAGCCAAGTATCTTGACCGGCGCCCGCCTCCTGCGAGGCGGGCGCCCGGATGCAACACGAGACACGACCGGCGAGCGGCACCGCGGCCGCGGTTCGGCTTACGGCGACAGGCGCGAGATCGTCCAGCCCGACGCCGCAGCGGCGTCGCGCGTATAGAGCAGGCGGTCGTGCAGCCGCGACGGGCGGCCCTGCCAGAACTCGATCGCGTCGGGCACGACGCGATAGCCGCCCCAGTGCGGCGGGCGCGGCGGGTTCTCGCCGTAGCGTTCGGCCACGTCCTTCTCGCGCGCTTCGAGCGTCGCGCGGCTGTCGATCACGGCGCTCTGCTCGGACGCCCACGCACCGATGCGCGAGCCGAGCGGGCGCGACGCGAAATAGCGGTCGCTTTCGTCGGCGCTGGTCTTTTCGATCCGGCCCTCGATGCGCACCTGGCGCTCGAGCTCGATCCAGTAGAACAGCAGTGCCGCATAAGGATGGGCGGCGAGGTCGCGCCCCTTGCGGCTTTCGTAATTGGTAAAGAAGACGAACCCGCGTTCGTCGACAGCCTTGATGAGCACGATGCGTGCCGACGGCCGGCCGTCGTCGCCGACGGTGGCGAGCGTCATCGTGTTGGGCTCGGGGAGCTTGGCGGCGAGCGCCTCCTTGAACCAGCGATCGAACTGGGCGAAGGGGTCGGGGGCGGCATCGGCTTCGTCGAGCGAAGCACGCGAATAGTTGATGCGGAGATCGGCGAGAGTCGTCATGTTATGCAAACGCTTCAATCTGGGGCCAGTATAGCGAACGCGCGAGAATCGTGCGTGCACAGTGGCGCGTGCCGGCGGGGAGTTCAGGCAAAATAGAGGGCTGCTCGACTTACGTTTTCCTTGCTGCCATGTCCGCTGCCGACACCGCCCCGCTCAGTTCCTCTGATCTTACCCCGACCCCGACAATCCAGCTTGACGTGGATCGCGAGCGCCGCTTCGGCGGCATCGCGCGGCTGTACGGCGCCCCGGCGCTCGCCGCGTTCGAGGGCGCGCACGTGGCCGTGATCGGCATCGGCGGCGTCGGGTCGTGGACGGCCGAGGCGCTCGCGCGCAGCGCGATCGGCACGCTGACGCTGATCGATCTCGACAACGTCGCCGAAAGCAATACGAACCGGCAGATCCACGCGCTCGACGGCAATTACGGCAAGCCGAAGGTCGACGCGATGGCCGAGCGGATCGCGCTGATCGATCCCGCGTGCCGCGTGAACCGGATCGAGGATTTCGCGGAACCCGACACCTTCGACGCGCTGCTCGGCGGCGGCTTCGACTACGTGATCGACGCGATCGACAGCGTGCGCACGAAGGTCGCGCTGATCGCGTGGTGCGTCGAGAAAGGGCAGCCGCTCGTCACGGTCGGCGGCGCAGGCGGGCAGCTCGACCCGACGCGCATCCGCATCGACGATCTCGCGCTGACGATCCAGGATCCGCTGCTCTCGAAGGTGCGTGCGCAGTTGCGCAAGCAGCACGGCTTTCCGCGCGGGCCGAAGGCACGCTTCAAGGTCAGCGCCGTGTATTCGGACGAGCCGCTGATCTATCCGGAAGCGGCCGCGTGCGACATCGAGGATGGCGCGGAGCCGTCGACCGCCGCGCATGTCGCGGGGCTCAACTGCGCGGGGTTCGGTTCGAGCGTGTGCGTGACCGCGAGCTTCGGTTTCGCGGCCGCCGCGCATGCGTTGCGGGCGATCGCGGCGCGGGCCGCGGGTTGATCGGGGCGTCGATCGACGCGCAGAGGAATGTTGCGACGCGGCGGACCCGCCGCGCGCGATAAGGCGATTCGGCCAGGCCGCCGCGGCCCGGCCGGTCGTTCGTCAGTTGAGCGCCATGCTCAGCTTGCGCCGCCACGCGGCGACGAGTTCCGGGCGATCGCCCGCCAGCTCGAACACCGAGATCATCGTGCGGCGGCCGAGGTCGTCGCCATACGCGCGGTCGCGCAGCACGATTTCCAGCAACTGCTCGAGCGCGCCTTCGTACGCGCGGCGCGCGATCAGGCTCTGCGCGAGGTCGAAGCGTGCGTCGAGATCGGCTGGGTTCGCCGCGATGCGCGCCTCGAGCGCGTCGGTCGGCGGCAGGTCGGCCGTCGCGTCGAGCGCATCGAAACGGGTCTTGATCGCCTGGTAGCGCGGATCGCTGCCCTGCACGGTCTGCGGCGACAGGCGTTCGGCCTCGGCGCGTGCGGCGTCCACCTGGTTGTTCGCGAGCAGCAGTTCGATCAGGTCGAGCCGCGCGTCGTCGAAGCCGGGGTTCAGCGCGAGCGCCGCTTCGAGGTGGGTGATCGCATCGTCGTAGCGCGATTCGGCGATCGCGTATTGTGCGGCGCGGCGCTCGGCTTCGTCGGGCGCGGGCAGCAGCCGGTCGAGGAACGCGCGCAACTGGCCTTCCGGCAGCACGCCGATGAACTGGTCGACGGGGCGCCCGTCGGCGAACGCGATCACGTGCGGAATGCTGCGCGTCTGGAAGTGCGCGGCGAGCTCCTGGTTCTCGTCCACGTTCACCTTCGCGAGCTTCCAGCGGCCTTCGTAGTCGGCTTCGAGCTTTTCGAGCAGCGGACCGAGCGTCTTGCAGGGGCCGCACCACGGCGCCCAGAAGTCGACCAGCACGGGCGTGTCCAGCGACGCCTCGATGACGTCTTTCTCGAAAGTGGCAAGCGTGGTGTCCATGTCGTTCTCTTCGGTTCGAATGTCGTCAGGATGGGGGCGGCGCGCCCCTTTTTCAACGCGGCTTCGACTCGGGCAGCGGAATCCACTCGGTTTCGCCGGGCACCTTGCCCATTTCCTGGTTCGTCCACGCCCGTTTCGCGCGCTCGATCGCGTCGCGGCTGCTGGCGACGAAGTTCCATTCGATGAAGCGCTCGCCGTCGATCTTGGCGCCGCCCAGCAGCATCGCGCGCGCGCCGTTGCCGCTCGCGAGCGTGACGGTGGCGCCCGGTGCGAGCACGGCCATCTGCTCGGCCGGCACCGGCGTGCCGTCGATCGACAGGTCGCCGTCGACCACGTAGACCGCGCGTTCCTCGTGCGACGCGTCGAGTTCGAGGCGGCCGCCGGCCACGAATTCGGCGGCGACGTACAGCGTGCGCGAGAACGTCGTGACGGGCGAGCGCAGGCCGAACGCGTCGCCGGCGATCACCGTGAGCGACACGCCGTGCTCGTCGCGCTTGGGCAGCGTGTCGGCCGCATGGTGCTCGAACGACGGCTCGGTGGTCTCGTGGGCAACCGGCAGCGCGACCCAGGTCTGGATCCCGTGCACCGTGTGGCCGCTCGCGCGCTGCGCGTCGGGCGTGCGCTCCGAGTGGACGATGCCGCGGCCGGCCGTCATCCAGTTCACGTCGCCCGGCACGATCTCCTGCAGCGAGCCGAGGCTGTCGCGGTGCAGGATCGCGCCGTCGAACAGGTAGGTGACGGTGGCGAGCCCGATATGCGGATGCGGGCGCACGTCGAGACCGGTGCCGGCCGGCAGCGTCGCGGGCCCCATGTGATCGAAGAAGATGAACGGGCCGACGAGGCGTGCGGCGAGCGCGGGCAGCGTGCGGCGCACCTGCAGGTTGCCGATGTCGCGGATGTGCGGCTTCAGCAGGGCTTTGATCGGATCGGTCATGGCGGGCCTCGTGGGGAACGGCAGGAATGCCGGTCATTGTACTGGCGGCACGGCGGCCACGCGTGCAACGGGCAGCCGGATGTCCGCCGCGCGATGCGGCCGCGGGGCAGGCACGCGTCGTGCGGCGCGGCCACGGCGCCGTGCCTGGCGCCGATTCCATGTGCGCCGCGCGGGTATCGGGTCGCGCGGCGAAATTCGGTAGACTGAGCGGCGTTCAGGAAACCATCCGACAAAATCGAGGAGACGCCGATGATGGCCCCGAAGGACTTGCTGCTCGCGCTGGTCGTGATCCTGGCGTGGGGCGTGAACTTCGTCGTGATCAAGGTCGGCCTGCACGGCATGCCGCCGATGCTGCTCGGCGCGCTGCGCTTCACGCTCGCCGCGGTGCCCGCGGTGTTCTTCGTGCGCCGGCCGCAGATTCCGTGGCGCATGCTGATCCTGTACGGCGCGACGATCCAGCTCGGCCAGTTCGTGCTCCTGTTTACCGGCATGTACGTCGGCATGCCGGCCGGCCTCGCGTCGCTCGTGCTGCAGTCGCAGGCATTCTTCACGCTGGTGTTCGCGATGCTGTTCCTCGGCGAGCGGCTGCGCGTCCAGAGCCTGGTCGGGCTCGCGGTCGCCGCGGCCGGACTCGTCGTGATCGCTGCGCAGGGCGGCCGCGCGATGACGCTCGCGGGCTTCCTGCTGACCCTCTGCTCGGCCGCGATGTGGGCGTTCGGCAATATCGTCACGAAGAAGCTGGGCAAGGCCAACCTGGTGTCGCTCGTCGTGTGGGCGAGCCTCGTGCCGCCGGTGCCGTTCTTCCTGCTGTCGCTGTGGTTCGAGGGGCCGCAGCGGATCGAGGCCGCGCTGCTCGGGCTGAACGGCGCGTCGATCTTCGCGGTCGTCTATCTCGCGTTCGTCGCGACGCTGCTCGGCTACGGCTTGTGGAGCCGCCTGATGTCGCGTTATCCGGCCGCCCAGGTCGCGCAGTTCTCGCTGCTGGTGCCGATCGTCGGGCTCGCGTCGTCGGCGCTGCTGCTCGACGAGCATCTGACGGACGCGCAGCTGATCGGCGCCGCGCTCGTGATGGGCGGGCTCGCGGTGAACGTGTTCGGCGGGAAGCTCGCGCGCCGCTTCGCAGCGTCGTGACGCGCCGGCACGCAGCGCGTGCCGGCGGCGGGGAAGGGTGGCCGGTCAGGCCATCCGGCTCTTCGCGAGCGGCGGATTCGCGGCGAAGTAACGCTTGATACCGCGGAAGATCGCGTCGGCCATCTGGTCGCGATAGCTGTCGTCGTTCAGCCGGCTTTCCTCTTCCGGATTGCTGATGAACGCCGTCTCGACGAGGATCGACGGAATGTCGGGCGCCTTCAGCACCGCGAACCCGGCCTGCTCGACCGAGCCCTTGTGCAGCTTGTTGATGCCGCCGACTTCCTTCAGCACGTAGTTGCCGTAGCGCAGCGAATCGCGGATCTGCGCGGTCGTCGACATGTCGAACAGCGCGCGGCTGACTGCCGCGTCCTGCGTCTTGATGTTGATGCCGCCGATCAGGTCGGACGAGTTCTCCTTGTTCGCGAGCCAGCGCGCCGCGGCGCTCGACGCGCCGTGGTCGGACAGCGCGAACACCGACGAGCCGCGCGCGGACGGCGTCGTGAACGCATCGGCGTGGATCGACACGAACAGGTCCGCGCCGACGCGGCGCGCCTTCTGCACGCGCACGTTCAGCGGCACGAAGAAGTCGGCGTCGCGCGTCATCATCGCGCGCATGTTCGGCGCGCCGTCGATCTTCGCCCGCAGCTTCTTCGCGATGTCGAGCGCGACGTGTTTCTCGTACGTGCCGCCGCCGCCGATCGCGCCCGGATCCTCGCCGCCGTGGCCCGGGTCGATCGCGACCGTCAGCAGGCGCACGGTGCCGCCCTTGCCGGATTTCGGCGCGGTGAACTTGTAGGTGTCGCCGTCGTCCTCGCTGTCGTCGCGGCGCGCGATGACGGGCGGCGGCTTGACGGCCGGCTTCGCGGGCGTGGCAGGCGAGGACGGCGTCGCGGCGGCCGGCGGCGTGCGCGGTGCGGCCGGCGTGTTCTGCGCGAAGCGCTGGAAGAACGCGTCGCTGTTGTCGTTGCCCGCGACGGGCGGCGTCGCCGGCCCGTTCAGCGCGCTCGGCGGCTGCACCTGCTGCGCGCGCGCGGTGTCGTTGAGCGCCTGTTCCTTGCGTTCCGTCTGCGCGATCAGGTCGGTCAGCGGATCGGGCGCGACGGCCGGATACAGGTCGAACACGAGCCTGTACTTGTAGGTGCCGACCGGCGGCAGCGTGAACACCTGCGGCTTCACCGAGCCTTTCAGGTCGAACACCATCCGCACCACGTGCGGCTGATACTGGCCGACGCGCACCGACTGGATCTGCGGATCGTTCGGCGCAATCTTCGACACGAGGTCGCGCAGCGCCTGGTCGAGATCGAGCCCGTTCAGGTCGACGACGAGCCGGTCGGGACCCTGCAGCAGCTGTTGGCTATTTTGCAGCGGCTGGTCGGATTCGATCGTGACGCGCGTGTAATCGCGCGCGGGCCATACACGCACGCCGAGCACCGACGACGCGTGCGCGAGGCGCGGTGCGACGAGGCCGAGCACCAGCGTCGACGCGCCCGCGCACAGGATCTGGCGGCGCCGCCAGTTGTGCGTGGCGGTGGCCGCCGATTCGATCGAGCGGAACGGTTTGATCAACATCTTTCGAGACATGCCTTTCCTGAAGCGCTGTACGCACGGACGGTGAGGGCGCGGCCGTCGCCATCCACGTCGAGCGAGAAAACCAGATCGGGCACGCCGAGCAGGGGGCCCGCCTGCTGCGGCCATTCGACGAGGCAGATCGCGCTGGAATTGAAATACTCGCGAAAGCCTGCATCGGACCATTCGGCCGGATCGTTGAATCGATACAGATCGAAGTGATAGACCTCAAGTTCCCCGTCGTCGCGCGCGAACGCGTACGGTTCGACGAGCGTGTAGGTCGGGCTGCGCACGCGCCCCGGGTGGCCGAGGCCGCGCAGGATCGCGCGCACGAGGGTCGTCTTGCCCGCGCCGAGGTCGCCGATCAGCTGGATCTGCAGCCCGTTGAACGCGTGTGCATGGGCGAGTTCGCTGCGCGCCGCGTCGAGCGCGTGCGCGAAGCGGGTGCCGAAGGCCTCGGTCGCCGCTTCGTCGGCGAGTGCGATCACGCGCTCCGCGAGCGGGGCGGGCAGCGTGTCGGCATGAGGCGTATGGGACGTGGCTGGCATTCTCGTAAAATAGTGCGATGAACCGATTACCGGAACTCGCCGCATCCGACAGGCCTTCGACTCGTGCCGAAGGCGCGGCGCCGTGCGCGCTCGATGATGCGACGTTGACTGCGCTCGCCGCGCGCATCAGGGCGTGGGGGCGCGAATTGGGTTTCGGGGCGATAGGCATCAGCGATACCGATCTCTCGGATGCCGAAGCAGGCCTCGCCGCCTGGCTGGAAGCCGGGTACCACGGCGAAATGGATTATATGGCGAAACACGGGATGAAACGCGCGCGGCCGGCCGAACTTGTGGCCGGTACGCGACGCGTGATTTCCGCGCGGCTCGCCTATCTGCCGGCCGAAACGCTCGCCGCCGACGCGCCCGATGCGTCATCCGGCGCGCTCGCGCCGCACGACTGGCGCGCACGCGAGCGCGCGCGTCTCGACGATCCGCAGGCGGCCGTCGTGTCGATCTACGCACGCGGCCGCGACTATCACAAGGTGCTGCGCAACCGGCTGCAGACGCTCGCGGAGCGCATCGAGCGCGAGATCGGCGCATTCGGCTACCGCGTGTTCACCGATTCGGCGCCGGTGCTCGAGGTCGAGCTCGCGCAGAAGGCCGGGGTCGGCTGGCGCGGCAAGCACACGCTGTTGCTGCAGCGCGACGCGGGTTCGCTGTTCTTCCTCGGCGAAATCTACGTCGACGTGCCGCTGCCGACCGACGCGCAAACGGCGCCCGAGCGCGCGCCCGAGACGCCCGGCGCGCACTGCGGCAGCTGCACGCGCTGCATCGGCGCGTGCCCGACGGGCGCGATCGTCGAACCGTATCGCGTCGACGCGCGCCGCTGCATCTCGTACCTGACGATCGAACTGAAAGGCAGCATTCCGGAGCCGCTGCGGCCGCTGATCGGCAACCGCGTGTACGGTTGCGACGACTGCCAGCTCGTGTGTCCGTGGAACAAGTTCGCGCAGGCCGCGCCCGTCGCCGATTTCGACGTGCGGCACGGGCTCGACCGCGCGACGCTCGTCGAGCTGTTCGCGTGGGACGCCGATGCGTTCGACACGCGGATGCAGGGCAGCGCGATCCGGCGCATCGGTTACGAAAGCTGGCTGCGCAATCTCGCGGTCGGGCTCGGCAATGCGTTGCGCGCGCCGGCCGATCGGCTCGCACCCGAAGCGCGCACCGCGATCGTCGCCGCGTTGCGCGCACGGGCCGACGATCCGTCGCCGGTCGTGCGCGAGCATGTCGAATGGGCGCTGCGTGCCGCATGAAGGCGGCGTAAAGTGTCGTCGGCGCGCGGCGGCGCCGCGTGTTTCACCGGTCAGGAGAAGTTCATGTTCAACGCAGTCATCGACGCGCCGTTCGGCAAGGTCGGCATCCGCACCGATGCCGCGGTGGTGCGCGAGATCGTCTATCTGCCCGAGTCGGTCAAGTCGGTCGATCCGGATTCGCCGCTCGCGAAGCGCGCGGTCGAGCAGATCGAACGTTATTTCGAGCGTGCGTCGGCGCGCTTCGACCTGCCGCTTGCCGACGTCGGCAGTGCATTCCAGCACCGCGTGTGGAACGTGATCAGCGACATTCCGCCGGGCACGGTGCTGACCTACGGGCAGGTCGCGAAGCGGATCGGCAGCGCGCCGCGCGCGGTCGGCCAGGCGTGCGGCGCGAACTATTTCCCGCTCGTGATCCCGTGTCATCGCGTCGTCGCGGCCGGCGGCCTCGGCGGTTTCGCGAATCACGACGACAATGGCTATTACCAGAAAGTGAAGCGCTGGCTGCTGGCGCATGAAGGCGTGCCGTACTGATGAGCGAACCGTTGCTTTCCCCCGATTCCGATTCCGCATCCGACGCCAGCGATGGCGCGGCGGCCGCATCGCCCGCGCTGCTCGCGAGCCGCGCGTCGATCGACGTGTTCTGCGATGCGCTGTGGCTCGAGCACGGGCTCGCGCGCAACACGCTCGATGCGTACCGGCGCGACCTGGCGCTGTTTTCGCAATGGCTGGCCGCGACGCACGACACGTCGCTCGACTCGGCCGACGAAGCGATGGTGACGGGCTACATCGCCGCGCGCAGCGACGGCAAGGCAACATCGTCGAACCGGCGGCTGTCGGTGTTCCGGCGCTATTACGGCTGGGCCGTGCGCGAGCGTCACGCGAGCGCGGACCCGACGCTGCGGATCACGTCGGCGAAGCAGGCCGCGCGGTTTCCGTCGACGCTGTCCGAGGCGCAGGTCGAAGCGCTGCTCGGTGCGCCCGACATCGGCACGCCGCTCGGCCTGCGCGATCGCACGATGCTCGAGCTGATGTATGCGAGCGGGCTGCGCGTGAGCGAGCTCGTCACGCTGAAGACCGTCGAGGTCGGGCTCAACGAGGGTGTCGTGCGGGTGATGGGCAAGGGTTCGAAGGAACGGCTCGTGCCGTTCGGCGAAGTCGCGCACGGCTGGATCGAACGCTATCTGCGCGACGCGCGGCCCGCGTTGCTCGGCGCGCGCGCGGCCGACGCGCTGTTCGTGACCGCGCGCGGCGACGGGATGACCCGCCAGCAGTTCTGGAACATCATCAAGCGCCACGCGCAGCAGGCCGATGTGCGCGCGCACCTGTCGCCGCATACGCTGCGGCACGCGTTCGCGACGCACCTGCTGAACCACGGCGCCGACCTGCGGGTCGTGCAGCTGCTGCTCGGCCACAGCGACATCTCGACCACGCAGATCTACACGCACGTCGCGCGCGAGCGGCTGAAGACGCTGCACGCGCAACACCACCCGCGCGGCTAGCGCGGCGCGCGCCGGCCCACGCGCGGGATGCGGCCGGCGCCGCGCGTCACGCGAGTTCGCGCAGCTTGTGCTTCAGCACCTTGCCCGTCGATGCGGCGGGCAGCGCATCGAGCACGCGGATGCGCGCGGGGCGCTTGTACGGCGCGAGTCGTTCCGCGCACCACGCCTGCAGCGCGGCCTCGGTCGCGGCCGCGCCCGGCACCAGCTCGACGAACGCGAGCACTTCCTCGTTGCCCTCGACCGCACGGCCGACGACGGCCGCCTGCACGACGTCCGGGTGCGCGTTCAGCACCTGTTCGACCTCGACCGGATACACGTTGAAGCCCGAGCGGATGATCAGCTCCTTGCTGCGGCCCGCGATCGTCACCGAGCCGTCCGCTGCCTGGCGCGCGAGATCGCCGGTGCTGAGCCAGCCGTCCGGCGACACGGCCGCGCGCGTCGCGTCCGCGTTGCGGTAGTAGCCGAGCATCACGTTCGGCCCGCGCACGCGGATTTCGCCCACTTCGCCCGGCGGGACGTCGGTGCCGTCCGGTGCGACGATCCGCATCTCGACGCCCGGGATCGGCACGCCGACCGAGCAGTCGGTACGCGGTGCGTCGAGCGGCGTCTGCGTGATCGTCGGGCTGCTCTCGGTCATGCCGTAGCCGTTGTGCAGCGGCACGCCGTATACGCGCTCGACGCGCGCCTTCAGGTCGGCGTCGAGCGGCGAGCCGCCCGAATACGCGAAGCGCAGCTGCGGCGCGCGCCATGCGTGCGCGTGCGTGTGCAGGTGCTCGAGCAGTTTCGCGTGCATCGCGGGCACGCCCTGGAAGATCGTCACGCCTTCGTCGGCGAGCGCGACGCGCACGGCCTCCGGCGCGAAACGCGGCGCGAGCCGCAGCGTCGCCCCCGCGTACAGGCTGCCGAGGCAGACCGACGCGAGCCCGTACACGTGCGACACGGGCAGCACCGTATAGACGACGTCGTCGGGCGACACGCCGCGCAGCGCGCTCGACGTCGCCGCAATGAACAGCAGGTTGCGGTGCGACAGCATCACGCCTTTCGGCGTACCCGTCGTGCCGGTCGTGTAGATCAGCGCCGCGCACTGCGCGGCGCCATCGGGTGACACCGGCTCGTCGGGCGCGCTCGCGTCGACGCGGTACGACCACGCGCCGATGTCGACCGGCAGCGCGTCGGCGGGCGTCGCGTCGTGGCGTGCAGCGTGCGTGCGCGCATCGGGCGATGCTTCCGTCGCGAACGCGATCAGCTTCGGCCGCGCGTGCGCGGCGACCGCATCGAGCTCGCCGGCCGACAGCCGCGCGTTCGACACGAGCGCCCAAGCGTCGACGCGCGCGGCCGCGAACAGCAGCACGATCTGCGCGACGCTGTTTTCCGCGACGATCATCACGCGATCGCCGCCGCGCACGCCGAGGCGCGCGAGCCGCTCGGCGGCCGCATCGACGGCCCGCGCCAGCTCGCCGTACGACAGGCGGCGCGCGTCCTCGATCAGGGCCGGGTGCGCGGGTGCTTGCGCGGCCCAGCGGGCGGGCACGTCGGCGATGCGGCCGGGCAGCGCGGCGAGCAGTGCCGCGACGTCGAGCGGCGCGGATGAGCGGACAGGCGAGGACATGGCGTCTCCAGAAGAAGGGCCGGGCGGCGGCGCGGCGAGTTTTGCGAACGATCGTGCCATGACGGCGGGCGCGCCACAATCGGTCAATCGGGCAATAGCGGTTCGCGATGTCCGCAATGATGCCGGTGCGGCGCGGATCGGCTCGACGCGGCTGCGGCTGCGCTCGCCCGGGACAAAAGGGCCGCGAGTATACCGCCGGCGCCCGGTACGCTGTCGCGAAGGCGAAGGCGAAGGCGAAGGCGAAGGCGAAGGCGAAGGCGAAGGCGTGATGTGCTCGTGTGCAATGGCGTGCGATGCATGCGATGGCCGCAACGCCGCCCGCCCGCCGGTCGTTCGCCATTAAAATGCCGCCATGAGCAAATCCAGACACGTGTCCGAGACACCCGCGACCCAGCTGCTGCGCCGCCACGGCGTCGCGTTCGGCGAGCATCCGTACGATTACGTCGAGCACGGCGGCACCGGCGAGTCGGCGCGCCAGCTCGGCGTCGACGAGCACAGCGTCGTGAAGACGCTCGTGATGGAGGACGAGCACGCGAAGCCGCTGATCGTGCTGATGCACGGCGACCGCACGGTGTCGACCAAGAACCTCGCGCGGCAGATCGGCGCGAAGCGCGTCGAGCCGTGCAAGCCCGACGTCGCGAACCGCCATTCCGGCTATCTGGTCGGCGGCACGTCGCCGTTCGGCACGCGCAAGACGATGCCCGTGTACGTCGAGTCGACCATCCTCGAATTGCCGACGATCTACCTGAACGGCGGCCGCCGCGGCTATCTCGTCAGCCTCGCGCCGGCGGTACTCACGACGCTGCTCGGCGCGACGCCCGTGCAGTGCGCGAGCGTCGACTGAGGGTTTCACCTTCGTGGCAGGCCGCGCTCGTTCGGTAGAATGGGCGCCGTTTCGGCCGGTCGGCCCGCACGGCCGGCTGCCGCGGCCTGCCGGCGGTTCGCCGCGGCGGCGCCTGCCCCGACGGGCCGGCCCGCCGCGCCCGGCCGTCCCTTTACCGATACGTTGAAAGAAGAGTTTTCCGCATGCAGATCCTGCTCGCCGCACTTGTTGCCTACCTGATCGGTTCGGTGTCGTTCGCCGTCGTCGTCAGCGCCGCGATGGGCCTGGCCGATCCCCGTTCGTACGGGTCGAAGAATCCCGGCGCGACCAACGTGCTGCGCAGCGGCAACAAGAAGGCCGCGATCCTGACGCTCGTCGGCGACGCGTTCAAGGGCTGGTTCGCCGTCTGGCTCGCGCGGCACTTCGGGCTGTCCGACGTCGCCGTCGCGTGGGTCGCGATCGCCGTGTTCCTCGGCCACCTCTATCCGGTGTTCTTCCGCTTCCAGGGTGGCAAGGGCGTCGCGACAGCGGCCGGCGTGCTGCTCGCCGTGCACCCGGTGCTCGGCCTCGCGACCGCGCTGACCTGGCTGATCGTCGCGTTCTTCTTCCGCTATTCGTCGCTCGCGGCGCTGGTGGCGGCCGTGTTCGCACCGGTGTTCGACGTGTTCCTGTTCGGCACCGGCCACAACCCGGTCGCGTGGGCCGTGCTCGCGATGAGCGTGCTGCTCGTGTGGCGTCACCGCGGCAATATCTCGAAGCTGCTGGCGGGGCAGGAAAGCCGGATCGGCGACAAGAAGAAGGCGGCGTCCGACGGCGGCGCGCAGGACGGCGGGAAGGCCTGAGGAAGGGGATTGCCGCCGCCGCCCGCCGGGGCGCCCCGCATGCGGGGCCGGCGGCGCGGCGTGACTGTTCGACGGCGCGCTTGACGGCGCGGCCGACCGCGTCGATCAGTCGCGGAAGTTGTTGAAGTCGAGCGGGGTGTCGGTCACGTCCTTGCGCAGCATCGCGATCACGCTCTGCAGGTCGTCGCGCTTCGTGCCGGCCACGCGCACCGCATCGCCCTGGATGCTCGCCTGCACCTTGATCTTGCTGTCTTTCACGAGCCTGACGATCTTCTTCGCGAGGTCGCCCGTCACGCCCTTCTTCACGGTGACGACCTGCTTGACCTTGTCGCCGCCGATCTTCTCGACCTTGCCGTAGTCGAGGAAGCGCACGTCGACGTTGCGCTTCGCGAGCTTGTTGATCAGCACGTCCTTGACCTGGCCGAGCTTGAAATCGTCGTCGGCGAACAGCGTCAGCTCGCGCTCCTTCTGCTCGACGCGCGCGTCGGAGCCCTTGAAGTCGAAGCGCGTCGAAATTTCCTTGTTCGACTGCTCGATGGCGTTCTTCACTTCGATCATGTTCGCTTCGGAAACGACGTCGAACGATGGCATGGCATTCTCCCTTGAGATGCGGGCGCCCGGCTCGCGCGCGGGCACTCGCTATAATTGCGGACTGTTTGCCATTTTACCGATGCCCCTCCGTTTGCCCAAGGCCGGCTGTCTGCCCGCCCGGCGGACGTGAACGCGAATGCCGATGCCTCCTGACGATTCCGCCCTGTCGCTGCTCCCCGACCATCCGCTCGCCGCGCACAACACGTTCGGCATTGCCGCGAAGGCGCGCTTTGCCGCGCGCGTCACGCATGCGGCGCAGTTCGAGGCGCTGCACCGCGACCCGCGCGTCGCATCGCTGCCGCAGCTCGTGCTCGGCGGCGGCAGCAACGTCGTGTTCACGCGCGATTTCGACGGCGTCGTGCTGCTCGACGAGATCGCCGGCCGTCGCGTCGTGCGCGAGGACGACGACGCATGGTACGTCGAGGCCGGCGGCGGCGAGACCTGGCACGCGTTCGTCGCGTGGACGCTCGAGCACGGGATGCCGGGCCTCGAGAACCTTGCACTGATTCCGGGCACCGTCGGCGCCGCGCCGATCCAGAACATCGGCGCGTACGGCCTCGAGATGAAGACCTATTTCGACTCGCTGGTCGCCGTCGAGCTCGCGACGGGGCGCAGCGAGCGCTTCGACGCCGCGCGCTGCGGGTTCGGCTATCGCGACAGCTTCTTCAAGCGGGAAGGGCGCGGCCGCTTCGCGATCGTCGCCGTGACGTTCCGGCTGCCCAAGCGCTGGACGCCGCGGCTCGGCTACGCGGACGTCACGCGCGAGCTCGACGCACGCGGCATCGCGCCGGACGCCGCGACCCCGCGCGACGTGTTCGACGCCGTTGTCGCGATTCGCCGCGCGAAGCTGCCCGATCCGCTCGTGCTCGGCAACGCGGGCAGTTTCTTCAAGAATCCGGTGATCGACGTCGCGCAGTTCGATGCGCTGCGCGCGCGCACACCCGAAGTCGTGTCGTATCCGCAGCCGGACGGGCAGGTGAAGCTCGCGGCCGGCTGGCTGATTGACCGCTGCGGCTGGAAAGGGCGCGCGCTCGGCGCGGCGGCCGTGCACGACCGGCAGGCGCTCGTGCTGGTCAATCGCGGCGGCGCGACGGGCGCCGACGTGCTCGCGCTGGCGCGCGCGATCCAGGACGACGTGCGCGAACGGTTCGGCGTCGAGCTCGAACCCGAGCCCGTGTGCCTGTAACGCGGTGTTGCGCCGCGCGGTTCATTCGCGTTCGTCCGACCCAACAAAAAAGCGCCGATCGACGACGATCGGCGCTTTTTTTCGCATGCCGCGCGGATGGCGGCGACGCGCGCGTAATGCGCACGTAATGCGTGCGGCGGTCAGTGCTTGAGGCGGCCGAGCAGCAGGAACTCCATCAGCGCCTTCTGCACGTGCAGGCGGTTTTCCGCCTCGTCCCACACGACGCTCTGCGGGCCGTCGATCACGCCGGCCGTCACTTCCTCGCCGCGGTGCGCGGGCAGGCAGTGCATGAAGAGCGCGTCGGGATTCGCGTGCCCCATCATTTCCTCGTCGACGCACCAGTCGGCAAACGCCTGCTTGCGCGCTTCGTTCTCGGCTTCGAAGCCCATGCTCGTCCACACGTCGGTCGTCACGAGATCGGCGCCCTTGCACGCTTCGTTCGGATCGTCGAACACCTCGTAGAACGGCGCGCTGTCCGGCGCCACCAGCTTCATGTCGAGCGCATAGCCCGGCGGCGTCGACAGGCGCAGCTTGAAGCCGAGGATCTGCGCGGCTTCGATCCACGTGTACAGCATGTTGTTCGCATCGCCGACCCACGCGACCGTCTTGCCGGCGATCGGGCCGCGGTGCTCGTAGTACGTGAAGATGTCGGCGAGCACCTGGCACGGGTGGTATTCGTTGGTCAGGCCGTTGATCACCGGCACGCGGGAGTTTTCCGCGAAGCGCGTGATCACGTCCTGCTCGAACGTGCGGATCATGATGATGTCGACCATCCGCGAGATGACCTGCGCGGAATCCTCGACCGGCTCGCCGCGGCCGAGCTGCGTGTCGCGCGTGCTCATGAACACCGCGTGGCCGCCGAGCTGGAAGATGCCGGCTTCGAACGACAGGCGCGTGCGCGTCGAGCTCTTCTCGAAGATCATCGCGAGCGTGCGGTCGTGCAGCGGGTGATAGGTCTCGTAGTTCTTGAACTTGCGCTTCAGGATACCCGTGCGTTCGAGCACGTACTCGTAGTCTTCCAGCGAGAAATCCTTGAACTGCAGGTAGTGACGAATGGTTTTGGCGGTCATGAAACGAAATACGGCGGGTCTGAACCGGCCGCGCGGCCGGACGGCGCCGCCGTCGGGTGTGGATAACTCAAAGCAGCATAATGGATTTTCTGTGCTTTGACGAGCCGCGACGAAAACCGGGTTGGGATCGTGGCGCACGCTGGAAGGCGCCGGAAGAGGGGCGGCGAGACGACGCGCGATGCCGCGCTGCGGTATAATCCAAAAGTTTTCTCCAGCCCGGCAGGCAAGCCTCTTCGCGCTCTGCTGGACACAAGCCATGCGCTGCACAAATCCGGTGCGGCGCGTCGGCGGCACGCCTCGACAGCCTGTTTTTTCGGGATATCGGAGCGCGAGTGCCGCTGTCCGCTCGAGCTTTGTGTTCGCGTATCCGGGCGCTGTCGCCTGGACATCGCCGGGCCGTCACTTGGGTAACCACATGGCTGAAACCCCTCCGACCGAATTCTTCATCCAGGGCATTACGAAAGACGGGAAAAAGTTTCGCCCGAGCGACTGGTCGGAGCGTCTGGCCGGCGTGATGGCCTGCTTCGGGCCCGGTGCGAGCGGGCCGAACGCGCGCCTGAAATATTCGCTGTACGTGCGCCCGACGATGCTCGGCGACCTCAAATGCGTGATCCTCGATTCCCGGCTGCGCGACGTCGAGCCGATGGCGTTCGATTTCGTGCTGAATTTCGCGAAGGACAACAACCTCGTCGTCACCGAAGCGTGCGAGCTGCCGGACTACCACGAGAAGAAGTGAGTTCGACGGGCGAGGGCGGGTGCCGCGCCCCTGCCTGGCGGTCGCCCGGCGCGATGTGCGGGCGACGCACAGCAAAAAAGCCCGCCTAGGCGGGCTTTTTTGCGATCGCAGGAAACAGGAGCGCCCGCCGAAGCGGGCACGCCGGATTTACGCTGCTGCCTGCAGACCCTTGACGGCTGCGGCGAGGCGGCTCTTGCTGCGAGCGGCCTTGTTCTTGTGAACGATCTTCTTGTCGGCGATCGTGTCGATCGTCTTCACGGCAGCCTTGAACAGCTCGGCAGCCTTTGCCTGGTCGCCGGCTTCAACAGCCTTGCGAACCGACTTGATCGCGGTACGGAATTTCGAGCGCAGCGCCGAGTTGTGCGAATTTGCCTTCGCGGCTTGGCGGGCGCGCTTGCGTGCTTGTGCGGAGTTAGCCATGACGGTTCCTTATCCTGTCCTGTTTCCAGAGCTTGGAGCCTGACGGCCAAGCGCTGCTTTTCGATCCGTCCCCTGAGAGCGATTGCCCAGGGGCGCATAAAAAACGGTGATTTTAACCGAGGCCGAGACATGAAAACGACAGGCGCCGTGCATGTAACAGGCTCAGAAACCGGCGATTATAGCAACAAAATCAAGCGGGTGGCAAGGTCAACGTGACGTCGGCCGGACGGGGGCGCCGGCGACGCGCGCCCTTTTCGCCATCCGTCCGTGCCGGGCCACGCAACGTCCGTATAATAAGTGCCCCATGAATCTATTCCGAGCCCTGCTGACGGTCAGCGGCTTCACGCTGCTGTCGCGCGTGACCGGACTGGCCCGCGAGACGCTGATCGCCCGTGCGTTCGGCGCCAGTCAATACACCGACGCGTTCTACGTCGCTTTCCGCATTCCGAACCTGCTGCGCCGCCTGTCTGCCGAAGGCGCGTTCTCGCAGGCGTTCGTGCCGATCCTGGCCGAGTTCAAGAACCAGCAGGGGCACGATGCGACCAAGGCGCTCGTCGACGCGATGTCGACCGTGCTCGCGTGGGCGCTCGCCGTGCTGTCGGTCGTCGGGATCGCCGGCGCGTCGTGGGTCGTGTTCGCGGTCGCGTCCGGCCTGCATACCGACGGGCAGGCGTTCCCGCTCGCGGTCACGATGACGCGGATCATGTTCCCGTACATCGTGTTCATCTCGCTGACGACGCTCGCGTCAGGCGTGCTCAATACCTACAAGAGCTTCTCGCTGCCGGCGTTCGCGCCGGTGCTGCTCAACGTCGCGTTCATCGCCGCGGCCGTGTTCGTCGCGCCGCACCTGAAGGTGCCGGTCTACGCGCTCGCGTGGGCCGTCATCGTGGGCGGCGTACTGCAGTTCATCGTGCAGCTGCCGGGGCTGAAGAAGATCGACATGGTGCCGCTGATCGGCCTCAACCCGGTGCGCGCGCTGCGTCATCCCGGCGTGAAGCGGGTGCTCGCCAAGATGGTGCCCGCGACGTTCGCGGTGTCGGTCGCGCAGCTGTCGCTGATCATCAACACCAACATCGCGTCGCGGCTCGGGCAGGGCGCGGTCTCGTGGATCAACTACGCCGACCGCCTGATGGAGTTCCCGACCGCGCTGCTCGGCGTCGCGCTCGGCACGATCCTGTTGCCGAGCCTGTCGAAGGCGCACGTCGACGCCGATTCGCATGAATATTCGGCGCTGCTCGACTGGGGGCTGCGCGTCACGTTCCTGCTCGCGGCGCCGAGCGCGCTCGCGCTGTTCTTCTTCGCGACGCCGCTCACCGCGACGCTGTTCAACTACGGCAAGTTCGACGCGCATACGGTCACGATGGTCGCGCGCGCGCTCGCGACCTACGGGATCGGTCTCGTCGGCATCATCCTGATCAAGATCCTCGCGCCGGGCTTCTACGCGAAGCAGGACATCAAGACGCCGGTGAAGATCGCGATCGGCGTGCTGATCGTCACGCAGATCTCGAACTACGTGTTCGTGCCGCTGATCGGCCATGCGGGCCTCACGCTGAGCATCGGCGTCGGTGCCTGCCTGAACTCGCTGCTGCTGTTCCTCGGGCTGCGCAAGCGCGGCATCTACCAGCCGTCGCCCGGCTGGCTGCGCTTCTTCGTGCAGCTGATCGGCGCGGCGCTCGTGCTCGCCGGCCTGATGCACTGGTGCGCGATCAACTTCGACTGGGCCGGCATGCGTGCGCAGCCGCTCGATCGCATTGCACTGATGGCCGCGTGCCTCGTGCTGTTCGCTGCACTATATTTCGGTATGTTGTGGGTGATGGGCTTCAAATACGCTTACTTCAGAAGGCGCGCCAAGTGACGACCGCAATGACCCGCGTCCTCGACTACTTCAGCACGCTCGTGGCGGACGACGACAGTCTGCCCGTCACGGAAACCGCGCTGTCGCTTGCGCAGGACGCGTATCCCGACCTCGACCTGCAGGGTACGCTGGCCGAACTCGACATCCTGGCCGCGCGGCTGAGCCGCCGGCTCGCCGACGATGCGGACCTGAAGGACCGCGTCGCCGCGCTCAACGAGTTCTTCTTCCGCGAACTCGGCTTCGCATGCAATCACAACGATTACTACGACCCCGATAACAGCCACCTGAACGCGGTGCTGAAGCGGCGGCGCGGGATTCCGATCTCGCTGTCGGTGCTGTACCTGGAGCTCGCCGAGCAGATCGGCGTGCCGGCGCGCGGCGTGTCGTTCCCCGGCCACTTCCTGCTGCGCGTGACGCTGCCGGACGGCGACCTGATCATCGATCCGACCAACGGCCATTCGCTGTCCGAGGCCGAGATGGTCGAGATGCTCGAGCCCTACGTCGCGCGTGCGGCGGGCGCGGTCGACAGCGCGTTGCGCGCGCTGCTGCAGCCGGCCACGAGCCGCGAGATCATCGCGCGGATGCTGCGCAACCTGAAGACGATCTATCTGCAGACGGAACGCTGGCAGCGGCTGCTCGCGGTCCAGCAGCGGCTTGTGATCCTGCTGCCGGAACAGCTCGACGAAGTGCGCGACCGCGGCTTCGCGTATGCGCGGCTCGACTACCTGCGCCCCGCGCTCGAGGATCTCGAGCAGTATCTCGGCGAGCGGCCCGATGCGGAGGACGCGACCGTCGTCGAGTCGCAGGTGACCGAGTTGCGGCAGCGGATGCAGCGCGACGGCGAGGACTGAGCCGTTGCAGTCTCACCGGCGCCCCGAACGTCGACACGCCCGCATCGCGGGCGTTTTTTTTTGCAGCTGCTTGCTTGCACTTACTTCGGCTGCATCCGGATCGCGCCGTCGAGGCGGATCACTTCGCCGTTGAGCATCGGATTCTCGACGATCTGGCGCACCAGCATCGCGTATTCGTCCGGTTTGCCGAGCCGCGGCGGGAACGGCACCATCGCGCCGAGCGCGTCCTGCACGTCCTTCGGCATGCCGAGCAGCATCGGCGTCTCGAACAGCCCGGGCGCGATCGTCATCACGCGGATGCCGTGGCGCGACAGGTCGCGCGCGATCGGCAGCGTCATGCCCGCGACACCGGCCTTCGACGCCGCATACGCGGCCTGGCCGATCTGCCCGTCGTACGCGGCGACCGACGCGGTGCTGACGATCACACCGCGTTCGCCGCCGGCGTTCGTCGCGGTCGCGGCCATCGCGGCGGCCGCGAGCCGGATCATGTTGAAGGTGCCGACCAAGTTGACGTTGATCGTCTTCGCGAACACGTCGAGCGGATGCGCGCCGTCCTTGCCGACGGTTTTCGCGGCGGGCGCGATGCCCGCGCAATTCACGAGGCCGCGCAGCGTGCCCGCGCGCGTCGCGGCGTCGACGGCCGCCTGCGCATCGGCCTCGCTCGATACGTCGCAGCGCACGAATACGCCGCCGAGGTCGCCCGCGAGCGCCGCGCCGGCTGCTTCGTTGAGGTCGGCGAGCACGACCTTGCCGCCGGCCTGAGCGAGCATGCGGGCCGTACCGGCGCCGAGGCCCGATGCGCCGCCCGTGATCAGAAAGACGTTGTCGCGAATCTCCATCACTGTCTCCTTGGTTGGGTCCGATGCCGGTCGATCGGAGGCACGGCCGCCGCGCCGGTTCATGCGGCGCACGTATTCGATCGATTGTACGGGGCGCCGCCGGATGCCGGCGAGACCGGCGCGGTCGTGCGAGGTCGGACGAAACGGATGGCGCAGGCGGAAAAAAGGTTCATCGAAGATTACCGGCGAACACGTGGAAGACCGTCGGCGCTCGGCGGTCTCCAGCCGTTGGCCAGTTCAGCCGTCAACCGAAGCTGATGCTGAAGCCGCGTGTACCAGCGTCACTGCCTGTTCGCGCGCAGCCTCCCTGCCCGCGTGATCGATTTCGGGTCCAAACAGCGTTTTCTCGACGACGATCGATTCGATGTCGGTGATACCGATGAAGCGCAGCCACGCCTCAAGAAACGGCCGCTGATAGTCGAACGACTCGGCGGGCGTGCTCGATTGCCTTGAATAGTCGAGGCCTCTCGCATAGATCACGACGGCTTTCTTGCCGTTCAGCAATCCCGCCAACCCACGCTCGTCGAATGAGAAGAGGAGGCCGCGGTGGGACACGGCGTCGATGAAATGCTTGAGCTTGTACGGGATGGAAAAATTCCACAGCGGCACGGAGAACAGCAGCGTATCCGCGTCGTGCATCCGCTGCGCCAGCTGGCGGAAATCCGCCCACGCTTGCTGCTGGCCTTCGCTGAGCGGCGTGCCGCTCAAGTCCGCGTATTTGGCATCGAGCGCATCGCCGTCGAGCTCCGGCAATTGCGTCGCCCACAGATCGAGCACGTCGACCCGATGCACCGGATGCGCGTCGCGCCAGGCTTCCAGATACGCGTGCGCAACGTCGAGTGATGCGGACCGCGACTTGCGCGGGGACGATTCGATATGAAGCAAGGTCGACATGGAACGACTCCTGACGGGTTGACGGCCCTCATCAGAACATAGTTCGATTCGAAATATAAACGAAGTATCATCACGCTACTCAGTAGCATTCGCACTGTATTGCGGGACATCTCATGTTCGATACCGTTTTGCTGCGCTCCTTCGTGGCCGTCGTCCAGGAAGGCGGGTTCACGCATGCCGCGGCCCGGCTGAATCTGACGCAGTCCGCGGTCAGCGCGCATCTGCGCCGCCTAGAAAAACAGGTCGGCCGTGACCTGCTCGTGCGCACCACGCGCTCGGTCGCGCTCACGGTGGACGGCGAGCTGCTGCTGGGTTACGCGCGTGCCATCCTCGCGCTCAATCAGGACGCGCGGGCGCAACTGCTGCGCGAACCGAGCGCGGGCACGATCCGCGTGGGTCTGTCGGAAGACCTCGCCAACGTCAGGCTGATGCATGTGATGAAGGCGTTTGCCGGGCGGTACCCGCGCATCGCATTCAGCATCAGAGTGGGTATCCCGGGCGATCTGCTCCAGGCGCTGGATCACGGTGAACTGGATGTGGTGATGGGCGGGCGCTGCCACGGCGGGCCCGCCGGACGCGTGCTCTGGCGCGAGCCGCTCGTGTGGGCCGGTGCGGATTGGGCGTCGCTCACGCCTGGCGTACCGGTGCCGATTGCGCTGCTGCCGGAACCCTGCCCGTATCGCGAGGCCTCGCTGGCAGCACTGGCCCGAGCGGGCGTGGATTACCGGATCGTGCTCGTGTGCCCGAGCGGCGCCGGCCTGTGCGCCGCCGCGCACGCGGGCCTTGCGGTGACGCCGATCGTGCACACACAACTTGCGCACGGCTTGCGTGCGATTCCGCCGGATGCCGGCCTGCCGGCCCTGCCCGATGTCGAGTTCACGATGTTCGCGGCGCCGGGCGCGTCGGCCAGGGTTGTCGATGAACTGGGCAACGCGATCGTGCTGGCATTCGCGCACAACGGGTGACCACGTTCATCGCGGCGACAGCGTTGGGATTTGCGCGGCCAGAGGCACATGCATCGTCGCCGGTTCACGAAATTCCACGATGAACCAAAAAAAAGCCGCCCCGAAAGGGCGGCTTGCGGTGCACGACGCGGTGCTTACTTCAGTGCGTCGAACGCACGCTCGCGGATTTCGTCCACGCTGCCGAGGCCCGAGATCTTGCGATACTGCGGGGCCTTCAGGCCGTTTTCCTCGCCGCGCTGCGCCCAGTCGCCGTAGTACGTGATCAGCGGCTTGGTCTGCGCTTCGTACACTTCGAGACGCTTCAGGACGGTTTCTTCCTTGTCGTCGTCGCGCTGGATCAGCGGTTCGCCCGTCACGTCGTCCTTGCCCTCGACCTTCGGCGGGTTGAACTTCACGTGGTACGTGCGGCCCGATGCCGGGTGCGTGCGGCGGCCGCTCATGCGCTCGACGATCTCCGAGAACGGGACGTCGATTTCGAGCACGTAGTCGATCGCGACGCCGGCTTCCTTCATCGCGTCAGCCTGCGCGATCGTGCGCGGGAAGCCGTCGAACAGGTAGCCGTTCGCGCAGTCGGCTTCCTTCAGGCGCTCCTTCACGAGGCCGATGATCAGCGCGTCCGGCACGAGCTTGCCGGCGTCCATGTAGCCCTTCGCCTCGACGCCGAGCGGCGAGCCGGCCTTGACGGCCGCGCGCAGCATGTCGCCCGTCGAGATTTGCGGGATGCCGAACTTTTCCTTGATGAAGTTTGCCTGGGTACCCTTGCCCGCGCCGGGCGCACCCAACAGGATCAAACGCATGGTGATATCTCCGGTATGTAGATTCGTGTGGCGAGACGCAAAAGCGTCGGCGACAGCGTGCGCGGGGCTTGCCTTGCGCGCGGCGGACCGGTCTGATGCGGCGCGTCGGCGAAAGGCGACGCGCGGCTGCCGGGACGGGCCGTGGCGGGGTCAAGCTAGGACGCGCGGGTCGCGGACGGCTCGCACAATCGCCTGATTATGCCACGGGTTATTTTGAACCCGGCCGAAAAAGGGCCTGCACGCGTGCGAGATCGGCCGGCGTATCGATGCCGGCTTCGGGTGCATGCTCGGTGATCAGCACCGCGATGCGCTCGCCGTGCCACATCGCGCGCAGCTGTTCGAGCTGCTCGGCCTGCTCGATCGGCGCCTGCGCGAGCGACGGATAGGTGCGCAGGAAACGCGCGCGATAGGCGTAGAGTCCGATGTGGCGATAGACCGGAAAGGCCGGTGCGGGCATGGCCGCGACGTCGGGCCAGTGCGGCTGGTACGCATCGCGGCTCCACGGAATCGGCGCGCGCGAGAAGTACATCGCGACGTTGCGCGCGTCGAGCGCGACCTTCACGATGTTCGGATTGAACACGTCGGCCGCGTCGTGGATCGGGTGCGCGGCGGTCGCGATCGCGCAGTCCGGGTGCGCGGCGAGGTGCGACGCTACGTCGCGGACGAGCGCCGGGTCGATCAGCGGCTCGTCGCCCTGCACGTTGACGACGACGGTGTCGTCGCTCCACCCGAACGTCGCGGCGACTTCCGCGAGCCGGTCGGTGCCGGACGGATGGTCGGCACGCGTCAGCACCGCTTCGAAACCGTGCTCGCGGGCCGCGTCGAGCACGCTCTGCGCGTCGGACGCGACGAGCACCTGCTGCGCGCCCGCTTCGCGCGCGCGCTCGGCGACGCGCACGACCATCGGCTTGCCGCCGAGATCGGCGAGCGGCTTGTTCGGCAGGCGCGTCGACGCGAGCCGGGCAGGAATGACGGCGATGAAGGGCTGCGGATGAGTCATCGGGGCTGAGCGGTGAGAAGAGCGGGGCGGGCGGCGCGTCGAAGGCGGGCCGCCCGGCAGGGCCGGCACGCGGCCGCGAAGAAGCGCGGCCGGGCGCCGGTGCAGCGGTGCGGCGTTTAGTTGCCGGCCGGGCCGGCGGGGTCGACCGGCGTGCCTTCGACGGTCTGGCGTGCTTCGTCGACGAGCATCACGGGGATGCCGTCGCGAATCGGGTACGCGAGCTTGTCCGCGTTGCAGATCAGCTCCTGCGCGGCGCGGTCATAGTGGAGCGGGCCTTTGCAGATAGGGCACACAAGGATTTCAAGCAGGCGAGCGTCCACGGAGTTTCTCCACAACGAGGGCAATGAGGCGAGGATCGAGCGCGGCTTCGACGGGGACGACCCACAGCCGAGCGTCGCGCCAGGAAGCGCCCAATTTTACTGCATCCTTCTCGGTGATCAGGATCGCATCGACCGCATCGTCGACGAACGGATTGTCGGCGAACGCGTAATGGTCGGGCAGCGCGCGCGTCGCCGGCGCGAGGCCGGCCGCACGCAGCGTCGCGAAGAAGCGTTCCGGCGCGCCGATGCCGGCCGCGGCGAGCACGCGCTCGTGCGCGAACTGCGACAGCGGGCGGCGCAGCGCCGGCTGGTCGAGGTGCCACGCGGCGCCCGGCGTGAGCGCGAGCGCATAGGTGTCGGGCCACGGCGGCAGCGCGCCGCTGTACGGATCGTTGACGAGCGTTGCGTCGCGGTGGCGCGACAGCGGCTCGCGCAGCGGGCCGGCCGGCAGCAAGAAGCCGTTGCCGCCGAGCCGGTGGTCGAACACGACGAGCTCGACCGTGCGCGCGAGGCGGTAGTGCTGGAGGCCGTCGTCGCTGACGATCACGTCGACGTCCGGGTGCGCGGCGCGCAGCGCCTGCGCGGCCGCGACGCGGTCGGGGCACACCCACACGGGCGCGCCGGTGCGGCGCGCGATCAGCAGCGGTTCGTCGCCGGCCGCGCTCGCGCGCGACGCGGGCGTGACCGCGGTGGGCGCCTTCACGTTCGCGCCGTAGCCGCGCGACACGACGCCCGGCGTGAAGCCGGCCGCGCGCAGCGCGTCGACGAGCGCGATCACGGTCGGCGTCTTGCCGGTGCCGCCGACGGTCACGTTGCCGACCACGACGACGGGCACGCCGACGTCGACCGGTTGCTTCCAGCCCTGCGCGTAGGCCGTGCGGCGCAGCGCCGCGCACAGGCCGAACACGCACGCGAACGGCGTGAGCGCCCACGCGAGGGCGCCGCGTCGCTGCCATTCGCGCGTGAGGCGCGCTTCGAGCCGCGCGAGCGGGCCGCCGGGCGCGCTCATCGGGCCGGGCGCGGCGCGTCGTGCGCCGCGGCGTGGGACGGATTCGTCAAGACGGATTCTCCGTGGGGCGGCGCATGCCGCTAGGGGTTCGGAAGGCGGCACTCTAGCGCGCCGCACGCGGGCGCGGCAAGCGCGGCCGGGCGACGCACCCGATGGGGCCGGAACGGAACGGGCTGTGGATAACTCTGTGAAAAACTCCCGGCCTGTCCGCGTGAAACGCCCGCCGGGCGGACATCGAATCGGCGGCAAATCAAACCGCAAGGTTTAAAAAACTATAAAAATCAATGCGTTGTGAGGAATCGTCTGGGTTTTTCCGCGGTTTTGAAGCGTTTTTGATGGACGATTGCCAGAGTGTGGACACCTTCCAAATGGTGCAGCGCGGGCGGCCGGCGCTGGACGCCGCGCGCGTGTCGGACTATCGTGTCGCCGCCAGCATTCATCCGACCGCCCATGCTTTCCGACTCTCCTTTTTCCGCTCCCGGCGCGACCCGCGGCGGCGACGAAGTGATTCCCGTTTCGGCGCTCAATCGCGCGATTTCGACGATGCTCGAGCGCTCGTTTCCGCTGCTGTGGATTTCGGGCGAAGTGTCGAATTTCACGCGCGCCGCGAGCGGCCACTGGTATTTCTCGATCAAGGACCAGCAGGCGCAGATGCGCTGCGTGATGTTCCGCGGTCGCGCGCAGTACGCGGAATTCACGCCGCGCGAAGGCGACCGGATCGAGGTGCGCGCGGTCGTCACGATGTACGAGCCGCGCGGCGAAGTGCAGCTCAACGTCGAGGCCGTGCGGCGGACGGGCCAGGGGCGCCTGTACGAGGCGTTCCTGCGGCTGAAGGCGCAGCTCGAGGCCGAAGGCCTGTTCGCGCCCGAGCGCAAGCGGCCGCTGCCGGCGCACCCGCGCGCGATCGGCATCGTCACGTCGCTGCAGGCCGCCGCGCTGCGCGACGTGCTGACCACGCTCGCGCGCCGCGCGCCGCACATCCCGGTGATCGTCTATCCGGCGCCCGTGCAGGGTGCGGGCTCGGCCGAGAAGCTCGTCGCGGCCGTGCAGGCGGCGAACGCGCGGCGCGAGGTCGACGTGCTGCTGGTCTGTCGCGGCGGCGGGTCGATCGAGGATCTGTGGTCGTTCAACGACGAAGCGCTCGCGCGTGCGATCGCGGCGAGCGAACTGCCGGTCGTCAGCGGCGTCGGCCACGAAACCGATTTCACGATCGCGGACTTCGCGGCCGACCTGCGCGCGCCGACGCCGACCGGCGCGGCCGAGCTCGCCAGTCGGCAGCGCGCGTTGCTGTTGCGCGAGGTGGCCGACCGGCAGCGCGCGCTTGCGCGCTGCCTGGAACGCGGGCTCGAGCAGCGCGCGCAGCAGCTCGACTGGCTCGCGCGCCGGCTCGTCAGCCCGGCCGAGCGGCTGCAGCGGCAGCGCACCCACGTCGAGCAACTGGCGGTGCGGCTCGCCTCGGCCGCGTCGCGGCCGGTGCGCGACGCGCGTGCGCGTTTCGCGCTCGCGCAATTGCGCTGGCAGCGCGCGCGGCCCGACCCGGCGCAGGCGCGTCAGGCACTCGCCGGGCTGTCGCAACGTCTCGCGGTGGCGCTGCAGCGCCGTCACGAGCGCGATACCGCGCGCGTGTCGGCCTGCGCGGCGCGGCTCGAGGTGCTGAGCCCGCAGCGCACGCTCGAGCGCGGCTACGCGGCGCTGATCGACACGCAGACCGGCCGCGCGGTGCGCGCGCCGAACGCGCTGAAACCGCAGCGCCGCCTGACCGTGCATCTCGCCGAAGGCTCGGCCGACGTATCGCTCGCCGACGTGCAGCCGCGGCTGACCGATACGATCTGACGACGGCGGCGTAAGCGGAACGAAGGTCGCGCGTCCGGCGCTCCGGATGGGTCCGGCGCCCGGCGCGGGAACGGATGCTGCGCATCCGTCTTCTCGTCCTGCCGGATGAAGCGGGAACGCCGATTTTCTGCATACCGCGGATAAATGCCCGTGAGTTTGCGGGGATATTCGGACTCGCCTACAATCGGACGCTCGGCAGCATTCAACACAGCCTCCCTACATACTCAACGAAGGAATCGCCATGGCTCATACGCTCCCGCCGCTCCCGTACGCTGAAGACGCACTCGCGCCGACCATCTCGAAAGAGACGATCGAGTACCACTACGGCAAGCATCATCAGGCTTATGTGACGAACCTGAACAATCTGATCCCGGGCACGGAATTCGAAAGCCTGTCGCTGGAAGAGATTGTGAAGAAGTCGTCGGGCGGCATCTTCAACAACGCCGCGCAAATCTGGAACCACACGTTCTTCTGGAACAGCCTGTCGCCGAACGGCGGCGGCGCACCGTCGGGCGCGCTGGGCGACGCGATCAACGCGAAGTGGGGTTCGTACGACGCGTTCAAGGAAGCGTTCTCGAAGGCCGCGGTCGGCACGTTCGGTTCGGGCTGGGCATGGCTCGTGAAGAAGGCCGACGGTTCGCTCGACATCGTGTCGACGAGCAACGCCGCCACGCCGCTGACGACGGCCGACAAGCCGCTGCTGACGATCGACGTGTGGGAACACGCGTACTACATCGACTACCGCAACGCACGTCCGAAGTTCGTCGAAGCGTTCTGGAACATCGTGAACTGGGACTTCGCAGCGAAGAACTTCGCGTAAGTCCATGCGTACTGCGCGCCGTTGCGGCGCGCGGCACCCGAAGAAAAGCCCTCGTCACGAGGGCTTTTTTGTTTTTGTCGGGCGGGAATCGATGCGTGGCACTTGTCGGATCACGCGAGCGTCGTCGCCAACCAGCCGAGCGCCGCGCTCGCGATCACGACGGCCCACGGCGGCACCCGCCAGAACACGAGTGCGACGAACGCGACGAGCGCCGCCGCGAAGTCGCGCGGCGACACGATCGTCTCGCTCCACACCGGGTGATACAGCGCGGCGAGCAGCAGCCCGACCACCGCCGCGTTCACGCCCGCGAGCGCGGCCTGCATGCGTGTGCTGCGGCGCAGGCGTTCCCAGAACGGCGCGGTGCCCGCGACGAGCAGGAACGACGGCGCGAAGATCGACACGAGCGCGATCGTCCCGCCGAGCCAGCCGTTCGGCGCGTCGCGCAGCGACGCACCGAGGAACGCCGAGAACGTGAAGAGCGGCCCCGGCACGGCCTGCGCGAAACCGTAGCCGGCGAGGAACGCCGAATCGCCGACCCAGCCCGGCGCGACGACGGCTGCCTGCAGCAGCGGCAGCACGACGTGCCCGCCGCCGAACACCAGCGCGCCGGTGCGAAAGAATGCGTCGGCCACCGCGACGGGGTGCGAATGCAGCGCGCCCGCCGCGAACGGCAACGCGACGAGCAATGCGGCGAACAGCACGAGCCACAGCGCACCCGCGCGATGCGACACGTGCAGCGGCAGCGGATCGTGCGCGCCGCGCTCGGGCTGCGGCAACAGTACGAGCCCGGCCGCGCCGGCCGCGACGATCACGGCCACCTGCAGCCATGGGGCCGGCACGAGCAGCGCGAGGCAGGCCGCGACCGCCATCAGCGTGGCGCGGCGCGCATCCGGGCACAGCGTGCGCGCCATGCCCCACACCGCCTGCGCGATCACCGCGACCGACACGATCCGCAACCCGTGCAGCGCGCCGGCCGCGACCGGCATGCCCGCAGCGTGCATGCCGAGCGCGAACAGCATCATCAGCAGCGCCGACGGCAGCGTGAAGCCGAGCCATGCGGCGAACATTCCCGCATAACCCGCGCGCGACAGGCCGATCGCCATCCCGACCTGGCTGCTCGCCGGCCCCGGCAGGAACTGGCACAGGCCGACGAGATCGGCATACGCGCGTTCGGTCAGCCAGCCGCGCCGCGTGACGAACGCGTCGCGGAAGTAGCCGAGATGCGCGACGGGCCCGCCGAACGACGTGAGGCCGAGCCGCAGGAACGCGACGAAGACAGGCCACGCGTGGCGGGAAGGGGCGGTAAGGGTGGACGTGTTCAAGCGCGTATGCGGGGAGAAGGACGAACGAGCCGCCACGATAGCGCGAAGCGATGACGGCGGGAATGCGGCGTTGCGGCGATCGCTCGATGGCGTCACGACGGGCGCGTCAGGACGGAGGCGGCGCGTCGTCAGTGCGTGCCGTCAGTGAGTGCCGTCAGGCAGCCCGCTCGCCCGGCGCAGCGCATCGACGTCGACGAGTTCGATCTCGCCGACATGCAGCCGCACGACGCCGTCGGCCTGCAGCGCCTTCAGCAGCTGGTTGGTGGTCTGCCGTGTGAGCGACAGCATCGCCGCGAGCTTTTCCTGCGACAGCCGGATGCGCGTGCGGCCGGCGCTGATCCCGCCGTAGCCGTCGGCGATCATCAGCAGCCGTGCGGCAAGCCGCTGCGCGGCCGGCATCACGCTCATCGATTCGACGGTCAGGAAGCTCAGCCGGAGCTTTTGCGCCATCAGCAGCGCGAACTGCCGCCAGTATTGCGGCGTCGTGTCGAGAATCGCGAGCAGCGCGCGCTGTGGGACGTGCAGCAGGAGCGTGTCGTCGAGCGCGATCGCGTCGTGCGTGCGCGGCTGGCCGTCGAACAGCGCGATCTCGCCGAACCACGTGACGGGTTCGGCGACCGTCAGCAGCGCTTCCTTGCCCTGCGGATCGACCGCGCCTATGGTGAGGGCGCCGGCCAGCACCGCATACAGCCCGCATGGCGGGTCGCCGCGGCGGAACAGCGCGTGGCCGGCCGGCAGGTGCCGCAACGCGGCGCGGGCGAGCAGGTCGTCGCGCAACGCCGGCGGCAGCGCGGCGAACCACGGGTGCGCTTCGATCTGCGGCAGGTACGGGGCGAGCGGCGAGGGCATGGGCACGCGATGTCGGGTAGCTGACAGAGGTTCCTGGGCGTGACGCGCATCATAGCGCCCAATGATCGTTCAGGAGACACCATGAAGACGCTCGAAGACCACCTTTCCCAGTATGCGGCCTACCATCGCGACGCGCGCAACATCGCGACGCATCTGGTCGGCATTCCGATGATCGTGTTCGCGGTCGAGGTGCTGCTGTCGCGGCCGGCGCTCGGCACGCTGGCCGGTGTCGCGCTGTCGCCGGCGCTGCTGCTCGCGGTGGCGTTCGCGGTGTTCTACCTGCGCCTCGACCTGCGCTTCGGGGCGGTCATGACTGCGCTGTTCGCCCTCGGCCTGTGGGCCGCGCAGACGCTCGCGCTGCTGCCGACCGCGCAATGGCTCGGGATCGGCATCGGCGCGTTCGTGGTCGGCTGGATCGTACAGTTCGTCGGGCACTGGTTCGAGGGGCGCAAGCCCGCGTTCGTCGACGATCTGGTCGGGCTGATGGTCGGGCCGCTGTTCGTCGTCGCCGAAGTCGCGTTTTTCGCGGGCCTGCGCGGCGACGTGCGCCGCGAGGTCGAGCGGCGCGCGGGGCCCGTGCACGGCGGCGCGCATTCGCATGTCTGACGCGTCGCCCTGCGGGTTCGGCGCGGACGCGGTCGGCTGCGCCCTCGGCGGCCGGTTCGCGGCGGCGTCGCGGCCGGCCCTGGCGCGGCGATGCGCCGTGGGCCGAACTGACCGCGCCGGCGACCTGCGAGCGGCGCGGGGCCGCGCGTCGCCCGCCATCCCACGCGCGACGCGCAACGGCTAAGATGCGGGGTGCGTCGCACGACAGGACGCGTACGCGGAGCAATCGCCATGGTGGATCGCCCGACTCTCGATGCCTACGAAGCCCATGCCGCGCAATACGCGCAGGACTGGCTCGACCAGGCCGCCCCCGACGACATGTATGCGCTGCTCGAGCAATATTTCTCGCCCGGGCCGACGGCCGACGTCGGCTGCGGTGCGGGACGCGACACCGCGTGGCTCGCTTCGCGCGGATTCGACGTGCGCGGCTACGATGCGAGCGCCGCGCTGCTTGCCGAGGCGCGCTTGCGCCATCCGTCGCTGACCTTCGAGCTGGCTGCGCTGCCGGCGCTCGCCGGCGTGCCGGCCGGCGCGTTTCGAAACGTGTTGTGCGAGACGGTCGTCATGCATCTCGAACAGGCGGATGCCGCAGCGGCGGCCGCGCGGCTGGCCGGGTTGCTGATGCCCGGCGGCACGTTGTACCTGAGCTGGCGGGTGGCCGGCAACGGCGCGCTGCGCGACGAGCGCGGCCGCTTGTATACGCCGCTCGATTCGGCGCGCATGCATGCGGCGCTCGGCGCCGGCATGCACGTGATCGACGAGCACGAAGTGGTCAGCGCGTCGTCCGGCAAGCGCGTGCACCGGCTGATCGCGCGCCGCGCCAACGCCCTCGACGGCGCCGCGTGAGCGCGGCCGCGCGAACTCATTCGCGGCTGAGTGCCGCTTCCCAGTTGATGTCGACGCACAGCACCTGCATGCCGGTCGCGGCCGGCGCGGCGATCGATGCGGTCACGCACAGGTGCGCTTCGTTGATCGACAGGTACGGCGGCGTCAGATGCACGCGGCCGGGCGCGCGCATCGCGTGGATGAAGTAGGGGCGGCGCTCCCAGCTCGCGCCTTCCGAATGCAGCAGCGGCCGGAAGCGCTTCGCCCGCTGCGAGACGCTGCCGCGCGCGAGCACGTTGTCGCCGATCTGGCGGCCCGATGCATCGAGCAGGAAGCAGCGCGCGGTTTCCGGCAACCCGAGCACGGCGCCGGCCGCGTCGATCAGCGATTCGCCCGCGACGAGCTTCCGGCTGGCTTCCTCCAGCGCGGCGACATACGGCGCGAGGCGTTCGGCCTGCGTGCGCTCGCGTTGCGCGACGCGCAGCCGCAACGCGGCCGACAGCGTATCCATGCAGCCTGCGGCGGCCTGCGGTTGCACGGGGTCGACGCTCGGCCCCGCGAAGTACTGCCCCTGCACGAAATCGACGTCGCATTCGAGCGCGATCATCGCGTCGCGCTCGGTCGAGAGCCCGCCCATCAGCACGAGCTGGCCGGATTCGTGCAGCAGCGACACGAGCCCGGGCAGTACGCGCTCGAGATGCGAGTGTTCGCTCGCCTGCGCGAGGATCCCGCGGTCGAGCGTGACGATGTCGGGGTGCAGGTGCCACACGCGGTCGATGTTCGAATGTTTCGCGCCGAAGCCGCCGAGCGCGATCAGGAAGCCGGCCTTGCGCAGCCCGTCGACGATCGCCGCATAGCGCGGCGTCTCGCCGCCCGCCTGCTCGGGCACCTCGAGCACCACGCGATGCGGCGGCAGGCCGAGCGCCTTCAGGTTCGCGAGCAGCGCGTCGCCGTAGACGGTGTCCATCAGCGCCGCCGGGTGCAGGCTCAGGAAGAGCCATTCGTCGTGACTGTCGAACGCGTGGAAGTTGCCGAGATGCAGCGATTCGGCGAGCCGGCCGAGCTCGAGCAGGTCGCCGCGCCGCGCCGCCTGCGTGAACACCTCGTGCGACGCGACCTGGCGGCTGTCCTCGTCGTGCGCGCGCAGCGACGCGTGATAGCCGATCGCGCGGCGGTGCGACACCGAGAAAACGGGCTGGAACACGCTGAACACGGTGTATGCGCCGTACAGCACGGTGCGCCGCTTCCCGTCGTCGCCGGCGACGGGGCGGGGCGGCTGGAAGCCGGGTGGATCGATGTCGATCATGCTCATGATGTCGGCCGAAGGAAGACTGCCAGTTTACCTACAGAATAGGCGAGCAAGAAGCATGCACGGCATCGTGCCCCGTGCGGCGGGCCGTCGCGGCCGGCAGGGCGCGGGCGGTGCAGCCGTGCTGCACCGACATGGTGCACGGCGCGCCGCCGTGGCGATTGCGGCGGCGCGCGCCGTGCGTCACGCGCGTTCGGACGGATCGGTCTTGTGCTGCGTGCCGCCGCGGATGTCGGGCGCGAGTTGCGCGAAGATCCACGCGGACGCGGCCGTGATGATCCCGACACAGATGAAGGTCGCATGGAACGCGGGCAGCGTGTTGCTCGGCGTCACCGTGCGCAGCATCCCGGTGAAGGTGGCCAGCAGCGCGCCCGCGACCGTGACGCCGAGGCTCATCGACAGCATCTGCACGAGCGAGAACAGGCTGTTGCCGCTGCTTGCGCCGCCGGTGCCGAGATCCTTCAGCGTCAGCGTGTTCATCGCGGTGAACTGCATCGAGTTGAAGCCGCCGAACAGCGCGAGATGGACGACCTTCACCCACACCGGCACCGTGTCGCGCATCAGCGCGAAGCTCGCCATCATCACCCCGACCATGATCGTGTTCGCGAGCAGCACCTTGCGGTAGCCGTGCTGCGTGATCAGGCGCGTGATGATCCGTTTCGAGAACATCCCGGCCGCCGCGACCGGCAGCATCATCAGCCCGGCCTCGAATGCCGAATAGCCCAGGCTCACCTGCAGCAGCAGCGGGATCAGGTACGGCATCGCGCCGCTGCCGATCCGCGCGAACAGGTTGCCGAGCAGGCCGACGCTGAACGTATGGATCTTGAACAGCTCGAGCGAGAAGATCGGCTGCGGCGCGCGCACCGCGTACAGCCCGTACGCGACGAAGCACGCGAGGCTCAGGATCAGCAGCACGAGCACGGCCGCGTGCTGCATCCCGAGATCGGCGAGCCCGTCGAGCGACAGCGAGATCGCGACCATCCCGATCGTCAGCAGCAGATAGCCCTTCAGGTCGAAGCGGCCGACGGCCGGGTTGCGCGCGTCGGGCATCGAGTAGAAGGTCGCGACGCAGCCGGCGACGCCCACCGGCACGTTGATCAGGAAGATCCAGTGCCACGACGCGATCTTCACGAGCCAGCCGCCGAGCGTCGGCCCGATCAGCGGCCCGATCAGCCCGGGAACCGCGACGAACGACAGTGCTGGCAGGTAGCGTTCGGCCGGGAAAGTGCGCAGCACGGCCAGCCGCCCGACCGGCAGCAGCATCGCGCCGCCCACCCCCTGCACGACGCGGAACACGACGAGCTGCGACAGCGTATGCGCGTTCGCGCACAGCAGCGAACCGAGCGAGAACACCAGGATCGCGCTGAAGAACACGCGCCGCGTGCCGAACGTGTCCGCGAGCCAGCCCGAGACGGGAATCATCACCGCCATCGTCAGCGAGTAGGCGATCACGACCGACTGCATCCGCAGCGGCGATTCGCCGAGACTCACTGCCATCGACGGCAGCGCCGTGTTGACGATCGTCGCATCGAGCGTCTGCATGAAGAAGCCCGTCGCAACGAGCCAGAGCATTATGGTGAGGTTCTTTTCGCCGGGAGCGGCGGCGGGCGGGCGTTGGAACATGGGGACGGACCGGTGGCGCGGGACAGCCGCCATTGTAGGCAAAGCCGCCGTGCCACGCAGGATCGGTCCGGACGCCTGTCCGGCGGCGGACCGATACAGTTCAGTCGAAAGTGTCTGCAGGCGTATCTGTCCGTGTTTCGCCACTGTCCGAAATACTGGCGTCATCGAACCCACACGACCCGGAGGCGGCCATGCGCGAACTGCGACTCTACGAGATGGACGGCAACGAACCGGCCGGGCGGTGGCGGATTGTCGATCGCACCGCGTTGCAGGTCGCGGACGGCGGTCTGTGGGTGACGATCGAGGGCCGGCCCGACGATCACTGGTTGCATGCCGGTGAGACGCTCGCGCTGCTGCCCGGCATGCGCGTTTGGATCAGCGCGGCGGCGGGCGGCGCGGTGTTCGCGTTCGGCCCGCAGGCGGCGCCGGCCGTGCAGGCTGCGCCGAGCGCATGGCGGCGGTTCGCCGCATGGCGCGGCGGCCGCGCTCAGGCCGCCGCGTCGCTGCCGACGTAGCGCGCGCGGGGCCGGATGAGCTTGCCGCTAGCGTACTGTTCGAGCGCGTGCGCGATCCAGCCGGCGGTGCGGCCGGCCGCGAACAGCGTGAACGCGGCGCCGTCGGGCAGCGCAAGCGTGCGCTCCAGCACCGCGAGCGCGAAATCGATCGACGGCCGCAGGCCGGTCGCCGCCTCGACGCGCGCGGCGAGCGCGCGGGCCATGCGCAGCGGCGCCCGGGCGGGCAGCGTCGCGTGCAGTGCGTCGAGCAACGCGTGTGCGCGCGGATCGCCGTCGGGATAGAGCGGATGCGCGAAACCGGACAGCGCCGTGCGTGCGCCGTCCGCCCGTTCGTCGTGCGCGACGCGCAGCGCGAGGTAGCGGTCGAGATCGGCGGCCCGCGCGGCTTCGTCGAGCAGCGCGCCCGCGCGGAACGTCTCGCCGCCGTGGCGCGGGCCCGACAGCGCTGCGAGCCCGCCCGCGATCGCACCGAACAGGTGGGTGCCGGTCGACGCGATGCAGCGCACCGCAAAGGTCGACGGGTTCAGTTCATGATCGGCGCACAGCACGAGTGCGCGGCGCAGCAGGTCGGCTTCATCGCGCCGCCGGATCCGCCACGCGGCGGCGAGCTGTCGATGCACGGGCGCGTCGCCCGGTGCGATGCCGGCCAGCGCGGCCGTCGTCACGCGCAGCAGCAGCGTGGCCGCGTCGAACTGCGCGTCGCGCCCCTGCGCCCACAGGCGCGGCAGCGAGGCGGCCGCGGCGGGGAGCAGCACCAGCGTGCGCTCGAGCGGCGCGAGATGGGCCCAGCGGCGGGCCCAGTCTTCCCACTGCGCGGTGTCGAAACCGGTCGATGCAAGCGCTGCCGCAGCGAGCCGTGCGGGCGGACAATCCCACAGGCGGGCCGCCGTTTCCTCTAGCGTCGCGTCGTTCGCGAGCGCGATCGCATCGGCGCCGCGATAGTGCAGGCGCCCGTCGGCGATCTGCGTGATCCGCGATTCGAGCACGGGCACGCCCCAGTCGAGCGAGCGTTCGGCGACGCCGCCCGCGCGTTTTGCATCGGCGCGGCGGCGCGCGAGCAGGCGCACCTCGTCCGCGTCGTAGCGGCGGCGCTTGCTCGCGCCGTCGGGCAGCGAGCGCAGCAGGCCGCGGCTCACATACGCGTAAAGGGTGCTCACGCTGACACCGAGGATGCCGGCGGCTTCCGGCGCGCTGAGGGACGTCATGCCGATCGCTCCTGTCGGGGCGCATGAAGCGCGGCCCGGCTACAACTATTCGTTATGCGTTGATTCGCGCAATCAAGATTGATCGCGCCTGTCGCGAATTCTAGACTCGAATGCGTCTCCTCAACGGCGCGCTTCCACCATGACCCCCGAACTCGCATTGACCCACTTGTGGCAACTGGCGCACGGCGAACCGCGCGCACTGGCCCGCGCGGCCGTGGCGGGGCAGGACCCGACGCTGCCGTCGGCATTCCACGTCGGCACGCTCGCCGCGGCGACGATCGCGGCGGCCGGGCTCGCGGCGGCCGAATGCCACCGGCTGCGCACGGGCGTCGCGCAGCGCGTCGACGTGTCGATGCGCGACGCGCTCGTCGCGTTTCGCAGCGAACGCTACCTGCGCGTGGACGACGGCCTGCCGCCCGAGCCGCGCCATCCGGTGACGGGCTTCTACGACACGCGCGACGGGCGCTGGATCCAGCTGCATGCGAACTTTCCGCATCACCTGCACGGGATTCTCGACGTGCTCGGCAGCGGCCCGCAGCGCGATGACGTGGCCGCGGCGATCCGCACGTGGGACGGCGCGGCACTCGATACCGCGCTCGCCGAGGCCGGCCTGTGCGCGGCATTGATCAGAACCCCTGACGAATGGGCGGCGCACGACCAGGCACGGGCACTCGCGTCGCTGCCGCTGTTCGAGATCGAGCGGATCGGTGACGCGCCCGTCGAGGCGATCGGCCGCGGCGCGCCCGACCAGCCGCTCGCGGGCGTGCGCGTGCTCGATCTCACGCGCATCATCGCGGGGCCGGTCGCGGGCCGCACGCTGGCATCGCACGGTGCACAGACGCTGCTCGTCAACGGCCCGCACCTGCCGAACATCGCGTCGCTCGTGATCGACAACGGGCGCGGCAAGCGCTCGACGTGGATCGACCTGCGCGAGGCGGGCGGTGTCGCCGCGTTGCGCGCGCTCGCACGCGACGCCGACGTATTCCTGCAGGCCTATCGCCCCGGCGCGCTCGCGGCGCGCGGGTTTTCGCCGCAGGCGCTGGCGGAGCTGCGGCCCGGCATCGTCTGCGTGTCGGTGTCCGCATACGGGCACGCGGGGCCGTGGTCGATGCGGCGTGGCTTCGACAGTCTCGTGCAGTCGGCGAGCGGTATCGCGTGGCACGAGCAGCACGCCGCGCACGCGGACGGCCCGCGCCATCTGCCATGCCAGGCGCTCGATCATGCGACGGGTTATCTCGCGGCGTTCGGCGCGATGATCGCGCTCGCGCGCCGTGCGACGGAAGGAGGGAGCTGGCACGTGCGGCTCTCGCTCGCGCAGACGGGGCGCTGGCTGCAATCGTTCGGCACGGTGCCGGACGGCCTGCGGGCGCCGGATTTCACGTTCGACGACGTGCGCGACCGGATCGACCGGAGCGCGTCGCCGTTCGGCACGATCGATGCCGTGCGTCCGGCCGAACGCCTGTCGGCGACACCGCCGCGCTTCACGCGGCCGCCCGTGCCGCTCGGCACGGACGAAGCATGCTGGCTGTGAGCGCCGGCGGCGCCGTACGCCGTGAGTATTGCCGGCGTTACTTGCGCAGTTCGACGACGAAGTCGTAGTAGTCGTTGCGGCAGTAGGTATCGGTGAGTTCGATCGCGCGCTGGTCGGCCGTATAACCGATCCGCGTGATCAGCAGCAGCGCATCGTGCGGCGCGATGCCCATCTGTTGCGCGATCTCGTCGGTCGCGTTGACCGCGCGGAAATGCTGCAGTGCGCGCACGATCGGCGTGCCGCGCGCTTCGAGATAGCTGTACAGCGAACCGCCGATCGCTTGCGGATCGGGAATCAGCGTGGCGGGGAACGTCGAATTCTCGACGGCCATCACGATGCCGTCGGCGAGGCGCAGGCGTTTCAGCCGTGTAACGGAGGCGGCCGGCGACAGGCCGAGCTGGATCACTTCGTCGCGATTCGCGGGCTGGATTTCGCGCTCGAGCCATTGCGAACTCGGCTTGAAGCCGCGGCGCTCGAGCATCTCGCTGAAGCTCGACAGCCGCGACAGCGGATCCTCGTAGCGCGGCCGGATGAAGTTGCCGGCGCCTTGCGTGCGGCGGATCAGGCCCTGCTCGACGAGCAGCGCGATCGCCTTGCGCGCGGTAATGCGCGACACGCCGAGCGCTTCGGACAGCACGCGTTCGGACGGCAGCGCCTCGCCGGCCGCCCAGCGATTGTCGTGGATCGCGTCGCCGAGCTTGCGGGCGAGCTGCAGGTAGAGCGGCGTGTCGTTGTCGGGGTCGGGGCGCAGGTCCTGCCAGCGGTCGTCCGTGGGTGCCTTCATGGAATGGGTATCGATCAGGGTGCCGGCCATTCTAAGTCATCATGCGGTGCCGTTATAGCCGGTTTTTGCCGTGTAACAGGTGGACGCCGCACCGATTGACTACACTGATGCGTCGTATTTGATGCTTCGGCCGCGGGTGCGCGGCCACGAATCCGCAGCGAGGAGCGCATGACAGACACGATCGCCACGGTCGTCCTGCCGGACGGCGAGACGATTCCGAAACTCGGCCTGGGCACCTGGGAAATGGGCGAGCGGCCCGCGCGCCGGGCGGACGAGATCGCCGCATTGCGCGAGGGGATCGATCTCGGAATGACGCTGGTCGATACCGCCGAGATGTACGGCGACGGTGCGACCGAGGCACTCGTCGGCGAGGCGCTCGCCGGCCTGCGCGACGACGTGTTCCTGGTCAGCAAGGTGTATCCGCATCATGCGAGCCGGCGCGGCGTCGTCGCCGCGTGCGACGCGAGCCTCAAGCGTCTGCGTACCGATCGTCTCGACCTGTACCTGCTGCACTGGCGTGGTTCGGTGCCGCTCGAGGAGACCGTCGAGGGGTTCGAGGCGCTGCGACGCGCGGGCAAGATCCGCCGCTGGGGCGTCAGCAACTTCGATACGGCCGACATGGCCGAGCTCGTCGACGAGGCGGGCGGGGGCGCGTGCGCGACCAACCAGATTCTCTACAACATCGCGCGGCGCGGCCCGGAATTCGACCTGCTGCCGTGGCTCGCCGATCACCGGATGCCGGCGATGGCCTACAGCCCGGTCGATCACGGACGGCTGCCGAAGCGTTCTCCGCTCGATGAAATCGCGCGGCAGCGCGGTGTGTCGGTCACGCGCGTCGCACTCGCCTGGGTGCTTGCGCAGCCGGGTGTGTTCGCAATTCCGAAGACGTCGCGGATCGAGCACGTGCGCGACAATCGCGCCGCGCTCGATCTCGTGTTGAGCGATGACGAGCGCGCGCAACTCGACGGGTACTTCCGTCCGCCGCGCAGCAAGCGCGCGCTCGAAATGCTCTGACCGCGTCGTGGGCAGGCGACGCGTCGGTCAGTGGCCATGGCCACTGGACGATCCGCCGTTGCCGCCGGCACTGCCGCTTCCATTGCCATTGCCGACGCCGTTGGCGCCACCGTTGCCAGCGCCGCCGCTACCGTTGCCATTACCGTTGCCACCGCCGTTGCCGTGACCGCCGGTGCCATGGCCGCCGGTGCCGGAACCACCGCCGGAACCGCCGCCGGAACCGCCGCCGGAACCGCCGCCGGAACCACCGCCGGAACCACCGCCGGAACCACCGCCGGAACCGCCACCGGAACCACCGCCGGAACCGCCGCCGGAACCACCGCCGGAACCACCGCCGGAACCGCCGCCGGAACCGCCGCCGGAACCGCCGCCGGAACCGCCGCCGGAACCGCCACCGGAACCACCGCCGGAACCGCCGCCACCGTGGCCTCCGCCACCACCGGAGCCGCCACCACCGTGACCTCCGCCACCGGAGCCTCCGCTACCGGAGCCTCCGCTACCGGAGCCTCCGCTACCGGAGCCTCCGCTACCGGAGCCTCCGCTACCGCCGGAGCCGCCGCCACCGTGACCTCCGTCGCCGTGGCCTCCGCCACCGCCGGAGCCGCCACCACCGTGACCTCCGTCGCCGTGGCCTCCGCCACCGCCGGAGCCGCCACCACCGTGACCTCCGTCGCCGTGGCCTCCGCCACCGCCGGAGCCGCCGCCACCGTGACCTCCGTCGCCGTGGCCTCCGCCACCGCCGGAGCCGCCACCACCATGACCTCCGTCGCCGTGGCCTCCGCCACCGCCGGAGCCGCCACCGCCGTGACCTCCGTCGCCGTGGCCTCCATCGCCGTGACCTCCGTCACCGTGGCCTCCGTCGCCATGGCCTCCGTCACCGCCGGAGCCGCCACCGCCACCATGGCCGCCTCCGGAAGTACCGCCCCCGGAAGTACCGCCTCCGGAAGTACCACCGCCCGAAGTACCACCGCCTGAGCCCCCGCTGCCGGAGGCATTGCCGCCGCGGCCGGTGCCCCCCGAGCCAACCGAGCCGTTCGTCCCGCCCGTTGTCCCGCCGACGCCTGCGGGGCCGACGGCGCCATTGCCGTTGTTTCCGCCGCTACCCGTGCTGGCGCTCCCGCTTCCGGTCGTTCCGCCGCTACCGAGGCCGCCATTTCCGCCATTGCCGCCGCCGGCATACACACGCACCGCACAAGCGGCCGGGTTGGCCGCACATGACGCAGCGTTTTCGGCCAAGATCATCACGGTGTCCGCGCTGGACGTGGCGTCAGGCGCCGCGTTCTGCTCGATCTGGGCGGATGGGGTGGTGGAAGTGCCGTCACCCGGCAGCACGGTCACAGGAACGACGGTTGTCGTGTCCTGCGCGACGGCATACGAGCAGCAGCACGCAATCGCGGCTGCGGCCAGCAGGGTCATGCGATAGCACCGTCCCGTCGTGCGGGACAGTTGTTTCGTTCTGCTCATCATTGGCCTCCCGATGCGCGCGATGCCTCGACACGCGCGTTCATCAACGTGTGGAGCAGGGGACCAGCAACGATGCAGTGTCGTTTCGGCGGCCGACGTGTGTCCGGCCGGCGCCAGAGGCCAGCCGCGAGCACGAGTCGGCACGCGGGCCCGCCGTGCGAATCCCTAACTGCGAGATTCGTGCCACCGGCCGGCTATGCCCGCGGCGCAAGGCGCGCACGTAGTGCGCGACAGCGCGCGATACGTCGTCGTGAGCTTTTTGTTTCCGAACTGAAACGTCTGACTACGTCTGGCGCGCCGTCGTGTCGGCAGCGCGCGGCCAGCGATGGCAGAGGATCGACGCGATCCAGGCGACCAGAAAGAGTGCGACGATGCCGTAACCGATCGCGCCGAAGCGTTCCCCGAGTGCATCGAGCGCATCGCGTACGGGGCCCGTCAACGACAGCTTGTCGGCGAGCAGGCCGGCGGCCTCGATCCCGCCGATGGCCAGCGCGACGGCCGCCGACAGCAGCGTGATGCTCGCGTTGTAGAGCAGCTTGCGCCGCGGGTCGTCCATCGCCCATCCGTACGCATGAATCATCAGGACATTGTCGGTCGAGTCGATCAGCGTCATGCCGGCGGCGAACAGCGCGGGAAACAGCATGACCGTATAGAGCGGCAGCGCGTGGCTCGCCTGTGCGGCCGCGATCGCGAGCAGCGCGATTTCGGTTGCAGTATCGAAACCCAGGCCGAACAGCACCCCGGCCGGATACATGTGCCAGCTCTTCGACACGAAGCGGAACAGCGGACGCAGCAGCCGACCGACGAGGCCGGCCGGAGGATGTGCATGCGCGGCGTCGTGCGCGTGATCGGGCGCGCCGCGATAGCGCCGCCACACGTCGCGCAGGATCACCAGGTTGATGCACGCGAGCACGAGCAGGAAGGTGGCCGACACGGCCGTGCCGATCGTGCCGCCGATCTCGCGGAATGCGTCGAAGCGGTCGCGCAGCGCGAACGCGCTAAGCGCGATGCCGAGCGTCGCGGCGATCACGATCGTCGAGTGGCCGAGCGAGAAGAACAGGCCGACCGTCACCGGACGCCGGCCGTCCTGCATCAGCTTGCGCGTCGCGACGTCGATCGCGGCGATGTGATCGGCGTCGACCGCATGACGCAGGCCGAGCCCGTACGCGATCGCCGCGGTGCCGAGCAGCAGCGGATGGTCGCGCAGCACCGCGAGTGCCCACAGCCAGACGGCGACGTTCGCGGCGATGAGGCCGGCATACAGCATCAGCAGGCGGCGCAGGGCAGGGGAGCGTGGCATCGGCAGGGTTCCGTCGGACGAATCGCGATGCATTGTGGCATGCGAAAAAAATGCCTGACGTGCCGATCAAAAACGTCGCCGGCCGGTCGCATCGCTGCGTTCGACGGACGAAAAAAAGCCCGTCCGGAACCGGACGGGCTCGTGCTTGCCGCGCACCAGTGCGCAGGCGCGCCGCGCTTACTTCACTTTCGCGTTGATCACGGCTTCCGACACGTTCGCCGGCGTTTCCGCGTAGTGCTTGAACTCCATCGTGTACGTCGCACGGCCTTGCGTCGCCGAGCGCAGCGACGTCGAATAGCCGAACATCTCCGCGAGCGGCACCTCGGCGCGCACCAGCTTGCCGCCGCCGCCCGCGATGTCTTCCATCCCCTGCACGATGCCGCGCCGGCTCGACAGGTCGCCCATCACGTTGCCCATGAAGTCCTCGGGCGTCTCGACCTCGACGGCCATCATCGGCTCGAGCAGCACCGGCTTGGCCTTGCGCATCGCTTCCTTGAACGCCATCGAGCCGGCCATCCGGAACGCGTTTTCGTTCGAGTCGACGTCGTGGTACGAGCCGAACGTCAGGTGCACCTTCACGTCGACCACCGGGTAGCCCGCGAGCACGCCGCTCTTCAGCGTCTCGGTGATGCCCTTGTCGACGGCCGGGATGAATTCGCGCGGAATCACGCCGCCCTTGATCTCGTCGAGGAACTCGTAGCCCTTGCCGGGGTTCGGCTCCAGCGTGATCACCGCGTGCCCGTACTGGCCGCGCCCGCCCGACTGCTTGACGAACTTGCCCTCGACATCGGATGCCGTCGTGCGCACCGTTTCGCGATACGCGACCTGCGGCTTGCCGACCGTCGCCTCGACGCCGAACTCGCGCTTCATCCGGTCGACCAGGATTTCGAGGTGTAGCTCGCCCATCCCCGAAATGATCGTCTGGCCGGATTCCTCGTCGGTCTGCACGCGGAACGACGGATCTTCCTGCGCGAGACGGTTCAGCGCGAGGCCCATCTTCTCCTGGTCGGCCTTCGTCTTCGGCTCGACGGCCTGCGAGATCACCGGCTCCGGGAATTCCATCTTCTCGAGGATGATCGGCTTGGCCGGATCGCACAGCGTGTCGCCTGTCGTCGCTTCCTTCAGGCCCACTGCCGCTGCGATGTCGCCCGCGCGCACTTCCTTGATTTCCTTGCGCTCGTTCGCGTGCATCTGCAGGATTCGGCCGAGCCGCTCCTTCTTGTCCTTCGTCGCGTTCAGCACCGTGTCGCCCGATTCGACGACGCCCGAATACACGCGGAAGAAGATCAGCTGGCCGACGAACGGATCGGTCATGATCTTGAACGCGAGCGACGAGAACGGCTCGTCGTCGCTCGGGTGACGTTCGGCCGGCTTCTCCGGATCGTGGAAGTCGTGACCGAGAATCGCCGGCACGTCGACCGGCGACGGCAGGTAGTCGATCACCGCGTCGAGCATCGCCTGCACGCCCTTGTTCTTGAACGCGCTGCCGCACAGCATCGGCACGATCTCGTTGGCGATCGTGCGCTGGCGCAGCGCGGCCTTGATCTCGTCCTCGGTCAGCGATTCATGGTCGTGCAGGTACTTCTCGAGCAGTTCCTCGCTGGCTTCCGCGGCGGCCTCGACCATCTTCTCGCGCCATTCGTGCGCGAGCTCGACGAGATTCGCGGGGATGTCCTCGTACGTGAACTTCACGCCCTGGCTTTCGTCGTCCCAGACGATCGCCTTCATCTTCACGAGATCGACGACGCCCTGGAAATGATCTTCCGCGCCGATCGGAATCTGGATCGGCACGGCGACGCCCTTCAGGCGTTCGCCGATCTGGCGCTGCACGCGGAAGAAGTCCGCGCCGATGCGGTCCATCTTGTTGACGAACGCGATGCGCGGCACCTTGTACTTGTTCGCCTGGCGCCATACGGTTTCGGACTGCGGCTGCACGCCGCCGACCGAGTCGTAGACCATGCACGCGCCGTCGAGCACGCGCATCGAGCGCTCGACCTCGATCGTGAAGTCGACGTGCCCGGGCGTGTCGATGATGTTGATCCGGTGTTCGGGGTAGTTGCCGGCCATGCCTTTCCAGAAGGCCGTGGTCGCAGCCGACGTGATCGTGATGCCGCGTTCCTGCTCCTGCTCCATCCAGTCCATCGTGGCCGCGCCGTCGTGCACTTCACCGATCTTGTGGCTCACGCCGGTGTAAAACAGGATGCGCTCGGTCGTCGTGGTCTTGCCGGCATCGATGTGAGCGCTGATCCCGATATTGCGATAGCGCTCGATGGGGGTTTTGCGGGGCACGTGAACCTCCTGGTGGTTCGGATCGTAAGCGGGACGGCGGCGCCGGCCCGGGCTGAAACAAGCGAGATTTAAAGCATAGCGCTTGTCCGTGGCTTTTGCAGATGCGGGCAAGGTCCGCCGTATCAAGGCGGCCGCGGCCGCCGGCCGGCGAAAAAAAAGCCGGCGCCCAACAAGCAGGGCGGCCGGCTGCGGTCGTTGCGCGGCGGTGCCGCGGCGATGGCGATTACTGGGCCTTGGGCAGCCCGTCGAGCTTCATGCCCGGCTTGATGCCTTTCGCCGCGAACCAGCCCTTGCTCATTTCGAGCGCATAGACGCCGTTGTTGCGCGGGCAGTGGTTGTCGGTCGTCTCGGCCTTCATCTCGTCGATGTCGGTGATCGTGCCGTCCGCGCGGACGAACGCGATCGACAGCGGGATCAGCGTGTTCTTCATCCAGAAGCAGTGCACGGCGTTCTCGTTGAACACGAACAGCATGCCTTCGTTCGGCGCGAGCTGCGACCGGTACATCAGCCCCTGTTCGCGATCGGCGTCGTTCGCGGCGACGGCCGCGTCGATCACGTACATGCCGGCGCGCAGCTTCACGCGCGGGAACTCGCCCGGCTGCTTGGCGCCGGGCGGCATCTGGGCGTGGGCGGTCTGCATGCCGAGTGCGAGGACGGCGAGCGCGGCGGGAAACACGGCGGCGCGCGCAAGGCGGCCGAGCGACGAGCGCAGGGAGAATCGCACAGCAGGGCTCCTATCGGGAAAACGAGACCCGCATGGTACGCGAAGCGCGCCGGCGGGCACAAAAAAGAAAAAGGCAGATCGCCTCGCGGTGATCTGCCTTTCAACGCCGTAAGAACGGCAAGACTGCGTGTTCTTGACTGCGTTATTACAAACAGCTTGCTTAGTTCGAAGCAGCTGCCGGTGCTTCGGCTTCGCTAGCTGCCTTCTTAGCTGCGTGGTGCTTCTTCTTTGCGTGGTGCTTCTTGGCAGCGTGCTTTGCCGGTGCCGAAGCAGCTGCCGGAGCAGCAGCCGAAGCAGCTTCCGGAGCCGAAGCTTGTGCGAATGCTGCCGTTGCGAAGAGGCCAGCGACCAGAGCGGCGATCAGTTTGTTCATGTTGTGTTCCTCAGCTTTAGTTAATTAACCAAATGACCCGGCAATAGGAGTCATGTCGTCTAACGGTGCCATCCACCTTTCGGTTGACAGACGCTTCGAGAAATTTCTCTTTGCGCTGCGGGCGCCGAATCGTATTCGAAGAAAACGTCGCTTTCGTGACGCAAACACGGAAATACCGGTTCGGCTGCCAATGCCGGATAGCTAAGGTTGGCATCTGCGTGGTTTAACGCACGATCTTCGCCGGCGGTTGACGAAAAAGATGACGAAAAATTCGCGCGTCCCGAATTCGTCATTCGGTGCGTGCGAAACCGTCCCACGGGGCCCGCGGCGGCAGCGCGATTGTTTCGCCCGGTGCAATGCCGAGCGCGAATATGTCGAGCGCGCCGATGCCGACACGCACGAGACGCAAGGTCGGGAAGCCGATCGCGGCCGTCATCCGGCGCACCTGCCGGTTCTTGCCTTCGGTGATCGCGAGTTCGATCCACGTGGTCGGGATCGCGGCGCGATAGCGGATCGGCGGGTTGCGCGGCCACAGCGCCTCGGGCGGTTCGATGAATTCGGCGCGGCACGGGCGCGTCACGTAGTCGCCGAGATCGACGCCGCGCGCGAGTGCCTTCAGGTCGGCCGGTCCCGGCGCGCCGTCGACCTGCGCCCAGTAGCGCTTGACGAGCTTGTGGCGCGGTTCGGCGATGCGCGCCTGCAGCGCGCCGTCGTCGGTGAGCAGCAGCAGGCCCTCGCTGTCCGCGTCGAGCCGGCCGGCCGGGTAGACGCCGGGCGTGGTTACCCAGTCGCCGAGCGACGGCCGCGTCTCGTGCGCGGAAAACTGGCAAATCGTGCCGAACGGCTTGTTGAGGGCGATCAGGGTCATGGCGGGGCGCCCGCCCGGCGTGCCGCGGGGCGGCGGGACGGGCGGTCTATGGCAAATGGCGGAATCTTAATGCATAATACGGAACGGCAAGTCCTCTGTCTTATATAAGACATAAGGGAAGACTTGATACGCAGCGTCGCGCTTCGTGCCGCCGGCCCCAGTTGGGGCGCTAGAATAGCGGCTCGCTGTTGCCGTCACGAAGGTGGCAAGGCCACCTCGCCGCGCGCGCAGTTTCGACCAGCATCACCTGCTCAGCCACGTCACTGGAGTCGATCATGCCGTATCAGCACATCAAGGTTCCGGAGGGCGGTGACAAGATCACCGTCAACAAGGACTTCTCGCTCAACGTTTCCGATCAGCCGATCATTCCCTACATCGAAGGCGACGGTACGGGCTTCGATATCACGCCGGTCATGATCAAGGTCGTCGACGCGGCGGTCGCGCATGCCTACAAGGGCAAGCGCAAGATTCACTGGATGGAGATCTTCGCGGGCGAGAAGGCGACCAAGGTGTACGGTCCGGACGTGTGGCTGCCGGACGAAACGCTGCAGGTGCTGAAGGAATACGTGGTGTCGATCAAGGGGCCGCTCACGACCCCGGTCGGCGGCGGCATCCGTTCGCTGAACGTCGCGCTGCGCCAGGAACTCGACCTCTACGTCTGCCTGCGCCCGGTCCAGTATTTCAAGGGTGTGCCGTCGCCGGTGCGCGAGCCGCAAAAGATCGACATGGTGATCTTCCGCGAGAACTCGGAAGACATCTACGCGGGCATCGAATGGGCCGCGGGCTCCGAGCAGGCGAAGAAGGTCATCAAGTTCCTGCAGGAAGAGATGGGCGTGAAGAAGATCCGCTTCCCGGAAACCTCGGGGATCGGCGTCAAGCCCGTGTCGACCGAAGGCACCGAGCGTCTCGTGCGCAAGGCGATCCAGTACGCGATCGACAACGATCGCAAGTCGGTCACGCTGGTGCACAAGGGCAACATCATGAAGTTCACGGAAGGCCTGTTCCGTGACGCCGGCTATGCGCTCGCGCAGAAGGAGTTCGGCGGCGAGCTGATCGACGGCGGCCCGTGGATGCGCGTGAAGAACCCGAAGACGGGCAACGAGATCGTCATCAAGGATTCGATCGCCGACGCGTTCCTGCAGCAGATCCTGCTGCGTCCGGCCGAATACGACGTGATCGCGACGCTGAACCTGAACGGCGACTACATCTCCGACGCACTGGCCGCGCAGGTCGGCGGCATCGGGATCGCGCCGGGCGCGAACCTGTCGGATTCGGTCGCGATGTTCGAGGCGACCCACGGCACGGCGCCGAAGTACGCGGGCAAGGATTACGTGAACCCCGGTTCCGAGATCCTGTCGGCGGAAATGATGCTGCGCCACCTCGGCTGGACGGAAGCGGCCGACACGATCATCGCCGCGATGGAGAAGTCGATCCTGCAGAAGCGCGTCACGTACGACTTCGCGCGTCTGATGGAAGGCGCGACGCAGGTGTCGTGCTCCGGCTTCGGCGAAGTGCTGATCGAGAACATGTAAGTCCCTTCCGGGGCAGGCCGGCGGACCGCCGGCCGCCCCGGCGCCTACTGCCGGCGCCGGGGCGTTTCATGAACGGCAGGTTTGTTGGCAGGGCGGTCCGGCATGCGGGCCGCGGCGCCGCGATGCGGCCCGGGTGCCCTGCAAGGTAGAACATGACGGCCCTCGCAACACCACCGCCCGGCTAGCCGGCACACCCCTTTCGCGATCGACCCGGTCGCTCCCCGCCGGTTACCGCCGGCGCTCCTCAGTCCCAAATTTTCACGTAGCAACGCATCGACCATGTCCACTTCGCCCAAGATCATCTATACCCTCACCGACGAAGCGCCCGCGCTCGCGACCTATTCGCTGCTGCCGATCGTCAAGGCCTTCACGCGCTCGTCGGGCGTCGCCGTCGAAACGCGCGACATCTCGCTCGCCGGCCGCATCATCGCGGCATTTGCCGACGTCCTGCCGCCGGAGCAGAAGGGTTCCGACGATCTGGCCGAACTGGGCCAGCTCACGCTGAAGCCGGAAGCGAACATCATCAAGCTGCCGAACATCAGCGCATCGGTGCCGCAGCTCAAGGCCGCGATCGCCGAACTGCAGGCGCAGGGCTACAAGCTGCCGGCCTACCCGGAAGAGCCGTCGAGCGACGAAGAGAAGGCCGTCAAGGCCCGCTACGACAAGATCAAGGGCAGCGCGGTGAACCCGGTGCTGCGCGAAGGCAACTCCGACCGTCGCGCGCCGCTGTCGGTCAAGAACTACGCACGCAAGCACCCGCACAAGATGGGCGCATGGAAGGCCACGTCGAAGGCGCACGTCGCGCACATGACCGAAGGCGACTTCTACGGCAGCGAGAAGTCGGCGCTGATCGCCGATGCCGGCAGCGTGAAGATCGAACTCACGACGGCCGACGGCGTGAAGAAGGTGCTGAAGGAAAAGACGGCCGTGAAGGCCGGTGAAGTCATCGACGCCTCGGTGATGAGCCGCAAGGCGCTGCGCAGCTTCATCGAAGCGCAGATCGCCGACGCGAAGGCGCAGGACGTGCTGTTCTCGGTCCACCTGAAGGCGACCATGATGAAGGTCTCGGACCCGATCCTGTTCGGTCACTTCGTGTCGGTGTTCTACCGCGACGCGCTCGCGAAGCACGCGGACGTGCTGGCGCAGGCCGGCTTCAACCCGAACAACGGGATCGGCGACCTGTACGCGCGCCTGAAGGACCTGCCGGCCGACACGCGCGAAGCGATCGAAGCCGACGTCAAGGCCGAGTACGCGGTGCGTCCGCGCCTCGCGATGGTCAACTCGGACAAGGGCATCACGAACCTGCACGTGCCGAGCGACGTGATCGTCGACGCATCGATGCCGGCGATGATCCGCGAGTCGGGCTGCATGTGGGGCCCGGACGGTGAACTGTACGACGCGAAGGCCGTGATTCCGGACCGCTGCTACGCGGGCGTCTACCAGGCCGTGATCGAGGACTGCAAGCAGCATGGCGCATTCGACCCGGTCACGATGGGCAGCGTGCCGAACGTCGGCCTGATGGCGCAGGCGGCCGAGGAATACGGTTCGCACGACAAGACGTTCCTGATCCCGGCCGACGGCGTCGTGCGCGTCACCGACGAAGCCGGCAACGTGCTGCTCGAGCACGCGGTCGAGTCGGGCGACGTCTGGCGCATGTGTCAGACCAAGGACGCACCGGTGCAGGACTGGGTCAAGCTCGCGGTGAACCGCGCCCGCGCGACCGGCGCGCCGGCCGTGTTCTGGCTCGATCCGGCACGTGCGCACGACGCGCAGATCATCGCGAAGGTCGAACGCTACCTGAAGGATCACGATACGAACGGCCTCGACATCCGCATCATGACGCCGGTGGACGCGACGCGTTTCTCGCTCGAGCGCATCCGCGCGGGCAAGGACACGATCTCGGTCACGGGCAACGTGCTGCGCGACTACCTGACCGACCTGTTCCCGATCATGGAACTCGGCACCAGCGCGAAGATGCTGTCGATCGTGCCGCTGATGGCTGGCGGCGGGATGTTCGAGACGGGCGCGGGCGGCTCGGCACCGAAGCACGTGCAGCAGTTCGTCGAGGAAGGCTTCCTGCGCTGGGATTCGCTCGGCGAATTCCTCGCGCTGGCCGCATCGCTCGAACACCTCGGCAACGCTTACCAGAACCCGAAGGCGCTCGTGCTCGCGAAGACGCTCGACCAGGCGACCGGCAAGTTCCTGGACGAGAACAAGTCGCCGGCGCGCAAGGTCGGCGGCCTCGACAACCGCGGCAGCCACTTCTACCTGTGCCTGTACTGGGCGCAGGCGCTGGCCGAGCAGACCGACGACGCCGCGCTGAAGGCGCAGTTCGAAGGCGTCGCGAAGTCGCTGTCCGACAGCGAAGCGCGCATCCTGGAAGAACTGTCGGCCGCGCAGGGCAAGGCACAGGCGATCGGCGGCTACTACCGTCCGAGCGTCGAGCTGACGAGCCAGGCGATGCGCCCGAGCGCAACGCTGAACGGCATCGTCGACGCAGTCGCCTGACGCCGGCCGCGCCACCGCGCGCGCCCTGGCAACGGCGGCAGCCGACGCGGCGGGCCTGGCGGCTCGCCGTCCCGCCGACAATGAAAATGCCCCCGTCGCCCGGGGCGTTTTTCGTTGCAGGCGTACCATTCAGACGTGAACGATTTCCCATTCGGCGATTTCGTGCGGCACTTCGAGCGTGGCCGTATCCAGTTCGGACGGCTGTTCGCAGTCGCCGCGGGAGATGTGGTCGGCTGCCACTTCCGGGCACGAGAACGCGCCGAGCGAGGCGTTGCCGAACGTCGCTTCCCAGCCGCCGTTTGCCGGCAGGATGTAGAACGACCCGAGCGCTGAACCAAAGCGAAATCCCTTCATTTCCGTTCTCCCTTTCTGATCACAAGCGATTCTGGTGTGCCGCCCGCCGGCGCGTCCGGCTGTGGCCCGACTGGCTGCTTGCGCCGGGTTCCGTATCGAACGTCGTGGCGAAGCGTCAGTGCATGGAACAAAGTCTACGTCCGCGAGCGCGCTCGATGGTGCGCGTAGAACGCTTTCTCGAAACAAAAATTCTCCTTTTAAAACAATTAGATATTTCGTGTGTTTTGTATTGCGGAATGTTTTTTGGCATCGCGAAACAGCGAATTTGTGCCGTGCACCACGAATTTTTATAAAGCAGAGACTTGTTCCACATCGTGAAAAATCGAGGGGTTCAGGCAAAGAGGGCGCGCGACGCGTCGACGACGCGATGCGCAGCGGCAGCAAATGCCTTCGATCGGGCGTGACCAAACCGGGGGGATGCAAGGCGTCGATCGGCCCGGCCGGCGCGAGGGCAGCGGGGCCCGCGGCCGTCATTCGATGAGCGAAAACGCGGCCCGCGCGGCGTGCGAATCGTCGGGCCGGCCGCGTCGTGCGGCGTATCGACGCTCGCGCGGTGTCGCGGCGTTTCGACCGAGTGCTGCGGTTATGATGACGCGGGCATCGGATTGCGCGTCGCACGGGCGCTTCCCCGTGCCGGCACGCGCGCAGGTCGAGACGGCCGCGCGATGCAGCACGAATAACGAGGAACGATTGATGATACGGAGAACCTTCCTGTCGCACGCCATCGGTGTCGCGGCCGCTTCGCTGTTTGCGCGCGCCGCATGGGCGCAGCATGCCGGTCACGTGGGCATGGCCGGCATGGATCAGATGGACGACATGCCGGGCATGTCGGGAATGGCGGACCACGCGCAGCACGCGAAGCCGGCGCCGGCCGCGCTCGCCGCGGCCGATGCGCTGCCGGCCGGCACGCCGCTCGCGTCGCTGCGCATCCTGGCAAACGAAAGCCGCGAACCCGGCACGTTCCGCGCGACGCTGGTCGCGCAGCCGGTCGCGCGTCCGATGCTGCACGGTGCGCGTCCGACGACGTTCTGGCAGTTCGGCACGGACACGCAAGGGCCCGTTGTCGGCCCGCTGATCGACGTGCGCGAGGGCGACACGGTCGAGATCCGCTTCGTGAACAAACTGCCGCAACCGTCGACGATCCACTGGCACGGGCTACCGGTGCCGCCCGACCAGGACGGCAATCCGTCCGATCCGGTCGCGCCGGGCGCGTCGCATGTGTACCGCTTCACGCTGCCGAAGGGCAGCGCCGGCACCTACTGGTATCACCCCCATCCGCACATGATGACGGCCGAACAGGTATTCCGCGGGCTTGCGGGGCCCTTCATCGTGCGCGCCGCCGATGACCCGCTCGCCGGCTGGCCCGAGCGCAACCTGTTCGTGTCCGACCTGAAGCTCGCGCGCGACGGCACGATCCCGCCGAACGACATGATGGACTGGATGAACGGCCGCGAAGGCCAGTTCGTGCTGGTCAACGGGGCGCGCCGGCCGCGGATCGACGTCGCGAGCGACGAGCGCTGGCGCGTGTGGAACGCATGCAGCGCGCGCTACCTGCGCGTCGCATTCGACGATGGCCGCGCGTTCGAGCAGGTCGGCACCGACGGCGGGTTGTTCGACGCGCCGCGCCGCGTGACGTCGCTGCTGCTCGCGCCGGGCGAGCGTGCGGAATTGCTGGTGCGCGCCGGCGACCGCGCGTCACGCGCGGTGCTGCAGGCGGCCGAGTACGACCGCCGCAAGATGGCAATGTCGCACGACGGCGGCCACGGCAGCCTGCCGCCGGATCCGGCGCTGGCGCTCGCCGATGTCGCGTTCGCGCCTGCAGCGGCGCGCGCGCTGCCCGCGACGCTGCGCAGGGTGCCCGCGCTCGGCGAGCCGGTCGCGCAGAAGACGATCGAGTTCGGCGAAAAGATGGACATGGACGCGATGATGAAAGGGCCGGCACACGGCCGCCCGGCGGGGATGCGCTTCATGATCAACGGTGCGACCTACGCGCCGCATCGCACGACGCTGACCAGCCGCCGCGGCGACGTCGAGCGCTGGACCCTGCGCAACGCCACCGACATGGATCACCCGTTCCACTTGCATGGCACGCAATTCCAGGTGATCGAGCGCGCGTCGGACGGCACGCGCACGAGCGAACCGTTCCGCGCATGGCGCGATACCGTCAACGTGCGCAGCGGCGAGACCGTGACGCTACTCGTCACGCAAGACATGCCCGGCGAGCGCATGTTTCATTGCCACATTCTCGAACACGAGGATCTCGGCATGATGGGCACGCTGAAGGTCGTGTAACGGATATCGAATATGTTTCACGCGCATGACGGCATTCGATCTGCGCGTGCGACAAGACAATACGTGTTCGATTATCGGGATTGAACGAAAAGGCCGGCCAATCGAATTAACGAGTGGCCGGCCTGAAAAAAAAGAAACCCGGCGCAATGCCGGGTTTCTTCGTCTGATATCCGGTGCCTTACGCGGCCTGGATGTTCGACGCTTGCTTGCCCTTCGGCCCTTGAACGACCTCGAAGCTCACCTTCTGGCCTTCCTTCAGGGTCTTGAAGCCCTGCATGTTGATGGCCGAGAAGTGCGCAAACAGATCTTCACCGCCCTCGTCGGGAGTGATGAAACCGAAGCCCTTCGCGTCGTTGAACCACTTAACGATACCAGTTGCCATTTCCTACTTCCCCTGTCACACAGTCGCTGCTACTTACCACGAGCACGCTCGAAAAGCTAAACGACCGGAAAATACAGCCGTTCCCCCCTCACAAGCTCACCTTCGGCCTCTTTCATTTCGCCAACCGGCGAGTTGAAAAAAGTGCCAGCTTGATTGTTGGCGCTCTTTATTTGAGTGTCAAGGGGAATTTTTAGACGTTTAGAGGGACGTTGTAAAGAACCCATTTTCAGGGTTTTTCCGGCTTTGCTTTGCAGCATCCCGTCGAGCGCGCGGACTTGAAAAGACGCATAATCGGCTCATATACCAGGCTCGAGTGACACGCGATCGAGTCGTCCCGGCTTGTGGGATACTGGACGCGGATGCGACGTCCGGTGCAGTTTCCCCCTGACGGTTCGTGTTCCGCGCCACGCGTGAAAGCCGGCACCGCAGCCGGCTTTCGTATGGTGCGAAGACGATCGCGGGTCGTCGGGAACCAGGGAGGGCACCGGCCGGTCGGTCGGGTAACGGCAGGATTGCGGGCCTGTCCGAGTTGTTTAGAATGGGTGTATGGCGATTATCCCGGACAAGCAGGACAGCACCGTCCTGGAACGCAAGCAGCAGAAGCTCAAGCCGCCTTCGATGTACAAGGTGGTGCTGCTGAACGACGACTTCACGCCGATGGAGTTCGTCGTGATGGTCGTACAGGAGTATTTCAAGAAGGATCGCGAGACGGCCACGCAGATCATGCTGAAGGTCCATCGCGAAGGGCGAGGGGTTTGTGGGGTCTATACGCGGGACATCGCGTCGACCAAGGTTGAGCAAGTCGTTACCCATGCGCGGCAGGCCGGGCATCCGCTGCAGTGCGTGATGGAGGAAGCATGATTGCCCAGGAATTGGAAGTCAGCCTGCACATGGCGTTCATGGAAGCACGCCAGGCGCGCCATGAGTTCATTACGGTCGAGCATCTGCTGCTGGCCCTGCTGGATAATCCGACGGCAGCCGAGGTGTTGCGCGCGTGTGCGGCCAACATCGAGGACTTGCGTCAGAACCTGCGCAATTTCATCCACGACAACACACCTACCGTCCCGGGCACCGACGATGTCGATACCCAGCCGACGCTCGGTTTCCAGCGCGTGATCCAGCGCGCGATCATGCACGTCCAGTCGACGTCGAACGGCAAGAAGGAAGTGACCGGCGCGAACGTGCTGGTCGCGATCTTCGGCGAGAAGGATTCGCACGCCGTCTACTACCTGCAGCAGCAGGGCGTCACGCGCCTGGACGTCGTGAACTTCATTTCGCACGGCATCGCGAAGACGAACGGCGGCGAAGCCGCGAAGTCGTCCGACGCGAACGCGGAAAGCGAAGACGCGAATGCGCAGAAGGAAACCCCGCTCGCGCAGTTCACGCAGAACCTGAACCAGATGGCGAAGGACGGCCGCATCGATCCGCTGATCGGCCGCGAGCCCGAGGTCGAGCGCGTCGTGCAGGTGCTGTGCCGCCGCCGCAAGAACAATCCGCTGCTCGTCGGCGAGGCCGGCGTCGGCAAGACCGCGATCGCGGAAGGGCTCGCCTATCGCATCACGCGCGGCGAAGTGCCGGACATCCTCGCGAACGCGCAGGTGTATTCGCTCGACATGGGCGCGCTGCTTGCGGGCACCAAGTATCGCGGCGACTTCGAGCAGCGTCTGAAGACGGTGCTGAAGGAGCTGAAGGAACGGCCGCACGCGATCCTGTTCATCGACGAAATCCACACGCTGATCGGCGCGGGCGCCGCATCGGGCGGCACGCTCGACGCGTCGAACCTGCTGAAGCCGGCGCTGTCGTCGGGCACGCTCAAGTGCATCGGCGCGACCACGTTCACCGAGTATCGCGGCATCTTCGAGAAGGACGCGGCGCTGTCGCGGCGCTTCCAGAAGGTCGACGTCACGGAGCCGACCGTCGAGCAGACGGTCGCGATCCTGCGCGGGCTGAAGTCGCGCTTCGAGGAGCATCACGGCGTCAAGTATTCGTCGGGCGCGCTGTCGGCCGCGGCCGAACTGTCGGCGCGCTTCATCACCGACCGTCACCTGCCGGACAAGGCGATCGACGTGATCGACGAAGCGGGTGCCGCGCAGCGCATCCTGCCGAAGTCGAAGCAGAAGAAGACGATCGGCAAGAGCGAGATCGAGGAAATCATCTCGAAGATCGCGCGCGTGCCGGCGCAGAGCGTGTCGCAGGACGATCGCAGCAAGCTGCAGACGCTCGACCGCGACCTGAAGAGCGTCGTGTTCGGCCAGGATCCGGCGATCGACGCGCTTGCCGCGTCGATCAAGATGGCACGTGCGGGCCTCGGCAAGATGGACAAGCCGATCGGCGCGTTCCTGTTCTCCGGCCCGACCGGCGTCGGCAAGACCGAAGTGGCGCGCCAGCTCGCGTTCACGCTCGGCATCGAGCTGATCCGCTTCGACATGTCGGAATATATGGAGCGTCACGCGGTGAGCCGACTGATCGGCGCGCCGCCGGGCTACGTCGGGTTCGATCAGGGCGGCTTGCTGACCGAAGCCGTCACGAAGAAGCCGCATTGCGTGCTGCTGCTCGACGAGATCGAGAAGGCGCATCCGGACATCTTCAACGTGCTGCTGCAGGTGATGGACCACGGCACGCTGACGGACAACAACGGCCGCAAGGCGGATTTCCGCAACGTCATCATCATCATGACGACGAACGCGGGCGCCGAGTCGATGCAGAAGGCGACGATCGGCTTCACGACGCGCCGCGAAACGGGCGACGAGATGACCGACATCAAGCGCCTGTTCACGCCGGAGTTCCGCAACCGTCTGGACGCGATCATCAGCTTCCGCTCGCTCGATGAGGAAATCATCATGCGCGTGGTCGACAAGTTCCTGATCCAGCTCGAGGAGCAGCTGCACGAGAAGAAGGTCGACGCGCTCTTCACCGACGCGTTGCGCAAGCATCTCGCGAAGCACGGCTTCGACCCGCTGATGGGGGCGCGGCCGATGCAGCGGCTGATCCAGGACACGATCCGTCGCGCGCTGGCCGACGAGCTGCTGTTCGGCAAGCTCGTCAATGGCGGCCATGTGACGGTCGACGTGGACGAAAACGACAAGGTGCAGTTGTCGTTCGACAAGCTGGCGAATCCGCCGCACAAGCCGAACGAAGAGGCGGTCGAAGTCGAATAAGCGATAATTCGTGGTTCATGCGAACGGCGCGGGAAGTTCTCCGCGCCGTTTCGTTTTATCTGGCGCCGGTGGCGCGATGGTGGTGCAGGGGAGTGGTAACGCAGTGACACAACAACAACGATCGTTCGACAACATCGTCGCGCGCGAACAAGGCTTGCGCCATGCGCTGACGTCCGGGCAGATGGCGATGATCGCGATCGGCGGCGCGATCGGCACGGGGCTGTTCCTCGGCAGCGGGTTCGCGATCGGGCTCGCCGGCCCCAGCGTGCTGGTTTCGTACGCGATCGGCGCGCTGATCGCGCTGCTGCTGATGGGCGCGCTCGCGGAAATGACGGTCGCGCATCCGACGGCCGGTTCGTTCGGCGCGTATGCCGAGCACTACGTCGGCCCGCTCGCGGGTTTTCTCGTGCGCTATGCATACTGGTTCGCGGTCGTGTTCGCGATCGGCACCGAGATCAGCGCGATCGCCGTCTTCATGAAGTACTGGTTTCCGGCCGTGCCCGGCTGGTATTGGGTGATCGGCTTCTCCGCGCTGCTGATCGCGGTGAACCTGGCGAGCGTCACGCTGTACGGCTCGGTCGAATACGCATTCTCGCTGCTGAAGATCGCGGCGATCGTCGTGTTCATCGTGCTCGGCGCGTATCTCGTGTGGTCGGCGCCGGCGGCTTCCGGCATCGGCTTCGCGAACTACACCGCGCACGGCGGCTTCATGCCGAAAGGGCCGTGGGGCACCTGGGTCGCGGTGATCGTCGCGATCTTCAGCTACATGAGCATCGAGGCGGTCGCGATCGCGGCCGGCGAGGCGCGCGATCCGCAGCACGCGGTCACGCGCGCGTTCCGCTCGACGGTGTTCCGGCTCGTGCTGTTCTACCTGCTGACGCTGTCGCTGATGCTCGCGATCGTGCCCTGGACCCAGGCCGGCACCGACGAAAGCCCGTTCGTGAAAGTGATGGCCGCGACGCACGTGCCGTATGCGGCCGGCGTGATCAACTTCGTGCTGCTGATCGCGGCGCTGTCGGCGATGAACAGCCAGCTCTACGTGACGACGCGGATGATGTTCAGCCTGTCGCGCGCGCGGCTCGCGCCGGCGGTGTTCGGCCGGCTCGGCGGCAACGGCGTGCCGCGCGCGGCGCTGTGGATCTCGACCAGCGGCGTCGCGGTCGCGGCCGTGCTGGTCGCGCTGTCGCCCGACACCGCGTTTACCGTGATGATGGCGATCGCGATGTTCGGCGCGCTGTTCACGTGGATGATGATCTTCGTCACGCACCTGCGCTTTCGCGCGCGGTACCGCGGGCCGGCGCTCGCGTTCCGGATGTGGGGGCACCCGTTCGGCAGCCTGCTCGGTGCCGGGCTCGTCGGCGCGATCCTGCTGACGACCGCGTTCACGCGCGAATTCCGGATGACGATGGTGGTCGGCGTCGTGTTCGTCGTGCTGCTGACGCTCGCGTACGCGCTGCACTATCGGCACCAGCACGCGCGCTGACGCGTGCGTTCCCGCCGTGGGGCTGCAGCCCGCGCGGCATCGCAACGCCCGCCGCGCTAAGGTTCCGTTAAGCCGGCGGCGATTACATTCGAACCTGTCCGCGATCCGGGCCGGCGCACGCCAGCCCGGCGCTATCTGTAAAAGGGGTTCGAATGAACAAACTTCCCGAAATCACGCTCGCGTTCTGGATCATGAAGATCTGCGCGACGACGCTCGGCGAAACCGGCGGCGACCTGCTGTCGATGACGCTGAACGTCGGCTATGCGGTGAGCTCGATCCTGCTGTTCGGTTTCTTTCTCGTCACGCTCGGCGCGCAGCTCAGGACGACGCAATATCGCCCGGCGATCTACTGGGCCGTGATCGTCGCGACGAGCACGGCGGGCACGACGATGTCCGACTTCATGGACCGTACGCTCGGCCTCGGCTACGCGGCCGGCTCGTCGATTCTCGTCGCGATCCTGCTGGCGATCTTCACGGTGTGGCGCCTGAGCGGCGAATCGCTGTCGGTCGACCTGATCCGCACGCGCAAGGTCGAACTGCTGTACTGGATCGCGATCCTGTTCTCGAACACGCTCGGCACCGCGCTCGGCGATTTCCTCGCGGACAGCTCGGGCCTCGGCTTTGGCGGCGGCGCGCTGCTGATCGGCGGGCTGCTCGCGGCGATCGTGCTCGCGCACTACTTCACGCGCATTTCCGGCGTGCTGCTGTTCTGGGCGGCGTTCGTGCTCACGCGTCCGTTCGGGGCGACGGTCGGCGACCTGCTGACGAAACCGGTCGCCAAGGGCGGACTCGCGCTCGGCACGGTCGGCTCGTCGGCGGTGCTGCTCGGCGTGCTGGTTGCGCTGGTGATCTACGCGAGCATCGCGCAGGCGCGGCGCCGCGAACTCGTACCCGCGCGGATCGCGCAGACGGCCGAGCGGTGAGCGAAGCCGGACCGAACCGACGAAAGAAAAGGGGCCGCGAGGCCCCTTTTTGCGTTGCGCCGTTCAGTGACGGCCGGTGCTGCCGAAGCCGCCTTCGCCGCGATCGCTTTGCGCGAAGTCGTCGACGATGTTGAACTGCGCCTGCACGACCGGCACGATCACGAGCTGCGCGAGCCGCTCGAACGGGTTCAGCACGAACTCGGTCTGGCCGCGGTTCCACGTCGACACCATCAGCTGGCCCTGGTAGTCGGAATCGATCAGGCCGACGAGGTTGCCGAGCACGATCCCGTGCTTGTGGCCGAGGCCCGAGCGCGGCAGGATCAGCGCTGCGTAGCCGGGGTCGTCGAGGTGGATCGCGAGGCCCGTCGGAACCAGCGTCGTTTCGCCCGGCTGCAGCGTGACGGGCGCGTCGAGACACGCGCGCAGGTCGAGGCCCGCGCTGCCGGTGGTCGCGTAGGCGGGCAGGTAGTCGCGCATGCGCGCGTCGAGAATCTTCAGGTCGAGTTTCATGCGGTCGTCGAATCGGTCGGGAAGGGCGCGGCGGCGCGGGCCGCCGCGCGGGTGATCAGATCAGGCGGTTGTCCGGCAGGCGCTTCGCGATTTCCGCGACGAGCACGTGCGCGAGTTCGTCCTTCGGCGCGCGCGGCAGGCGCGTGAGGCCGGCTGCCTCGAACAGCACGACTTCGTTGTCGTCGCGGCCGAACGTCAGCGGGCCGAGGTTGCCGACCAGGAGCGGTACGTTCTTGCGCTTGCGCTTCTCGTCGCCGTGCACGTCGAGGTCGCCGCTTTCGGCCGCGAAGCCGACGCAATACGGCGGATCGGGCAGCGCGGCGACCGACGCGAGGATGTCGGGGTTCTCGACGAACGCGAGCGCCGGCATCTTGCGGTCGGCCGTCTTCTTCATCTTGTGCTCGGCCGGCTGATCGACGCGCCAGTCGGCGACCGCGGCCACCGCGATGAAGATGTCGGCGTCGGCTACCGCCTGCATCACCGCGTCGTACATCTGCTGCGCGGTCTGCACGTCCTGGCGGTACACGCCCCACGGCGTGTCGAGCGCGACCGGCCCCGCGACGAGATGCACGTCGGCGCCGGCCTGCTGCGCGGCGCGCGCGAGCGCGAAGCCCATCTTGCCGCTCGAGCGGTTCGTGAGCCCGCGCACCGGATCGAGCGGCTCGAACGTCGGGCCGGCCGTGATCAGCACGCGGCGGTGCGCGAGCACCTTCGGCGCGAAGTGCGCGACGATCGCCTCATAGATCGCCTCCGGCTCGAGCATGCGGCCGTCGCCGACTTCGCCGCACGCCTGCGCGCCCGAATCGGGGCCGAGCACCGACACGCCGTCGGCGCGCAGTTGCGCGGCATTGCGTTGCGTGGCCGGGTTCTGCCACATCTGGCGGTTCATCGCGGGCACGACGAGCAGCGGACAGTCGCGCGCGACGCACAGCGTCGACAGCAGGTCGTCCGCGAACCCGTGCGCGAGCTTCGCGAGGAAGTCCGTCGACGCGGGCGCGATCACGATCGCGTCGGCTTCGCGCGACAGGTCGATGTGCGCCATGTTGTTGCCGATGCGCGCGTCCCACTGGCTCATGTAGACGGGCCGGCCGGACAGCGCCTGCATCGTGACGGGCGTGATGAACTGGGTGGCGGCTTCGGTCATCGCGACCTGTACGGTCGCGCCTGCCTTCGTCAGCAGCCGGGTGAGCTCGGCGATCTTGTAGCAGGCGATGCCGCCCGTTAGGCCGAGAACGAGGTGTTTTCCTGCGAGTTCTGCGTGTGCCAACTCAGGCCTCCAAGGGTCAAACGGAACGGCCGGCGCGAAGCCGGCCGTCGCCACCGAGTATGCGCGCTCAGCGCGAGCCGCGCACGCGACGCAGTTCGTCGTAGATCAGCAGCACCGCGCCGATCGTGATCGCGGAATCGGCGAGGTTGAACGCCGGGAAGTGCCAGTCGCCGAGGTGGAAATCGAGAAAGTCGATCACGTGGCCGTAGATCAGCCGGTCGATCACGTTGCCGAGCGCGCCGCCGAGGATCAGCGCGAGCGACACGCTGAACAGCCGCTGGTGGCCGTGGCGCTTCAGCAGGAAGCAGATCACGAGCGTCGCGCCGACGCCGAGCGCGGTGAACGCCCAGCGCTGCCAGCCGCTCGCGGTCGACAGGAAGCCGAACGCGGCGCCGCGGTTGTACACCAGCACGAGGTTGAAGAACGACGTCAGCGCATGCTGCGCGCCGTACGCGAACGTTTTCAGGATCGCGATCTTCGACAGCTGGTCGAACAGGATCACGATCAGCGAAATGCCGAGCCAGGGCGCGAGCGCGCCGCTGGCCGGTTTCGACAGGGTTTTCGCCATATTTACGCAGCGCTCCGGATTTCGCCGTTTTCAAACAGGTTCGAGAAGCAGCGGCCGCACAGCGTCGGATGATCGGCGTGCGCGCCGACGTCCTCGCGGTAGTGCCAGCAGCGTTCGCACTTCTGGTACTTCGACGCGGCCACGTCGACGCTTTCCTGCGCTTCGTCGTCGACCTTCACGATCGTTGCCGCCGACGTGATCAGCACGAACTTCAGGTCGTCGCCGAGGCTCGTCAGCGCGTCGTAGCGCGCGCCGCTCGCATGCACGGCCACTTCGGCCTGCAGCGACGAGCCGATGCGGTTCGCGGTGCGGGCTTCCTCGAGCGCCTTCGTCACGTTGCCGCGCACGTCGCGCAGCAGCGCCCACTTCTCGATCAGCGCGGCCGCACCGGCGACTTCCGGATACGCGTAGTAGGTTTCCGTGAACACGGTGTCGCTGGCCGGCTGGAACACCTTCCACGCTTCTTCCGCGGTGAACGACAGGAACGGCGCGAGCACGCGCAGCAGCCCGTGCGTCAGGTGGTACAGCGCGGTCTGCGCGGAGCGGCGTGCGCGCGAATCGGCCGCGCTCGTGTACAGGCGGTCCTTCAGCACGTCGAGGTAGAAGCCGCCGAGGTCTTCCGAGCAGTACGTCTGCAGCTTCGCGACGACCGGGTGGAATTCGTACTTCTCGTAGTGGCCGAGCAGTTCCGTCTGCAGTTGCGCGGAGAACGCGACCGCGTAGCGGTCGATCTCGAGCCATTCGTCGACCGGCACCGCGTGCTGCGCGAAGTCGAAGTCCGACAGGTTCGCGAGCAGGAAGCGCAGCGTGTTGCGGATGCGGCGATAGCCTTCGGTCACGCGCTTCAGGATTTCCTCGGAGATCGCGAGTTCGCCCGAGTAGTCGGTCGACGCGATCCACAGGCGGATGATTTCGGCGCCGAGACGGTTCGCGACTTCATGCGGGTCGATGCCGTTGCCGAGCGACTTGCTCATCTTGCGGCCTTCGCCGTCGACCGTGAAGCCGTGCGTGAGCAGGCCCTTGTACGGCGCGCGGCCGTCGATCATCGATGCGGTCAGCAGCGACGAGTGGAACCAGCCGCGGTGCTGGTCCGAGCCTTCGAGGTACAGGTCGGCCGGGAACTGCAGCTGATCCTTGTGCGAGCCGCGCAGCACGTGCCAGTGCGTCGTGCCCGAGTCGAACCACACGTCGAGCGTGTCGCGGTTCTTTTCGTACAGGTTCGCGTCGTCGCCGATCAGCTCGCGCGGATCGAGCGTCTGCCACGCCTCGATGCCCGACTGCTCGACGCGCTTCGCGACTTCCTCGAGCAGCTCGAGCGTGCGCGGGTGCAGCTCGCCGGTTTCCTTGTGCACGAAGAACGCCATCGGCACACCCCATTGGCGCTGGCGCGACAGCGTCCAGTCGGGACGGTTCGCGATCATGCTGAACAGGCGCTGCTTGCCCCACGACGGGTAGAACGCGGTGGCGTCGATGCCTTCGAGCGCGGTTTCGCGCAGCGTCTTGCCGCCGTCGCGCGGCGTCACGTCCATGCCGGCGAACCACTGCGACGTCGCACGGTAAATGATCGCCGTCTTGTGACGCCAGCAGTGCATGTAGCTGTGCTTGTAGTGCTCGCTGCGCAGCAGCGAGCCGGCCTCGCGCAGCGCGTCGACGACCTTCGGGTTCGCGTCCCAGATCGACAGGCCGCCGAACAGCGGCAGCGATTCGATGTAGCGGCCGTCGCCCATCACCGGGTTGATGATGTCCGAGTCGGTCATCCCGTGCGCCTTGCACGACTGGAAGTCCTCGATGCCGTAGGCGGGCGACGAGTGCACGACGCCGGTACCGGTGTCGGTCGTCACGTAGTCGCCGAGGTAGACGGGCGCGGTGCGCTTGTAGCCGGGGTGGGCCGATGCGAGCGGGTGGTGGAAGCGCAGGTTGGCGAGCTTCACGCCCGGCGCGGTCGCGACGACGCGGCCGGTCAGCTTGAAGTCGGTCATGCAGGCTTCGACACGCTCTTCCGCGATGATCAGCAGCCCGCGCTCGGTGTCGACCAGCGCGTAGACGATTTCCGGATGGAGGTTCAGCGCCTGGTTCGCGGGGATCGTCCACGGCGTCGTGGTCCAGATCACGATGCCGCCCTCGGCGCGCGGCAGTGCCGGCAGGCCGAACGCCTGCGCGGTCTTTTCCGGTTCCGCGAACGCGAACATCACGTCGATCGTCGGGTCGGTGCGATCCTTGTACTCGACTTCCGCCTCGGCGAGTGCCGAGCCGCAGTCGAAGCACCAGTTCACCGGCTTCAGCCCGCGATACACATAGCCCTTCTCGATGATCTTGCCGAGCGCGCGGATTTCTTCCGCCTCGTTGACGAAGTTCATCGTCTTGTACGGGTTCGCCCAGTCGCCGAGCACGCCGAGACGCTTGAAGCCGACCTTCTGCTTCTCGATCTGCTCGGTCGCGTACGCGCGCGCCTTGCTCATCACTTCGGCCGCCGGCAGCGACTTGCCGAACTGCTTCTCGATCTGGATCTCGATCGGCATGCCGTGGCAATCCCAGCCCGGCACGTACGGCGCGTCGAAGCCGGCCATGTTGCGCGACTTGACGACGATGTCCTTCAGGATCTTGTTGACCGCGTGACCGAGGTGGATGTCGCCGTTCGCATACGGGGGGCCGTCGTGCAGGATGAACTTCGGCCGGCCCTGGCTGGCCGCGCGGATCTTCTCGTAGATGCCGCGCTCTTCCCATTCCTTGACCCACTGCGGCTCGCGCTTGGGCAGGTCGCCGCGCATCGGGAACGGCGTGTCGAGCAGGTTGACCGGATACTTGGCCTGCGGTTTCGAATCGGCTTTCTTGTTGCTCATGATGGGATCGCTATCTAAATCGGGGGACGCTCGTGCGTCGTGAATCGGGGATGCGCGCGGGTCGGCGGCGCGAGGGTGCGGCGCGGGGCGCCGCCGGCCGGATCAGCTAATTCGGTCGGTCGCCGAGGTCGAGAAGCCGGTCGTGCGGCTGCCCGGCGCGCGGTCGCGCTCGACGAAGTACGCACGTGCATTCGCGACGTCCAGCGCGATCGCGCGCGACAGCGCCTCGAGATCGTCGAACTTCGCCTCGTCGCGCAGCTTCTTCAGGAATTCGACGCGGATCAGCTTGCCGTACGCGTCGCCGTGCCAGTCGAGCAGGTGGACTTCGAGCAGCACGCGGCCGGAATCGTCGACGGTCGGGCGCAGCCCGAGGCTCGCGACGCCCGGCAGCGGGGCGGGGCCCAGGCCGTGCACCTGCACGACGAAGATGCCCGCGAGCGCCGGCCGCTTGTGCGCGATCGGCAGGTTCAGGGTCGGGAAGCCGAGGTCGCGGCCGAGCTTCAGCCCGTGCGCGACGTGGCCGCTGATCGCGTAGCCGTGGCCGAGCGCCTGCGCGGCCGCGTCGAGATCGCCCGCCGCGAGCGCGGCGCGCACGCCCGAGCTGGAGATGCGCGTGCCGTCGCTGCCGGCGACCGTGCCCATCTGCTCGACCTCGAAGCCGTACTGCTCGCCGGCCGCCTTCAGCGTGTCGAAGGTGCCCGCGCGCTTCGCGCCGTAGCAGAAATCGTCGCCGACCATCATCCAGCGCGTGTGCAGCCCGTTCACCAGCGTGCGCTCGACGAACGCCTGCGGCGACTGGCTTGCGAACGTATGGTTGAAGTGCTCGACGACGACACGGTCGACCCCATGCTCGCGCAGCGCTTCCAGCTTGTCGCGCAGCATCGCGATGCGCGGCGGCGCGCCGGCCGGGTTGAAGAATTCCCGCGGGTGCGGCTCGAAGGTCATCACGCACACGGGCAGGCCGCGCGCGTCCGCTGCCGCGCGCACGCGCGCGAGCAGGGCCTGGTGGCCGCGATGGACACCGTCGAAGTTGCCGATCGTCAGCGCGCACGGCGCGCGGCTCTCGGCGTTGGGCAGGCCGCGGAAGACTTTCACGATAGCGGATGCAGCGTCGGGGAATGGGCGGTGGGATGCCGCAAAGCAGAAGATTATAAACGTTCGGGCGGCCCGGCGGCCGAGAAGGGGGGAAACGCGGGGGCGAATGGTAAAATTCGCGGATGAAAAAACTCGTGATCCTGATTTCCGGTCGCGGCAGCAACATGGAGGCCATCGTCCGCGCGTGCGCGCAGGAACGCTGGCCGGCCGAGGTCGCCGCCGTGATCGCCAACCGGCCCGACGCGGCCGGCCTGGCTTTTGCCGCGTCGCACGGGGTGGCGACCGCGGTGGTCGACCATCGTTCGTTCGACGGCCGCGACAGCTTCGACGCGGCGCTCGCCGCCGAGATCGACCGCTTCGCGCCCGATCTCGTCGTGCTTGCCGGCTTCATGCGCATCCTTACGCCCGATTTCGTCAGACGATATGAGGGCCGGCTGCTGAACATCCACCCGTCGCTGCTGCCGAGCTTCAAGGGCATCCACACGCACCAGCAGGCGCTGGATGCCGGCGTCGCGCTGCATGGCGCGAGCGTGCATTTCGTGATTCCCGAACTCGACAGCGGCGCGATCGTCGCGCAGGGCGCGGTGCCCGTGCGCGCGGGCGACGACGCGGCCGCGCTCGCGCGGCGCGTGCTGACGGTCGAGCACGTGCTGTATCCGCGTGCGGTCCGCTGGTTCGTCGAGGGGCGCCTGCGCCTCGAGAACGGCAGGGCAGTGGTCGCGCCGGAAGAGGCGCGCTGGATTTTCGCGGATCAACCGCATACCGAAACGAGCGAGGGCGTATGAAGCTGCACGGATTCCTGATTGGCCAGACCGAGACCTTGCTGGCCGAGGTGCTGAAGTTCACCGGCCCCGCCGACGCGACGACGAGCCGGTTCTTCCGTGCGCACCCGAAGCTCGGCCACGCCGAGCGCGGCGTGATCGCCGAGGCGGTGTTCGCGGTGCTGCGCCGCAAGATGGAGTTCTCGCACCTCGCCGAGAGCGGCACGGGCAGCCCCGCGCGGCGCCTGACGCTGCTCGGCCTGATGCAGACGCTCGGCCGCAATGCGCTGAAGCCGTTCGTGTCCGACACCGAGGCCGCGTGGCTCGAGCACGTGTCGAAGATCGATCCGGCGAGCCTGCCGGTGCGCGTGCGCACCAACCTGCCCGACTGGATCTACCAGGCGCTGTCGGCCCGTTTCGACGCAGAGGAACTCGCGCAGCTCGCCGCCGCGCTGAACTACCCGGCGCCGCTCGACTTGCGCGCCAACGCGCAGAAGGCGACGCGCGACCAGGTGATCGACGCGCTGCGCGCGAACGGCATCGACGCGGGCGAGACGCCGTTCGCGCCGCAAGGCGTGCGCGTCGTCGGCAAGCCGGCGCTCACGCGCCTGAAGCTGTTCGAGGAAGGCCAGATCGAGGTGCAGGACGAAGGCAGCCAGCTGCTGTGCTCGCTGGTCGCGCCGCGCCGCGGCGAGATGGTCGTCGATTTCTGCGCGGGCGCCGGCGGCAAGACGCTCGCGCTCGGCGCGATGATGCGCTCGACCGGGCGCCTCTATGCGTTCGACGTGTCGGAAAAGCGCCTCACGAAGCTGAAGCCGCGCCTCGCGCGCAGCGGGCTGTCGAACGTGAACCCGGTGCTGATCGACAGCGAACACGACGCGAAGATCAAGCGGCTCGCCGGCAAGATCGACCGCGTACTGGTCGATGCGCCGTGCAGCGGCCTCGGCACGCTGCGCCGCAACCCCGACCTCAAGTGGCGCCAGACGCGCACGTCGATCGAGGAACTCACGCCGAAGCAGGCGTCGATCCTCGCGAGCGCCGCGCGTCTCGTGAAGAAGGGCGGCCGGCTCGTGTACGCGACCTGCAGCGTGCTCGACGCGGAAAACGAGGCGATCGTCGAGCAGTTCCTCGCCGACCATCCGGACTTCGTGCTGGTGCCCGCACAGAAGGTGCTGGCCGACCAGCGCATCGAACTCGAGACCGGCGACTACCTGTCGCTGTGGCCGCACCGCCATGCGACCGACGGCTTCTTCGCCGCGGTGCTGGAACGGCGCGCCGCGCAGTAACGGCGGGGCGCACGGACGATGGAGAATCTGCAGAACCGCCTGCTGTCGCACCGGCTCGCGTCGGTGATCCGCGACTTCAACCAGCCGGTGATGATCTGGCAGGCGGCGATCCTCGTCGGCGCGCTGTGTTTCGCATGGGTGGCCGCGCGCTTCGTGCACGGCCGCATCGACGCGCGCCGGCGCGCCGCCGGCCGGATGCCGGGCGCCGGGGCGCAGAGCCTGAAGCGCGCGCTGTTCCCGCTGTTCGGCGGGTTGTTCGTGCTGGCCGCGCAGCTCGGGTTCGACCCGTTCATGTCGACGTCGCTGCTGTCGCTCGCGCTCGTGCCGCTGTTCGGCATCGGGCTGATCTACGTGCTGTTCTTCTTCGCGCGGCGCGTGTTCGCCCGCGACGGCCACACGCATGCGTGGCTGTCGATCGTCGAGAAGATCGTGTCGGTGATCGTGTGGGCGGCGATGGTGCTGACGGTGCTCGGGATCCAGCGCGACGTGATCGCGTGGCTCGACAGCGTGCAGTTTCGCGTCGCGAATGCGCACCTCACGCTGCTGTCGGTGATCTCCGGCGCGCTGTGGGTGTGCGTGACGCTGATGGTCGCGATGTGGCTCGGCTCGGTGCTCGAGGAGCGCCTCGCGCGCGCCACCACGCTCGACGCGAACCTGAAGGTCGTGATGTCGCGGATCGGCCGCGCGCTGCTCGTGTTCGCGGCGATCCTGATCGGGCTGTCGCTCGTCGGCATCGACGTGACGGTGCTCGGCGTGTTCGGCGGCGCGGTCGGTGTCGGCCTCGGCTTCGGGCTGCAGAAGATCGCCAGCAACTACGTGTCGGGCTTCATCATCCTGCTCGACCGTTCGCTGCGACTCGGCGACGCGATCAGCGTCGGCGGGCTCCAGGGCGTCGTCACGCAGATCCGCACGCGCTATACGGTCGTGCGCGGCCTCGACGGCAACGAGACGCTGATCCCGAACGAGAAGCTGATCACCGACGTCGTGCAGAACCAGTCGTCGTACCTGACGCGCGGCTACGCGAAGGTCGCCGTGCAGATTGCTTATACCAGCGACGTCGAGCAGGCGCTCGCGGTGCTCGCGGAAGCCGCGAAGGGCGTGCCGCGCGTGCTCGCTGAGCCGGCGCCGACGCCGTATCTGGTCAGCTTCGGCGCGGACGGGATCGACCTGGAGCTCGGCTTCTGGATCGAGGATGCGGCGAAGGGCACGTCGGGCGTGCGTTCGTCGGTGAACCGCAACATCTGGCGGCTGTTCGGCGAGCACGGGATCTCGATTCCGTTCCCGCAGCGCGAAGTGCGCGTGGTCGGTTTGCCGGAGGGGTTCGCCGCGACCGGCGTGGTCGCCGAGGGCATGCCCGTGGCCGATGGCCTGTCGGTGGACGGGCGGGCGTCGGCCGCGTAGACGCGGCTGACGGCGCGAATCGGGCGGGGCCTGCGGCCAGAACCGGATCGCGCGCCTTTCCCGGTCCGCCGATGGACTGTTTGCGTTGCGTCAAGACAAGAGAATATTCATTTTTTACAAAGACTTGGAACGGTTGAAGTAAAATTCCGGTCTACACGCGGTATGCTTTCATTTTTATGACGTCGGCCGGCGCCGGCATCGCTCTCACCACAGGTAACTGCCTTGTTGAATTCCCTGCTCGATTTTCTTTCCCACGGGCTCCTGCGCTTTTCGTGGTGGCAGGTCGCGCTGTTCGCGCTTGCCGTCACGCACGTCACGATCATCGGCGTGACGGTCTACCTGCACCGCTGCCAGGCGCACCGCGCGCTGGAGCTGCACCCGATCGCGAGTCACTTCTTCCGCGCTTGGCTGTGGATGACGACCGGCATGCTGACGGGCCAGTGGGCCGCGATCCATCGCAAGCACCACGCGAAGTGCGAAACCGAGGAAGATCCGCACAGCCCGCAGACGCGCGGCATCTGGAAGGTGTTCCTCGAAGGCGCCGAACTGTATCGCGCGGAAGCGAAGAACGAAGAAACGATGCGCAAGTTCAGCCACGGCACGCCGAATGACTGGATCGAGCGCAATGTGTACTCGAAGTACCCGATCCTCGGCGTGAGCCTGATGATGGTGATCGACGTCGCGCTGTTCGGCGTGCTCGGCCTGACCGTGTGGGCCGTGCAGATGGTCTGGATTCCGTTCTGGGCCGCGGGTGTCGTGAACGGGTTCGGCCATTTCTGGGGCTACCGCAACTTCAACTCGGCCGATGCGAGCACGAACCTGTTCCCGTGGGGCATCGTGATCGGCGGCGAAGAGCTGCACAACAACCACCACACGTTCGCGACGTCGGCGAAGCTGTCGAACAAGTGGTACGAGTTCGACATCGGCTGGATGTACATCCGCATCATGTCGGCATTCGGTCTCGCGAAGGTGAAGAAGGTTGCACCGACGCCGCGCCTGAACAAGCCGAAGACGGTGCTCGACCAGGAAACGCTGCAGGCCGTGCTGTCGAACCGCTACGAAGTGATGGCGCGCTACGGCAAGGCCGTGAAGCGTGCCTATCGTCAGGAGCTCGCGCACCTGAAGGAACTCGGCTCGAGCGAGAAGTACCAGCTGATGCGCGGCGCGCGCAAGTGGTTCCACAAGGACGCCGACGGCCTCGACGAACCGCAGAAGAAGCTGCTGCCGGAGATCTTCGCGAACAGCCAGAAGCTGCACACGTACTTCCAGCTGCGCCAGGATCTGGCCGCGATCTGGGATCGCTCGACCGCTTCGCGCGAACAGCTGCTCGCGCAATTGCAGGATTGGTGCCATCGCGCGGAACAAAGCGGCATCAAGGCGCTGCAGGAATTCGCGACGCGCCTGCGTCGCTACGCCTGATTCGAAATCGATTAGAATCTCAGGACGTCACAAACCCCGCGTTGGCGGGGTTTTTTCATTTGGGCGGCCGGTTTTCGAAGGGCGACTGGAAGCCCGGAATTCGTATGAGGCTCGGGGCGGCGCTGACGTGCCGCTCCGGGGCGAGCGTAGGGATGGGGCTGGAGTAAGCGCTGAAGCGTTAACTCTGGCCGACCGCGAAGCATGGGACCCGAGTAAGTGCTAAAGCGCTAACTCGGGTCGACCGCGAAGCATGGGACCCGAGTAAGCGCTAAAGCGCTAACTCGGGTCGACAGGAGATATGGAGATGCAATCGACGATCAAACCCGTCGAGTACGACCGGCCGGTCTCGGCGGGAACCGTCTGTGGGGTAGGCCAGGCGTGGGCCAAAGTGCCCGAGGCGCCGTCCGCCGAAGAACGCGCCGCGCTGAAGGCGCGCATCAAGGCGCTGCTCGCACGTGAAAAGGCCGTGCTCGTCGCTCACTACTACGTGGATGCCGAGCTGCAGGAACTGGCGGACGAAACCGGCGGCTGCGTCGCCGATTCGCTCGAAATGGCCCGTTTCGGCCGCGACCACGACGCGCAGACGCTCGTCGTCGCCGGCGTACGCTTCATGGGCGAAACCGCGAAGATCCTGAGCCCCGGCAAACGCGTACTGATGCCCGATCTCGACGCGACCTGCTCGCTCGATCTCGGTTGCCCGGTCGACGAATTCTCCGCGTTCTGCGATGCGCATCCCGATCGCACCGTCGTCGTCTACGCGAATACCAGCGCCGCCGTGAAGGCCCGCGCGGACTGGATGGTCACGTCGTCGATCGGCCTCGAAATCGTCGCGGACCTGCACGCGCGGGGCGAGAAGATCATCTGGGCACCCGATCGCCATCTCGGCAGCTACATCCAGAAGAAAACCGGCGCGGACATGCTGCTGTGGCAGGGTTCGTGCCTCGTCCACGACGAATTCAAGGGCATCGAGCTCGACCTGCTGCGTGCCGAATATCCGGACGCGAAGGTGCTCGTGCATCCGGAGTCGCCGGAAAACGTCGTCGCGCAGGCGGACGTCGTCGGCTCGACGACCCAGCTGATCGATGCCGCCGTGAAGCTCGACGCGACGCACTTCATCGTCGCGACCGACCTCGGCATCCTGCACAAGATGCAGCTCGCGGCGCCCGGCAAGACCTTCATCGCCGCGCCCACGGCCGGCAACAGCGCGACCTGCAAGAGCTGCGCGCATTGCCCGTGGATGGCGATGAACGGCCTCGCGAACCTCGCCGACGTGCTCGAGCGCGGTCACAACGAGATCTTCGTCGATCCGGCGATCGGCGCGCGCGCGCGTCTGCCGATCGACCGGATGCTCGATTTCGCCGCGGCGCACAAGAAGCGCGTGCAAGCGAGCGGCGATCTGCAGCGCGATCAGCAACTGTTCGCGAACGTGGGGGCCGCATGACCGGCGCAGTCTCTCCGCTGTTCGAAGCCGTCCGCGCACAATACGGCGCGGCGTTCGACGAAGCGATCGCGCGCAACGTCGCCGATGCGATCGCCGAAGACGTCGGCACCGGCGACCAGACCGGGCGGCTCGTGCCGGCCGGCGAGCGGCGCCGTGCGCGCATCATCGTGCGCGAGGAAGCCGTGTTGTGCGGCGTGCCGTGGTTCGAGGCCGTCATCGCGCGAATCGATCCGTCGATCGTCGTGCAGTGGCGCTATCGCGAAGGCGACCGGATGGCGCCGGATTCGACCGTCTGCGAACTCGAAGGGCCGGCGCGCGCGCTGTTGACGGCCGAGCGCAACGGACTGAACTTCCTGCAGCTGCTGTCGGGCGTCGCGAGCGCGACGCGTCGTTACGTCGATCGCGTCGAAGGCACGCGCACGAAGATCCTCGATACGCGCAAGACGCTGCCGGGCCTGCGGCTCGCGCAGAAGTACGCGGTGCGGGTCGGCGGCGGCGAGAACCAGCGTCTGGCGCTGTACGACGGCATCCTGATCAAGGAAAACCACATCGCGGCTGCCGGCGGTGTCGGCGAAGCGCTCGATGCGGCGTTCGCGCTCGAATCAGGCGTGCCGGTGCAGGTCGAAGTCGAGACGCTCGCGCAGCTCGATACGGCGCTCGCGCATGGCGCGCAGTCGGTGCTGCTCGACAACTTCACGCTCGACATGATGCGCGAGGCAGTGCGCATCGCGTCCGGCAAGGCCGTGCTCGAAGTGTCGGGCGGCGTCAATTTCGATACGGTGCGCACGTTCGCGGAGACGGGCGTCGACCGTATCTCGATCGGCGCGCTGACGAAGGACGTGCGCGCGACCGACTACTCGATGCGGATCGTCGACTGACCGCGCGACATACCGTCTGACGAAAAAAGCCGCTGGCGCGCATGACGCCAGCGGCTTTTTTTGTGCGGCGGCAGCCGGGAAGGGCGTACCGGTCAGCGGCGCGAGCGGGGCGTGAGCACGCTCGGCAGCGCCTTCGGCAGCGTGTGCGGCCAGTCGCGGCTGTAGTGCAGCCCACGGCTTTCGCGGCGCGAGTACGCGCTCTTCACGATCAGCGTCGCGACGTCGACGAGATTGCGCAGCTCGAGCAGGTCGCGCGTCACGCGGAAGTTCGCGTAGTACTCGTGGATCTCGTCGCGCAGCAGCGACAAGCGGTGCTTCGCGCGCTCGAGACGCTTGTCGGTACGCACGATGCCGACATAGTTCCACATCAGCCGGCGCAGTTCGTCCCAGTTGTGCGCGACGACGACTTCCTCGTCCGCATCCGACACGCGGCTTTCGTCCCATGCGGGCAGCTTGGCCGGCGTTGCAGCGTCGAAGCCGGCCGCTTCGATCGCCTCGGCCGCCGCGCGGCCGATCACGAGGCATTCGAGCAGCGAATTGCTCGCGAGCCGGTTCGCGCCGTGCAGCCCCGTATACGACGTCTCGCCGACCGCATACAGGCCCGCGAGATCGGTGCGCCCCGCGAGATCGGTGACGACGCCGCCGCACGTGTAGTGCGCGGCCGGCACGACCGGAATCGGCTGCTTCGCGATGTCGATGCCGAATTCGAGGCAGCGCGCATGGATCGTCGGGAAGTGCTCGCGCAGGAACGCTTCCGGCTGGTGGCTGATGTCGAGATACACGCAGTCGATCCCGCGCTTCTTGATCTCGAAGTCGATCGCGCGCGCGACGATGTCGCGCGGCGCGAGTTCCGCGCGCGGATCGTGTGCGGGCATGAAGCGCGTGCCGTCCGGCAGCTTGAGCAGGCCGCCTTCGCCGCGCACGGCCTCCGAAATCAGGAACGACTTCGCATACGGATGGAACAGGCAGGTCGGGTGGAACTGGATGAATTCCATGTTCGACACGCGGCAGCCCGCGCGCCACGCCATCGCGATGCCGTCGCCGGTCGCGGTGTCGGGGTTCGTCGTGTACAGGTAGACCTTGCCGGCGCCGCCGGTCGCGAGCACCGTGTGCGGCGCCTCGATCGTGATCGTGCGGTCGTTGTCGACGTCGAGCGCATACAGCCCGTGACAGCGGCGCCCGGGCAGCCCGAGCCGGTCCGACGTGATCAGGTCGATCGCATGGTGGTTTTCGAAGAACGTGATGTTCGGATGCTGGCGTGCGCGGTCGGACAGCGTCGCGAGCACCGCATGGCCGGTCGCGTCGGCCGCGTGGATGATCCGGCGGTGGCTGTGGCCGCCTTCGCGCGTCAGGTGGAAACCGAGTTCGGCCGCATCGTCCTTCGTGAACGGCACGCCCTGGGAGATCAGCCATTCGATCGCTTCGCGGCCATGCTCGACGATGTAGCGAGTCGCGCCTTCGTCGCACAGCCCGCCGCCGGCGACCAGCGTGTCGTCGACGTGGTTCTCGATGCTGTCCGCCGAATCGAGGACGGCCGCGATGCCGCCTTGCGCGTTATCGCTTGCCCCCTCCATCATCGAACGTTTCGCGATCAGCGCGACACGTCGCGTGCTGGCCAGGTTGAGTGCGACCGACAGCCCTGCCAGGCCGCTGCCGACGATCGCCACGTCGAATTTCATGCTGCATCTCCATCGTTACGCTTTAGATCTTGTGCGTTCCGTCGACTTTGGCCGCGGAAAGGGGAGAGCATACCGCGTCGGGCCCGAGCGTGCGCGCGAAACCGCGCAAAACAAAAAGCCCCGCATGTGCGGGGCTTTTCGGTCGCCGTCAGGCTGGCAGAAACCGGAGATTACTTGATCTTGGTTTCTTTGTATTCCACATGCTTGCGGACGACGGGATCGAACTTCTTGATCGCCATCTTTTCCGGCATGTTGCGCTTGTTCTTCGTGGTCGTGTAGAAGTGACCCGTACCAGCGGTCGACTCAAGCTTGATCTTGTCGCGTGCGCCTTTTGCCATGATTGTGCTCCTTGGGCTTAGGCTTCGCCGCGTGCGCGCAGGTCAGCGAGCACGGAATCGATGCCGTTCTTGTCGATCAGGCGCAGGCCGGCGTTCGAGACGCGCAGGCGCACCCAGCGGTTTTCGCTCTCCACCCAGAACCGGCGGTTTTGCAGGTTCGGCAGGAAGCGGCGCTTCGTCTTGTTGTTGGCGTGGGAAACGTTGTTGCCGCTCATCGGCGCTTTCCCAGTTACTTGGCATACGCGTGCCATGAGAGCACTCCTAATACGCTAAATTCGGGGTTCGATCGCCGATGAAGGTTCCATCGTACTGCCACGTGATCCATGGCTGCACTCAGAACGCCGAAGCCTGTAAAGACAAGGCCCTTCGATGGCTAGAACTGGTTGGAAAAAAGACAGACGACGATTCTAGCAGAAAAAGTTCAGAAAAATCAAACCCAATTTCGCATCGTCGTTGCGGCGCCCGTGGGGCGGGTCGCCGGGCCACAGTCTACAGCCAACCGGCGCGCGCGAACGAAAATGTATCGCTGGTGCCGACGACGACGTGATCGAGCAGCCGCACGTCGACGAGTTCGAGCGCGTCTTTCAGCACCCGCGTCAGGCGGCGGTCCTCCGCGCTCGGCTGGACCGCGCCCGACGGATGATTGTGCGCGACGATCAGCGCCGCGGCGTTCTGCTGCAGCGCGCGGCGCACGACCTCGCGCGGATAGACGGCCATGCGCGTCAGCGAGCCGCGCGTGATTTCCTCCATGTCGATCAGGCCGTTGCGGGCGTCGAGGTACACCGCAATGAATACTTCGTGCGGGCGCGAGCCGATCTTCAGCCGCAGGCAATCCTCGACGGCGCCGGGCGAATCGATCTGCAAGCGCGCGTGCGCCTTCTCCTCCAGCATGCGCCGCGCGATCTCGGTGACCGCGACGAGCCGTGCGGAGCGCGCGGGACCGATGCCAGGGTGCATCTCGAAGTCGCCGGAGGTCGCCTCGAGCAGGCCGCGCAACGTGCCGAACTGCCTGACCAGCGCGCGGGCGGTGACGAACACATCGTGCCCGGGCTTGCCCGTGCCGAGCAGCAGCGCGATCAGTTCGTCGTCGGTCAGTGCGGCGGGCCCGCGCTCCAGCAGCCGTTCGCGCGGCCGCTCGGGGCGCCAGTCGGCCGGGCGGCGCTTGCGCAGGCGGATCGGGACGACGCGGCCCGGCGCAGCGGCCGGTGGGTCGGCGGTGTCGCGGCATTCGGCCGGCGCGACGGCGAGAGAGGATGACGGCATGATCGAAACTCCATTGGCGGCGGCCGTGTGCGCGACGTCGTCGCACTTTCAGCCTTGCGCGCTCAGGTGACTTACAATATTGGCTTTGCGCCGGGCCTTTCGGCCAGTTCGGGCGCCGACGAACACGAGTCATTCATGAGCATCATCGATCTATCCGAAGTGAAGCCCGGTTCCCATGTCACGCTGCATTACCGGCTGGCACTGGCCGACGGCGCCGACATCGTCAACACCTTCTCCGACAAGCCCGCCACGCTGCTGCTCGGCGCCGGGCAACTGGCGCCCTCGCTGGAACAGATTCTGCTCGGGCTCAGGGTCGGTGACCATTCGACTTTTCAGCTAACGCCCGAGCAGGGGTTCGGTCCCCGCAATCCCGACATGCTCCAGCGCGTGACGCTGTCGACGCTGCGCGAGAACGGGATGGTCGGCGACGATTTCACGCCGGGCGAGCTGATCGAATTCAACGCGCCGGACGGCGGCCGCTATGCAGGGGTGCTGAAGGAAGTCAGCGAAACCTCGGCGCTGTTCGACTTCAATCATCCGCTCGCGGGCCAAGCGCTCACGTTCGAAGTGAAAATCATCGGAATCCTGTAATCATGAGCACCACCGATACGCTGTCCGGGCAGACCGTCGCCGCCGATGCCGAAATCCTGCTGGCCCAGCCGCGCGGCTTCTGCGCAGGGGTCGATCGCGCAATCGAGATCGTCGAGCGCGCGATCGCGATGCACGGTGCGCCGATCTACGTCCGTCACGAGATCGTCCACAACAAGTACGTGGTCGAGGATCTGAAGAAGAAAGGCGCGATCTTCGTCGAGGAACTCGAGGAAGTGCCGGCCGGCAACACCGTGATCTTCAGCGCGCACGGCGTGTCGAAGGCCGTGCGCGACGAGGCGGACGTGCGCGGGTTGCGTATTTACGACGCAACCTGCCCGCTCGTCACGAAGGTGCACGTCGAAGTGGCGAAGATGCGCCAGGACGGCGTCGACATCGTGATGATCGGCCACAAGGGCCACCCGGAAGTCGAAGGCACGATGGGGCAGGTCGAGCGCGGCATGCATCTCGTCGAAAGCGTCGAGGACGTGCAGAAGCTCGCACTCGCCGATCCCGAGCGCATCGCGCTCGTCACGCAGACGACGCTGTCCGTCGACGACGCGGCCGAGATCATCGGCGCGCTGAAGGCGAAGTATCCGAAGATCCGCGAGCCGAAGAAGCAGGACATCTGCTACGCGACGCAGAACCGCCAGGATGCGGTGAAGTTCATGGCGCCGCAGTGCGACGTCGTGATCGTCGTCGGCAGCCCGAACAGCTCGAATTCGAGCCGCCTGCGCGAAGTGGCCGAGAAGCGCGGCGTGGCCGCGTACATGGTCGACGCGCCCGATCAGATCGATCCGGCCTGGGTCGCGGGCAAGCGCCGCATCGGCGTGACGGCCGGCGCATCGGCGCCGGAAGTGCTCGCCCAGGCCGTGATCGCGCGGCTGCGCGAGCTCGGCGTGCGCAATGTCCGCGCCCTCGACGGCATCGAGGAAAACGTGTCGTTTCCGCTGCCGCGCGGGCTCAACCTGCCGCCCGCCGCCTGATTGCCGCATCGCACCTGCGATACCCCCGAAGCGCGCCTCCCGGCGCGCTTTTTTTTGCGTCGCGAAAACGAGATGCAACCATTGTTCACAGCAATGGTGCAACCCGGTTGCTATCGCCGCGCGTAGCCGCTTCTCAAAATTGGTTGCAATGCAGGAAAACCCCATCGAATCAGGATTATTGGCGGCCTATAAATGGAGTTACAATGCGCCCGTTTTCAGGCCGGAATGGCTTTGAAATCGGGTTTTGGCAAGGCGCGGGAGACCTACTCGATGCATGTGAAGTTGGCTGACGCCATGTCCGTCGCCGCACCGGTTGCAATGCTTGCCGGCTGTAGCAAAAAGAGCGACGACGAGGCGGGCAGGGAGACTGCGGCACCCGCAGTACCGGCGGCCAGCGACGTGCGCGCTGCCGGAACCGGACGTGCGGCGCGGTCGGTGTGCCGCATTGCGCAATCGGACAGTGACAAGGACAACGGGGCACGTTTGGCGATCGAGGAAATCAACGCGCAGGGTCCGAAGATCGGCATGCATTCGGCACGGCGGGCAGCACGCGCCGGCGGCGCTGCCATCGACCGGGCGACGGGCAAGCTGATTGCCCGACAACGAGCCGCCGGCCATGATGCGGCAGCAGCAGGGCGCGCCGCACGGCGGGCGCCCGGGTTTCGGGGCAACGCAGGCGACGTGCAGATGTCACTGATTCCCTTTCATTTCGATTCGACGAAACAGCGTGTCGCCGCGACCCATCGCGTCGCGGCGGGCGGTCTGCTTCGTTTCACGGATTCCGACGCAGTCCTGACGAAAGTCGGGCGCCACCTTCGCGATGCCGGTTCGGGCGCCGCGCGGGTGGCGGCGGACGGCCCGCTTGCACCGCAGGCGACGGCGTCCGGCATCGGAGCGCAAACCCTTGGCGACATCGGCATGTGCGCCGTCAAGGTGGTCGAGCCCGCGGGCGACGCGGCGCGGAACCTGATCTGCCCGGACGCGGGGTTCGCCCCGGCCCGGACGGAAAAAGGCATGGCGTTCGGGCAACCGGACACCGGCCGTTGCGGCACGCTGCCCTACGACTTCAAGGAGGCCAAGTACACCGTCCTCGATGTCGTGACGATTTAGCGACGGGACTCATGATGGCACCGGAACAGTGCGGTGTCGTTTCTGTATCCGTTCCGGCGGCAGGTCCGGCCGTACAGGCCGGGCGGCGCGCGCCGGGGCGATCCACCCTTACCGGTATCGACTAGTACCCGCAGTGTCGCCGCGAAGGCGCGATTCCTCGCTTACCCGCGGGGCGCAACGTCCTCCGGCAGCATGGGCCAAGGAGCTTTAAATGGATATTTTCGTCCAGCAGATCCTC